>NZ_JBFTOX010000016.1:0-144669 GCF_056398185.1 Cupriavidus sp. 05L310
GAAGTGTATGTCGGCGCCGGCTACGGTCCTGTGTTCTTCAAGTATTCGCAGGCGCTGACCAACCTGTTCGGATTCGCCGACAGCAAGTACAGCTACTACGCCGACCTGTCGGCCAATGTGCCGCTGAATTTCTGGGACCTGACGCTGAACGCCCACGTGGGCTACCAGAACGTGAAACACGTGAACAGCGCCTCGTACACGGACTGGAAGCTGGGGCTGACCAAGGACCTGGGCAAGGGCTTCGCACTGGCGATCGCCTATATCGATACCAATGCCCACAACTCGGTCTACACCAATACGTCTGGCCGCTATGTCGGCAAGGCTACCGCCTGGGCTTCGATCACCAAGACTTTCTAAACACGCATCAGGTTGAGCGGGCGCCGGACGCACGCCGGGCCGTCCCGCTCAGAGGAGAAATCGGATGAAACTGATCATCGCCGTCATCAAGCCGTTCAAGCTCGACGAGGTGCGCGAAGCGCTCTCGGATGTGGGCGTGTCCGGCATCACCGTGACTGAAGTCAAGGGCTTCGGTCGCCAGAAGGGTCACACCGAACTGTACCGGGGCGCGGAGTACATCGTGGACTTCCTGCCCAAGGTGAAGATCGAAGTGGCCGTCCCGGACGATGTGGTCGACCGGGCCATCGAGGCGATCGAGAAATCGGCGCGGACCGGCAAGATTGGCGACGGCAAGATCTTTGTCGCGCCCATCGAGCAGGTCATCCGCATTCGTACCGGCGAGACCGGCGGCGACGCGCTGTGACGCACAGCCCAACGACAAGAGGTTAATCACAATGAAATCCTGGTTCAAGCGCATCCTGACAACCGGCGCCGTGGCGCTGGCCCTGGGCACGGCCGGCATCGGCCTGTCCACCCACGCCGTGGCACAGGACAAGCCCGCGCCCGAAGCCTCCGCGCCGGCCGCTGCCACCGCCGTACCTGCAGCTGCCCCTGCTCCCGCGGCAGCGGCGGCTGCGCCTGCAGAGGCTGCCGCCCCCGCCGCGGCGCCTGCACCGGTGCCCAACAAGGGCGATACCGCGTGGCTGCTGGTTTCCACGGCGTTCGTGATCCTGATGACGCTGCCGGGCCTGGCACTGTTCTACGGCGGCCTGGTCCGCTCGAAGAACATGCTGTCGGTGCTGATGCAGTGCCTGGTGATCTTCTCGCTGGTGTCGCTGCTGTGGGCCATCTACGGCTACAGCTTCGCCTTCACCGAGGGCAACGCCTTCTTTGGCGGCACCGACCGGCTCTTCATGAAGGGGCTCAACGTCGATGCCGTGGCTGCCACCTTCAGCAAGGGCGTGGTGGTGCCGGAACTGGCTTACTTCGCATTCCAGTGCGCTTTCGCGGCCATTACCTGCGGCCTGATCATCGGCGCCTTTGCCGAACGCGCCAAGTTCTCGGCCGTGCTGGTGTTCGTGGTGCTGTGGTTCACCTTCTCGTACATCCCGATGGCCCATATGGTCTGGTTCTGGCCCGGTCCTGACCTGTACACCGACGCGGCAGCAGGTACCGCAGCCACCGCCAAGGCTGGCTGGCTGTTCCAGAAGGGCGCGCTCGACTTCGCCGGCGGCACGGTGGTGCACATCAACGCAGCCGTCGCTGGCCTGGTGGGTGCCTTCATGTTCGGCAAGCGCATCGGATTCGGCCGTGAGGCCCTGCGTCCGCACAGCCTGACCTTCACCATGGTCGGCGCCTCGCTGCTGTGGTTCGGATGGTTCGGTTTCAACGCCGGTTCGGCGCTGGAAGCCAACGGTTCGGCTGCGCTGGCCTTTGTCAACACGCTGCTGGCGACCTGCGCCGCAGTGCTGTCCTGGACCTTCGGCGAATGGATCAGCAAGGGCAAGCCCTCGATGCTGGGCGGCGCTTCGGGCGCGGTGGCAGGCCTGGTGGCCATCACCCCGGCGGCCGGCTTCGTGGGCCCGATGGGCTCCATCGTGATCGGTATCGCCGCTGGCCTGCTGTGCCTGTGGGGCGTGACCGGCCTGAAGAAGCTGCTGGGCATGGACGACTCCCTGGATGTCTTTGGCGTGCACGGCGTGGGCGGCATCCTGGGTGCGTTGCTGACCGGCGTGTTTGCCTCGCCGAGCCTGGGCGGCACGGGGATTTACGACTACGTGACCAATAAGGTGGCGGACGACTATTCGATCATGGGCCAGTTGTGGATCCAGTTCGAAGGCGTGCTTACCACCATCGTGTGGTCGGGCGTGGTGGCCTTCGTGGCCTTCAAGCTGGTGGATATGCTGATCGGCCTGCGGGTGCCGGAAGAAGAAGAGCGCGAGGGCCTGGATATCACCTCGCACGGCGAGACCGCGTATGAAGCCTGATCGCAATGGTGTTGTGCTGGAGAGCTGATTGGGAATCTTCTCTCAGGAGTTTCGCCCGGCCTTGTGCCGGGCTTTTTTCGGTCAGGCGGCACGCTTCGTGGCGGAATCGGGGCGCATCCCGCCGTCATTGGCCGGGATGGCGGCGCTGTTCTTCGCAAAGTGCTTAAATCCGATCTTAAAAAGCTTCAATTGTTTTCAGGGGGTAGCGCACATACAGTGCGAGTGAGGCAGTTTCCTCCACCTGCAGAACGCTCCCCGTATCTGTCAGGCCATTTGAAAGCGCGGCTCCGGTCGCGCTTTTTTTTTCCTGCCCGCGGCCCTCGCCGGCAGGTCGCCCGGAAGTGTCTCCGATTGCTCCTGCGCCCACCCCCCCCCTTTTATTCCTGAGCCGCACCCCCATATCCGTATCCCTTATCCCTTATGCTGTCGCTCGCATATGCTTATTCAGGCGGCGCCAGCAGCCAATTGGCCGTTCCTCTACAATCTGGGCGAACGATAAAGACGATCACTAGGATGTATATGGTCCCGCATCTCATCACCGCGCTGAACGGTCCGCTGCTCGAGCTGGAAAAAAAGATCCTGGATGCGACGCCGTCCATCGAGCGCTGGTTCAGGCTGGAATGGCAGGAACATACGCCTCCGTTCTATTGTTCGGTCGACCTGCGCAATGCCGGCTTCAAGCTGGCCCCGGTCGATACCAACCTGTTCCCCGGCGGCTTCAACAACCTGGCGCCCGAAATGTTGCCCTTGGCCGTCCAGGCGGCCATGGCGGCAATCGAGAAGATCTGCCCGGACGCCAAGAACCTGCTGCTGATCCCCGAGCGCCACACCCGTAACATGTTCTACCTGCAGAACGTGGCGCGGCTGTCGCTGATCATGCGCCAGGCCGGTCTTAATGTCCGCCTGGGCTCGCTGTCCGAAGACATCACCGAACCGACCCCGATCGAGTTGCCCGACGGCCAGACGCTGGTGGTGGAGCCGTTGGCCCGCCTGGGCGCGCGCGGTCGCCGCCTGGGGCTGAAGGACTTCGATCCCTGCTCGATCCTGCTCAACAACGATCTCTCCGCCGGCATTCCGCCGATCCTGGAGAACATCAACGAGCAATACCTGCTGCCGCCGCTGCACGCGGGCTGGTCGACGCGCCGCAAGTCGAGCCATTTCGCCGCCTACGACGAGGTTGCCAAGAAGTTTGCCAAGCTGATCGACGTCGATCCGTGGATGGTCAACCCGTACTTCGCCAAGTGCTCGGGCATCGATTTCCACGAGCGCGTGGGTGAAGAGGCACTGGCCGACTCGGTCGAAGGCGTGCTCAAGAAGATCGCCAAGAAGTACCGCGAGTACGGCATCAAGGAAACACCCTATGTGGTGGTCAAGGCCGACGCGGGCACCTACGGCATGGGCATCATGACCATCAAGGATCCTTCCGAAATCAAGGGGCTGAACCGCAAGGAACGCAACAAGATGAGCGTCGTCAAGGAAGGCCTTGAGGTCAACGACGTCATCATCCAGGAAGGGGTGCACACCTTCGAGAAGGTCAACGAGGCGGTGGCCGAGCCGGTGGTGTACATGATCGACCGCTATGTGGTCGGCGGCTTCTACCGCGTCCATACAGGCCGCGGCAACGACGAGAACCTGAATGCGCCGGGCATGCATTTCGTGCCACTGGCCTTCGCGCCCAATGGCATTCCCGACAGCCATGCCAAGCCTGGCGCAGCGGTGCCGAACCGTTTCTACATGTACGGCGTGGTGGCGAGGCTGGCCTTGCTGGCGGCGTCGCTGGAACTCGAGAAGACGGACCCGAATCCGATTCTCTGACATGTCTGAAATGGCGCTGCCCCGCTGGCGGCGCCTTGACGCGCCGCGCAAACCACGCGGCAACCCTGCGACCGGGACGAGCCATCATGCGTATTCTGTTTATTACCGATCCGCTGCACACCTTCAAGACCTACAAGGATTCGACGTACGCCATGATGGTCGAGGCGGTCGAGCGCGGGCACGAGCTGTTTTCTTGCCTGCAGTCGCAGCTGTCGCTGTCGGCCGACCAGGTGGAGGCGGTTGTGCATCCGCTGCAACTCACAGGCGATCCGCATGACTGGTACCGCACCGGCGAGGCCAGCCTGCAGCTGCTGACGGGCTTCGATGCCGTGCTGATGCGCAAGGACCCGCCGTTCGACATGGAATACGTCACCAGCACCTGGCTGCTGGAACTGGCGGAGTCGCAGGGCGCCAATGTGTTCAACAAGCCGCAGGCGGTTCGCGACCATTCCGAGAAGCTGGCGATTGCCCAGTATCCCGAATTCATCACGCCGACGCTGGTCACGCGGGATGCCGACCGTATCCGCGCTTTCCATGCGGAGCATCGCGATGTCATTCTCAAGCCGCTCGACGGCATGGGCGGGATGGGAATCTTCCGGGTCGGCCCGGACGGCATGAACCTTGGCGCCATCATCGAGACCCTGGGCGAGGACGGCGCGCGCACCCTGATGGTGCAGCGCTATATCCCCGCCATCAAGGACGGCGACAAGCGCATCCTGCTGATCGGCGGCGTGCCCGTGCCATATTCGCTGGCGCGCATTCCCAAGGATGGCGAAGTGCGCGGCAACCTGGCCGCGGGTGGTACCGGCCGCGCCCAGGAGCTTTCCGCGCGCGACCGCGAAATCGCCGAGTCGCTGGCGCCGGGCCTGTGGGAGCGCGGTTTGCTGCTGGTCGGGCTGGATGTGATCGGCGATTACCTCACCGAAGTCAATGTGACGAGTCCGACCTGTTTTCAGGAAATCACCCAGCAGACCGGCTTCCAGGTTGCCGCCATGTTTATCGATGCGCTGGAGCAAGCCGTGCAGGCCCGTGGCCGCTGAGCTGTTGGCGCCGCGCCAAACCGGGGCGCCGAGCTGAATCTCCGGCCAGCGTGCCTGCTACAATCGCGTCAATCCAACGGATTCACCACCATGGCAGGCATCCTGATCATCGCGCACGCCCCGCTGGCTTCGGCATTGCGCGAGTGCGCCGCCCACGTCTACTGCGGCCAGCCGCAACGGCTTGAAGCCATCGACGTCATGCCCGACGCCGAGCCTGCGGCCGTGCTGGCCGAAGCCCGGCGGCGCCTGGCCGAGGTCAGCGAAGACAATGGCGCGCTGGTGTTGACCGATATCTTTGGTGCCACGCCGGCCAATATCGCGGCCCGCCTCGCCGAGCCGGGCCGCGTCAAGGTGCTCGCCGGCGTCAATCTTCCCATGCTGGTGCGTGCCATTTGCTACCGTACCGAGAAACTCGACCAGCTTGCCCTCAAGGCGCTGGCGGGAGGCTCGCAGGGTGTGCTGCAGGTAGGCTCCACCACCGTCCAGAACCAGATCGCAAATCATCCCGACAAATATGCTGCAGAGGGACACCAACATCATCAATAAGCTCGGGCTGCATGCACGGGCTTCCGCCAAGCTGACGCAACTGGCGGGTAACTTCGTCAGTCAGGTCAAGATGTCGCGCAACGGTCGGCAAGTCGACGCCAAGAGCATCATGGGCGTGATGATGCTGGCCGCCGGCATCGGCTCCACCGTGACCATCGAGACCGACGGACCCGATGAGCAAGAGGCGATGGACGCGTTGCTGGCGCTCATCGCCAACCGCTTCGGCGAAGGAGAGTAGGAAGCCGATTCGGGATGAAAGCGGCGGCACGGAACGCCGCGGCGCGCCTGGCCAGGGCCGCTTCGTTTCATCCTGGCACCGCTTCCAAGGTTGCTGGCCCTGGCCAGACTTTTTAAACGTTCCTGACGGAGCGGTACATGCCATTTGCCCTGCACGGCATCCCGGTCTCGCGCGGCGTCGCCATCGGGCGCGCGCATTTGCTGGCGCCTGCTGCGCTTGATGTCTCCCATTACCTGGTCGACGAAGATCGGCTTGAGGCCGAGGTGGAACGCCTGCGCGCGGCACGCGCGGCGGTGCGGGCCGAACTGGTCACGCTAAAGCGCGATCTCCCGCGCGAAGCCCCGGAAGAGCTGGGCGCCTTCCTTGATGTGCATGCGATGATCCTCGACGACGAGGCGCTTGCGCGCGAGCCCGAGGCACTGATCCGCAACCGGCGCTATAACGCCGAATGGGCGCTGACCACGCGGCTCGAAGAACTGATGCGGCAGTTCGACGAAATCGAGGACGAATACCTGCGCGAACGCAAGGCGGATATCCGCCAGGTGGTCGAGCGCATTCTCAAGGTGCTGGCCGGCGCGGCCGTGCTGGCGCCGGCCCCGGTGCCGCCTTCGTCCCTGGCGCCCGATGGCGAGCCGGCACCCGGCGTGATCGTGGTGGCCCACGACATCTCGCCGGCCGACATGCTGCAGTTTCGCCATACCGTGTTCCACGGCTTCGTGACCGATCTCGGCGGGCGCACCTCCCATACCGCCATCGTCGCGCGCAGCCTCGACATCCCTGCCGCGGTGGGCGTGCAAAGCGCCAGCGAACTCATCCGCCAGGACGACTGGGTCATCATCGATGGCGATGCCGGCCTGGTCATCGTCGATCCGTCGGCCATCATCCTCGAGGAATACCGGCACAGGCAGAGCGAGCGGGCACTGGAGAAAAAGCGCCTGCAACGCCTGCGCCATACGCCTGCCGTGACGCTGGACGGGCTTGAGATCGACCTGCTGGCCAATATCGAGATGTCCGAAGACGCGACCGCGGCGCTGACCGCCGGCGCGGTCGGCGTGGGCCTGTTCCGCTCGGAATTCCTGTTTATGAACCGACGCGGGGAGCTGCCCGACGAGGAAGAGCAGTTCCAGGCATATCGCGGCGCGGTGGACGCCATGCACGGGCTGCCGGTCACCATCCGCACCATCGATATCGGCGCCGACAAGCCGCTGGATGGCCGGGAGGGGCGCGATGGGCGCGGCGACGATTTCGAAACCGCGCTCAACCCCGCGCTCGGCTTGCGCGCGATCCGCTGGTCGCTGTCCGAGCCGGCCATGTTCCTGACCCAGTTGCGTGCATTGCTGCGGGCCTCGGCCTTCGGGCCGGTGCGGCTGCTGATCCCGATGCTGGCCCACGCGCGCGAGATAGACCAGACTCTGGACCTGATCGCACAGGCCAAGCGCCAGCTTGACGTCCGTGGCCAGGCTTTCGACCCGTTTATCAGGGTCGGAGCGATGATCGAGATCCCGGCCGCCGTGCTGATGCTGCCGCTGTTCCTGCGGCGCATGGATTTCCTCTCCATCGGCACCAACGACCTGATCCAGTACACGCTTGCCATCGACCGCGCCGATAACGCCGTGGCCCATCTCTACGACCCGCTGCATCCGGCGGTGCTGCAACTGATCGCGCGCACCATCCGCGAGGCCAACCACGCCGGCGTGCCGGTGGCGGTGTGCGGCGAAATGGCCGGAGATCCCGCCATGACCCGGCTACTGCTGGGCATGGGGCTGCGCGAATTCTCGATGCATCCTTCGCAGTTGCTGCGGGTCAAGCAGGAAGTCCTGCATGCCGACTGCGAACGGCTGGAACGGCTGGTCGAGCAGGTGCTGAGCGCCTACGAGCCGGAGGAACTGGCCTGCGCGCTGAAGCAGCTCTGATTGCGACTGACAACCCTGTACAGACTAAGGTTTTTCGGGAAATGCAACACTCTCAGTGAGCATTATAAGGCACTTTAATGCGGCTTGTGACGTTGTCTCAATCCACAATTTCCTGCGTAAGTGCCGTGTGGTTGGCATGTACATTTTGTGGCTTAATGGGAATTGTTATCATTTTCGATCTCTGATATTCTGACGTACATCGCGGGTGACATGCCGGTGTCACCCCTCTCTCAAGGAGGGATTTGTGTACGTTTGCATCTGCAATCAGGTTACTGACCGAGAAATCCATGGGGCCGCGCATCTTGGCGTGGCCACGCTCGACGAGCTGGCTGAAACGCTGGGCGTGGGCACCTGCTGTGGCCGTTGCCGCGAATGCGCGCAACAGGTCCTTTGCGAAGGCGTCGCCGCGGTCCGCAATGTCAAGGTCGCCACCATCCAGGTCGTGGACATTTCCTCCTGTTCGCCTTCGGGTCCACGTGCCATAATGGACACTCGGGACCCGGCAGTCGCGAACGATCAGCGTACCGAGCTGGTTGCTTGAACTCGCCCGTAACTATCAGGTTACGGCGCGGTTTCGGTCGTTCAGACTGCATGCGGCGCGTCTTGCGCCGCTTCGCGTTTTTGCGGGGGCCCGTTGCTACAGGAGCCTCCTATGAAAGGTGACAAGAAGGTCATCCAACATCTGAACGCGCAGCTGAAGAACGAGCTGACCGCGATCAACCAATACTTCCTGCATGCTCGCATGTACCGCCACTGGGGCCTCAAGAAGCTCGGCGACGTGGAGTACAAAGAATCCATCGGCGAGATGAAGCACGCCGATCGCCTGATCGACCGCATCCTCATGCTCGATGGGCTGCCCAACCTGCAAGACCTCAACAAGCTGCTGCTGGGCGAAGACACCCCGGAAATGCTCAAGTGCGACCTGAAGCTCGAGCAAGGCGCGCATGCCACCGTCAAGGAAGGCATTACTTACTGCGAATCGGTGGGCGACTACGTTAGCCGCGAGATCCTGGTCGACATCCTGACCGACACCGAAGAGCATATCGAGTACCTCGAAACGCAGCTCGACCTGATCGACAAGGTTGGTCTGCCGAACTATCTGCAGTCGCAGATGGAGCCGGGCGAGCAGTAATCCGCCCAGCAGTCGGCCGCGGGTTCGCAAGAACGCAGTGGCCGCGCTCGCGCGGCGCCGTTCGGTGCTGCCGCCTCTCCCCGCATCCGGGTAGTAACTCTTCTCATTCGGATTCCCATTCCTTGCCAGTCGCTTCGCAGCCATCGCCGTTGCCGTGCCGGCGCCAGCTTGCCCGCGATCCGCGCGTGCAGCGGCGAGAGGCGCCAGATAGCATATAGGGTGCAGATGAGCGAGCGCACGCATTCGCAAACGCCACGAAACAGGAGCCGAGGATCATGGCAGAACCCATTCGCCTGACGCAGTACAGCCATGGTGCCGGCTGCGGCTGCAAGATATCGCCACAGGTGCTCGATGTGATCCTGGCCGGCAGCGGCAATCAGCATCTCGACCCGCGCCTGTGGGTCGGCAATGCCTCCCGCGACGACGCGGCCGTCTACGCGCTGGACGGGCTGGATCACGGCCGCGGCGTGGTTTCCACCACCGATTTCTTCATGCCGATCGTCGATGATCCCTTCGACTTCGGACGCATCGCCGCCACCAATGCCATCAGCGACATTTATGCGATGGGGGGCGATCCGTTGCTGGCCATCGCCATCCTCGGCTGGCCGGTGAAGTTGCTGCCACCCGAGGTGGCGCGCGAGGTGGTGGCCGGTGGTCGGCGCGCCTGCGAGGATGCCGGCATCCCGCTTGCCGGCGGGCATTCCATCGATGCCCCGGAGCCCATCTTCGGGTTGGCGGTGACGGGTGTGGTCGACCGCGCGCACCTGAAGCGCAACGATACCGCCACCGCCGGGTGCCGCCTTTACCTGACCAAGCCGCTGGGCATCGGCGTGTTGACCACGGCCGAGAAGCAGGGCCGGCTGCGCGCGCAGGATGCGCACCTGGCGCGTGACTGGATGTGCGTGCTCAACCGCCCCGGCAGCCGTTTTGGCAAGCTGGCCGGCGTGCGGGCCATGACGGACGTGACCGGCTTTGGTCTGCTCGGGCACCTGGTTGAAATGGCCGATGGCAGCCGCCTTACCGCTCGCCTCGACTACTCGGCGGTGCCGCTGCTGCCGGAGGTATTGCGCTATGTGGACGCCGGTTGCGTGCCTGGCGGTACGCAGCGCAACTTCGATAGCTATGGCGCGCGGATTGGCGCCGGCATAGGCAACCTGGGCGGCGCGCTGAGCGAGGTGCAGCGCGCCGTGCTGTGCGATCCGCAAACCAGCGGCGGTCTGCTGGTGGCGGTCGAGCCTGCCGGCGAAGCCGAATTCCACGCTGCCTGTGCCGAGTCCGGCCTGGCATTGGCACCGGTTGGTGAGATGGTGGTGCAGGGCCAGTACGCCGTCGAGGTGATCTGATGCGCGACGATGCGTGCGATTTCCGCCGGCTTTTCCTGTCCGGTGCCGCTTTGCTCGATGTACGCGCGCCGGTGGAATTCGCGCGCGGTGCGTTCCCTGGCGCGGTGAACCTGCCGCTGATGGACGACGACGAGCGCCACCAGGTGGGCTTGTGCTATCAGGAGCAGGGGCAGCAGGCCGCGATCGCGCTGGGCCACCGCCTTGTGAGCGGCGACGTCCGCGCCGCGCGCACCGCCGCCTGGGCGGCGTTTGCGCGGGCGCATCCGGAGGGCTATCTGTATTGCTTCCGGGGAGGCATGCGTTCGCAGATCGTGCAGCAGTGGCTGCGCGACGATGCCGGCATTGCCTATCCGCGCGTGACGGGCGGCTACAAGGCGATGCGCGCTTACCTGATCGACGTCATCGATGCCGCCGCCGCCGAGTGCGGCCTGCTGATACTGGGCGGACTGACTGGCAGCGGCAAGACCGAGCTGATCGCCGACCTGATGGCTAGCCAGGATGCGGCCATCGACCTGGAGGGCGAGGCCCGCCATCGCGGTTCCAGTTTCGGCCGGCGCGCGGTCGCGCAGCCCACGCAAATCGATTTCGAGAGCGATCTGGCGGTCGCGCTGTTGCGCCACCGCGCGAGCGGGCGTGCTGCCCTGGTGGTCGAGGACGAAGGGCGCTTCATCGGCGCCCGGAACCTGCCGCAGTCCTTCTACCTCGCCATGCAGGCGGCGCCGCTGGTCTGGCTCGAGGAGCCTTTCGAGGCGCGCGTGGATCGTGTGCTGGAGGACTACGTGCTTGGCCTGTCGCAGGAATTCATCGAGGCGCTTGGCGAGGAGGCGGGATTCGCCGCTTATGCCGCACGCCTGCGGGATGCGATGGCGGCAATATCCAGGCGGCTCGGCGGAGCCCTCTACGAGCGGCTCTCCGACTTGCTGGGGCAGGCGCTGGAGCGCCAGGCCGAGTCGGGCCAGACCGAGCTGCACCGGGGATGGATCGGGGTTTTGCTGCGGCAATACTACGATCCCATGTATGCCTACCAGCGCGAGCGGCGCGAGGCCAGGATCGTATTCCGCGGCGAGCGCACCGCCGCGCTCGCCTTCCTGCGCGAGCGTACGCGCGCATGACTGGCGCTTAGTGGCCGGCGTCCCCGTGGGCCTCGCCGCCGCCGCAGACTTCGCAATCCGGCACGCGCCCAAGGCGCATGGTGGTCCATTCCATGCCGAGCGCATCGACCATCAGCAGCCGGCCGGCCAGGGTGGTGCCGATCCCCATCAGCAGCTTGAGCGCCTCTGCCGCTTGCACGGTGCCGACCATGCCCACCAGCGGCGCGAATACGCCCATGGTGGCGCAGGCCACTTCCTGCGCCGGCTGTGAGGGCGGGAACAGGCAGGCATAGCAGGGTGCGCCCGGCTGGCGGCGGTCGAACACGCTGATCTGCCCGTCGAAGCGCAGCGCAGCGCCGGACACCAGCGGCACGTTGTGCCGCACGCAGGCGCGGTTGACCGCCTGGCGCGTGTCGAAGTTGTCGCAGCAATCGAGCACCACATCGGCCCCGGCCACCAGTTGCGCCAGTTCGGCGGCGCCCACGCGAGCCTGCACCAGGCGGACGTCGATGCCGGGGTTGATGCGCAGCATGCCTTCACGCGCAGACTCCACCTTGGGTCGGCCGACATTGGCGGTGGTATGGATGACCTGGCGCTGCAGGTTGGTCAGGTCGACCACGTCGTCATCGACCACGGTAATGGTGCCAACGCCGGCGGAGGCCAGGTAGGGCAGGGCTGCGGCGCCCAGGCCGCCGGCGCCAATCACCAGCGCGTGGCTGGCCAGCAGCCGGCTCTGTCCCTCGATGCCGAGTTCGTCGAGCAGGATATGCCGCGAATAGCGCAGCAGTTGATCGTCGTTCATGGCGTGCAATGCAAAAGCGGCCCCGCGGGGCCGCTGTCGTCCATCAGGTTTTCAGGGAGCCTTGCCGGTCGGCGTGCCCAGCGGCGTTCCAATCGGTGCGCTCGCCGGCGGGGCGCTGGCTGGTGTCTTGCCGCCAGCTTTGGCCGGGGTGGTGCCAGACTTCGCGGAGGCCGGCTTGGCCGGCTTGTCCGACACGGCCACGGCTTCGAGCTTGGACTTCGAGCGCTTGACCGGCTGGCCTTCGAGCTGTGCGATCGCCTGCTGCAGCATGAAGTCCTCGGCCGAACCGAATTCGATCGGCTTCTTCTTGCGTTCCTTGTCGCGCTCTTCCGGCGACTTCTTGGCGTTGTCTTCCTCCAGCCGGCGCAACTCCTCGACGCGGCGCTGCTCGCGCTCGTTCATCTCGGGCTCCTCCGACTCCTGCTTGTTATGCAGGTGGCGCTCGGTGTCGATTTCGCGCGTGATCAGCGCGTCGTCAGGATCGCCTTCCGGGTTCTGGTCGACCGGGATGTCCGGGCGGATGCCCTTGGCCTGGATCGATTTGCCCGTCGGCGTGTAGTAGTACGCGATGGTCAGCTTGATGCCGGTGTCGTTGGTGAGCGGACGCACGGTCTGCACCGAGCCCTTGCCAAAGGTGGTCTTGCCCATGATCAGCGCACGCTTGTGGTCCTGCAGCGCACCGGCGACGATTTCGGAGGCTGATGCCGAGTAGGCGTTGGTCAGCACCACCATCGGGATCTTCTTGTACAGCGCCGGCAGGCTCTTGAGCGGATCGTCTTCGAGGGACGACAGCCGGTAGTTGTTGAACGTGGTCTTGTAGACGCGCTTGGCGTCGGGCACCTGGCCGTTGGTCGAGACCACGGTCACGTCATCGGGCAGGAACGCTGCCGCTACCCCGACCGCGCCTTGCAGCACGCCGCCGCCGTTATTGCGCAGGTCCAGGATCACGCCCTTGAGGTTCGGGTTCTTTTGCGCCAGTTCGTCCAGTTTCTTGCCCAGGTCCGCCACGGTGCGCTCCTGGAAGCTGGTCAGCCGCACCCAGGCGAGCTTGTCGTTGTCGATGAGCTTGGCCTTGACCGACTGCACGCGGATCTCGGCGCGCGTGATCGACACCGGGAAGGTGCGTTCCTCGCTCTTGCGATAGATGGTCAGCGTGACCTTGGTGCCCGGTTCGCCGCGCATGCGCTTGACAGCCTGTTCGAGCGGCAGGCCGCGCACGGGTTTGTCGTCGATACGGGTGATCAGGTCGCCGGGCTGGATGCCGGCACGGAAGGCGGGTGTGTCTTCGATCGGGTTGATCACCTTGACCAGCCCTTCTTCCTGGGAGATTTCGATCCCCAGGCCGGCGAAGCGGCCGCGCGTGCCTTCCTGCAGTTCCTTGAAATCCTTCTCGTCCAGATAGGCCGAATGCGGATCCAGGCTGGCGACCATGCCCTTGATGGCTTCAGTCAGCAGCTTCTTGTCATCGACCGGCTCTACGTACTCGCGCTTGATCTGGCCAAAGATGTCCGCCATCAGGCGCAGTTGCTCCAGCGGCAGGGGCCCTGAAGAGTTCTGCGCGGTGGCCGATAGCTGCAGCGTGGCGAGCACGCCGGCAACGAGTCCGGCAGAAACAAGACTTATGTTCTTGAGCGTCTTACGCATGAGGGCTGCCTGAACGTGTGAGGATTGTGCTGTGTCGGAGCCGGCCTGGCGTATCACACCGGCCGGTTTTGTCCGACAGTATAAGAGGGAGCGGCAAAAAAGGCCTGATCCACTGCATGAGGCGGCCGGGCGATGCGCCTGGGCGGCGCCCGCCCGGCCCTTGCCTCAGCGTGCCTTGCCCTGGTTCGCCACGGCGGCCAGGGAGGCGGCGATCGCTTTCTGGTCGCCCAGGTAGTAATGACGCAGCGGGCGCAGGTCGGCGTCCAGCTCGTACACGAGCGGGGTGCCATTGGGGATATTGATGCCAACGATATCGTCATCCGAGACCTGGTCCAGATACTTCACCAGCGCGCGGATGCTGTTGCCATGGGCTGCGATCACCACGCGCTTCCCCGATTTGATGTCGGGCGCAATGGATTCGTTCCATAGCGGCAGCACGCGGGCCACCGTGTCCTTCAGGCATTCGGTCAGCGGGATCTGCTCGTGCGGCACCTGGGCATAGCGCGGATCGTCGTACGCGACGCGCGGATCGTCCGTTTCGAGCGCCGGAGGCGGCGTGTCGTAGCTGCGGCGCCATACCAGCACCTGCTCGTCGCCGAACTTGGCGGCGGTCTCGGCCTTGTTCAGGCCCGACAGCGCGCCGTAGTGGCGTTCGTTCAGGCGCCATTCGTTCCGGACCGGGATCCACATCAGGTCCATTTCGTCCTGCACGTGCCACAGCGTGCGGATAGCGCGCTTCAGCACCGAGGTATAGGCTACGTCGAAGCCCAGGCCGGCTTCCCGCAGCAGCTTGCCTCCCAGCTTGGCCTGGGCCACGCCGGTGTCGGTCAGGTCGACGTCGACCCAGCCAGTGAAGCGGTTTTCGAGATTCCACGTGGATTCGCCGTGGCGGATGAGAACGAGTTTGTACATGCTGCTTCCAAAGCGTGAGAAACCTGTGTGCGCCATGCCACATACCGCCGCAGTTGTGTCAAGTAGGAGACAATGGCGGGTCGCGGGCACGAAACCGTCTATTTTATAATGCCGCCGACTCAACCCACCGGAATGCCAACGTGAATTTCTTCGCCGACTACAACAACCTTGCCTTGATCGCCCTCGCCGTGGTGTCGGGCGGCCTGCTGGCCTGGCCCGCCATCACGCGCGGAACCGCCGGCAAGACCGTCAATCCGGCCGCCGCGACCCAGCTGATCAACAAGCGCAATGCGGTGGTCGTGGATATCCGGGAAGCCACCGAATACGCCAAGGGCCACCTGCCGCAAGCCAAGAGCGCGCCACTCGCGGATCTTCCCAGCCGTGCCGCCGGCCTTGCAAAGGACAAATCCGTCCCAATCATCGTCGTGTGCCAGACCGGCCAGCGCTCGGGCAAGGGTCAAGCAGTCTTGAAGGAAGCCGGTTACAGTGAGATCTATTCGCTCGAAGGCGGCTTGGCCGCCTGGCAGCAAGCCGGCCTGCCCTTAGTCAAGTAAGGGGCGCCTGAAGCGGCTCCGGGGGCATGCCCCGTCGCCGCGCCAGCAGGGCGCCCGTCTTTGTCCGGTGTGGCGCAGTCCTGGCTTGCCGGCACCCGAGCTACGACCAGAGTCCCGTTTTTCAAGGAGAACCGCATGGCCCGCGTTGTGATGTACAGCACGGTAGTTTGTCCGTATTGCCAGATGGCCGAGCGCCTTCTGAAGGCCAAGGGCGTCGACGCGATCGAGAAGATCCTGATCGACCGCGAGCCCGGCAAGCGCGAGGAAATGATGACGCGCACAGGCCGCCGCACCGTGCCGCAGATCTACATCGACGAGACTCATGTGGGCGGCTTCGACGACCTCTCGGCGCTCGATCGCCAGGGCGGGCTGGTGCCCCTGCTGGCTGCCTGAAGGCCCCGCAGCCTCGGCGCGGGTGAATTCGTCACCCGCGTCATGTACCATATGCGTTTTCCAACCGGGTGCCGACCCGGGCCGTTGCCAGGGCCATTCCAGCCCGTGGCGCAGATGGTCCGTACGCCAGGTGCCCAACGCCTCTTTCCGGAAGCCTTTCATGAGCGACCAGCAAAACAATCAGCAGGAAGACCAGCCGTTCTTCAACATCCAGCGTGTGTACCTGAAGGACATGTCGCTCGAACAGCCGAATTCGCCCGGCATCTTCCTCGAGACCGAAGCACCGGCCGTGGAAGTGCAGGTGAACGTGGGTGCCTCGCAGCTGCAGGAAGGCATCTTCGAGGTGGTGGTGACCGGTACCGTGACCACCAAGGTGCAGGACAAGGTTGCCTTCCTGGTGGAAGCGCACCAGGCCGGCATCTTCGATATCCGCAACGTGCCGGTGGAGCAGCTCGACCCGCTGCTGGGCATCGCTTGCCCGACCATTCTCTACCCGTACCTGCGTGGCAATATCGCTGACGTGATCACCCGCGCCGGCTTCCAGGCCATCCACCTGTCGGAAATCAACTTCCAGGCGCTGTACGAACAACGCCTGCAGGCAGCCATGGAAGAAGCCGAAGCCGCACAGGGCGGCAGCAGCGGCATCGTGATGCCCGACGGCAGCCAGGCTCGCCACTGATCCTGCTGCAGTCAGTTGCAAAGACGGGGCCTCGGCCCCGTTTTGTCTTTCCGGCCCGCGTTACTTGATGAATGCGGCTTTGAGGCTGAACCAGCGAGGCGAACGCCATGAAAATCACTGTCTTCGGTGCAGGTGCCTGGGGCACCGCGCTCGCCAGCCATGCCGCCGCGGCCCACGATGTGGTGCTGTGGGGGCGTGACGTCACGCAGCTGGCGGGCATCGGCGCCGACCGCGTCAATGCCACTTACCTGCCCGGCGTACCGTTGTCCGGGCGGCTTGCGGTCGAGCCGGATTTCGAGCGCGCCGCGGCGCATGCCGATGTCGAACCCGACGGTCTCGTGATCGTGGCCACGCCCGTCTCGGGCCTGCGCGAAATGACGCGCAGGCTGGCCGCGCGCCAGACCGGGGCGTTGCGCATGCTTTGGCTGTGCAAGGGCTTCGAGGCCGGCACCAATGCACTGCCGCACCAGATGGTGCGCGAAGAACTCGATGCCGCCGGCCGTCTGCACGACACCAGCTACGGTGTGCTGACGGGCCCCAGCTTTGCCCGCGAGGTGGCGCTTGGCCTGCCGTGCGCGCTGACCGTGGCGGGCACGTCGCCCGCGCTCGCGGAACTGGCGCAGCATGCCTTCCATCACCATGCGATGCGCATCTACGGCAGCGACGACCTGGTCGGTGCCGAGGTAGGCGGCGCTGTCAAGAACGTGCTGGCGATCGCCACAGGCGCCAGCGACGGGCTGGGCCTGGGCCTGAACGCGCGCGCCGCGCTGGTGACGCGCGGCCTGGCCGAGATGACGCGGCTGGGCATGGCGCTGGGCGGCCGTGTTGAAACCTTTATGGGTCTGGCGGGCATGGGCGACCTGATCCTGACCGCCACGGGCGACCTCTCGCGCAACCGCAAGGTTGGCCAGCAACTGGCCGAGGGCAAGACGCTGGCGCAGATCCTGGCCGAACTGGGCCACGTAGCCGAAGGCGTGCGCTGCGCGCAGGCGGTGGCGGCGCTGGCAGCGGCAAAGGGCGTCGATATGCCGATCACGCGTGCGGTTTGCGCGGTGCTCTTCGAAGGGCTGCCCGCCGCCGACGCGGTGGCGCAACTACTGCAGCGCGACGCACGCGATGAGTGAGCGCATGCTGACCCGGCAACCATCGCGGACCTCCCGCGCCTGGCCGGTCGCTGCCATTTGCCAGGGACGCGAGTCCCTTCTTGATTGATTTCATTGAGTCCGGCGGCGATACGCTTGCGCATTTGCCACCGCCTTGCATCATGTCCCAAGACTTCATCGCGGCCCGCCGCCGCACCCTGATCGCCCTTGCCGCCGGCGCCATGTCCGGCATGGCAGGGACGGTAATGGCTTCGCCCGCGGCCTCCCAGCCCTGGCCAGCGCGCCCGATCCGCATGGTGGTGCCGTTCCCGGCCGGGTCCTCGCCCGACCTGATCGCGCGCCTGCTGACCGAGAAGCTGGCCGTCGCGCTCGGGCAGCCCGTGGTAGTGGAAAACCGCCCGGGCGCCGGCGGCAATATCGGCACCGGCATGGTGGCAAGGGCCGCGCCGGATGGCTACACCTTGCTGCTGACCATCAATGGCCCGCTAGTCACGGCGCCGACCCTGTCGCGCCATCTTGGCTACGACCCGGTGCGCCAGCTCGCGCCCGTGTCGCTGGTGGCAACTTCGCCCAATGTCCTGGTGGTGGATGCCCGCCTGCCGGTGCATGACGTACGCGAGTTCGTGGCGCTGGCACGGTCCCGTCCGGGCGTGCTGAACTACGGGTCGGTCGGCAACGGCAGCGCTTCCCACCTGGCGATGGAGCAGCTCAAGGCCGCGGCGGGGATCGACCTGCAGCACATTCCCTATCCGGGCTTCGCGCAGATCACCACCGCCATGGTCGGTGGCCAGGTGCAGGCTGGCTTCATGGTGCCGGCCATCGCCATGCCCCTGGTGACTGCCGGCAAGCTGCGCATCATCGCGGTCACCACCAGCGGGCGCACCGGCCTGTTGCCCGCGGTGCCAACCGTGGCGGAATCCGGCTATCCCGGCTTCGAGGCGATCTCGTGGCAAGCGGTGCTGGCGCCGGCGGGAACGCCCGCGCCGGTGATCGACCGGCTCTATCGCGAACTGGTGGCCATCATCGGCAGCGAGGATGTGCGCGCCAAGATGCGAGCCCAGTATTTCGTGCCGGCAGGGACGGCGCCACAATCGCTGCGCCAGACCATGGCGAGCGAAAAAGCGCGCTGGGACAAGGTGATTCGCGTCGCCGGCGTACAGCCGGAATAAAGCGCTTTCGTCAGCCCGGATCAGGCGCCGCCGGCAAAGCCGTTCTGGCGCCAGGCTTCGAACACGACGACCGCGACGGTATTGGAGAGGTTGAGGCTGCGGTTGTCCGGCCGCATCGGCAGGCGGATGCGCTGCGTGGCGGGAAACCACTCGCGCCGCTCCGGCGCCAGCCCGCGCGTTTCCGAGCCAAACACGAACCAGTCGCCAGGCTGGAAGCCGACCTGTCCAAACGGCGTCGAGCCGTGCGTGGTCAGCGCGAACATGCGGGTGGGGTCGGGCTGTTCGCTTTCCATCAGCGCATCCCAGTTCTCGTGCACGCGCATGCTGGCGTACTCGTGATAGTCCAGCCCGGCACGGCGCATGCGCGCATCCTCGAGCGGAAAGCCGAGCGGCTTGACGAGGTGCAGGCGCGCGCCGGTGTTGGCGCACAGGCGAATCACATTGCCGGTATTCGGGGGGATCTCGGGTTCGACCAGGACGACATTGAACATGGGAGTGGGCGGGCCGGAGGCGCCGCAGCCGTGAAACGCTGCGCAGCTTACCCTGCCGGGGGCCGCCTGTCACGCCGGGCAGTGGCGGGGAGGGTCAGCGCGTACTTCACTTGATGGCGGCGCCGGGCCTAGGGTGTGCGCAGCGCCACCAGCAGCGTCACACGCGTTGCGCCGTGAGCCTTCAGGACCCGCGCCGCTTCGCCCAGTGTGGCGCCGCTGGTCATCACATCGTCGACCAGGCCGACATGCAGGCCCGCGACATCGTGCCCGGGGCCGAGGCCGAAGGCGTCTTGCAGGTTGGCCTGCCGCGCGGGCAGGTCCAGCGTGGCCTGCGCCGGGGTATCGCGCAGGCGCGCCAGCAGCGTCGGCGCGGCGCGCACGCCGAGACGGCGTGCCAGTGGGCGTGCAATTTCCCAGGACTGGTTGAAGCCACGTTGCGCCAGCCGCCGCGGGGACAGCGGAATTGGCGCCAGCACATCGGGCAGAGTCAGTCCGCACGTGGCGGAAGCGGCCTGCCAGCGGCTTGCCAGTTCGCCCGCGAGCCAGTCCGCCAGCGGCAGCACGCCGCCGAATTTCAGAGCCAGCACCGTGCCGTCCTGCGGGCTGGCGTAGTCGCCGAGCGCGAGGGTGGCATCGAAGGGCGGCGGTTCATGGCGGCATTGGCTGCAGATCGGCGCATTGCCCGGCCCCGCGGCGCGCCCCAGGGGGCGGGCGCAGCAGCGGCAGCGCGGCAGCGGCGCCAGCAGCTCCTCCGCGCAGCCGGCGCAGACGGTTTCGTCCTGCACCGTGCCGCACAGCGCACAGGCCGCCGGCAGCAGCGCGCGCATCCAGCGCCGCGCATGCTGGCGCAGTGTGCTGTCGCCGGGGCATGCTGGCAGGTGCAAGGCGGGCGTGGGAGCCGGATGTGATGCCGGGCCGCCGCCGGCAGGCGCGGCGGCGGGCGCGTATACTTGCGGTCCGGTCGCGCTGTCCGCTGGCGCGCGCACCGTTTCCCGGACGGGCGCATCGCTGCGGCCGCCATCCCCATTCTCTTGCCGCCTGGTTTGACCGTGTCCCTGCATGACGCCGACTCCCCCGATGCCTATTTGCCGCCCACGCGGCTGACCCGCCTCGCCTTCGACCGGCGCAGCGCCGGTTTCGGCCAGCTCGATTTCCTGCTGGGCGAGATCGGCCAGCGCATGCAGGAGCGCATGCAGATGATCCGGCTGGCGCCGGCGCGCGCGCTCGACATTGGCTGCGGCCACGGCCGCGGCCTGGCCGCGCTGCGCGCCCAGTATCCGGATGCGCAGATCGCCGGCCTTGATATCTCCGGCGCCATGCTGCGCGAAGCGGCGCAGCGCGATCCCCAGCGCCAGTCCGGGTGGCTGGGGCGCCTGCTCGGCAAGCGCCCCACGTTCGACCTGGTGCAGGGCGATCTTGCCACATTGCCCTTCGCGCCGGCCAGTTTCGACCTGTTGTGGTCCAACCTCGCGCTGCACTGGCATCCCGAGCCGCATCGGGTCTTCCCGGAATGGCACCGGATCACCCGCGACGAAGGCCTTGTGCTGTTCTCGTTGTTCGGGCCCGATACGCTGGCGGAGTTGCGCGCCGCGTTCGCCGAAGTAGATGGCGACACGCATTCCCTGCGTTTCGTCGATATGCACGATATCGGCGACATGCTGGTGCACAGCGGCTGGTCGACGCCCGTGATGGACATGGAAACCCTGACCGTCACCTACGAGTCGCCGCGGACCCTGCTCCGTGAAGTGCAGGCCTTCGGCGGCCTGCGCCTGCCGCCGGTGGCCGGCAAGGGCGGGGGCTTGCGCGGGCGCGCCTGGCTCGACGCGCTGCTGGCCGCGTTCGAGCGGCGGCGCAATGCCGACGGCCTGATCCCGCTCACGTTCGAGATCGTCTACGGTCATGCCTGGAAGCTGGCGCCACGCGGCAAGCAGGCCGTCGACGAGCTGGGACACGCTGTCGTCCCGCTCGACAAGATCGGCCGCGCGCGGCAGCGCAAGTAACGTGGCCGACGCCCTTGCATGCATCGCTCGCGCAGTCAAGCAGGCTTTCGCACGCACCGCGCTGAAGCACAAAAACTTGTCGCGCGCTAGCCCGTTGGTCAAGTGGCGGCCTTGTCCGTGTAGGCGAAGCGCCCTATAATGCGCCAGTTTGTCGCAGTGGTCTCCCTGGCACTATTTGCCCGAAATCGCACCCCAATGGTGCGTCCCAGGCGCAATCGTCCAGGCGTGCATCCGGTCACAGCGGTTGGCGATGCAAGGTTGGCGATGCAAGACTTGGGTATCGCATTCCAGACGGCGCAAGACGAATCCGACGGCAGGTCCGGCGGATCCGGCGCGCCGGACAAAGACTGGCTGATGAAGCGGAATTGCTCGCTGTCTCCACGCCAGGTTGGCTGGTTTTACCTCTCGATCGTCAGCATTTCGCTTGCCATCGCCTTGTTTTTTGCGTGGCGAGGGTCGTGGCTCGTCCTTCCCTTTGCCGGGTTGGAGCTGCTTGGACTGGGCATTGCCCTGCTGGTGCATGGGCGGCACGCGTCGGATTACGAACGCGTCAGCCTGGCCGACGGCAGGCTGGTAGTGGTTTCGGTCAGTGCAGGGCAGCTGACACGGCATGAGTTCAACCCGCTGTGGGTGCGGGTCGAGCTGGATGAATCATTGCGAGCGCTGGTGTTGCTGCGCTCGGGCGGGAGCGCTGTGCGGGTGGGGTGTTTTCTGGACCCGTACAAGCGGCGAAAGTTCGCGCAGGAACTCGTATCGGCTTTGCGTTATCTCTGAGAGGCAGCGAGGGCCCCGCGAGTGACAGATTTGAATCTGTAAATTGGGTAGATAACAAATGAAAATGTGGAAGAAGGCATCCGCAGCGTGTCTGGTGGGCGCGTCCCTGCTCACTGGTCATGCAGCCCTGGCAGTGGAAGACATGCCAGGCGGCCCCGCAGTGCGTCAGCTCAATCTGACCGAGCCGGTCACCAAGATCGCCGAGCAGATTCACTGGCTGAACTGGATGATGCTGATCATGTGCACCGTGATCTTCATCGGCGTTTTCGCGGTGATGTTCTACTCCGTGTTCACGCACCGCAAGTCCAAGGGCGCGAAGTCGGCCTCCTTCCACGAAAGCATCACCGTCGAGGTGATCTGGACCATCATCCCGTTCCTGATCGTCATCGGCATGGCCCTGCCCGCCACCAAGACGGTCGTGGCGATGAAGGACACCACCAATGCCGACATCACCATCAAGGCCACTGGCTACCAGTGGAAGTGGGGCTACGACTACCTGAAGGGCGACGGCGAAGGCATCTCCTTCGTGTCCACCCTGACCACCCCGCGCGAACAGATCAACAACGAGGCCCCCAAGTCGAACACCTACCTGATGGAGGTGGACAACGAGATGGTGGTGCCCGTGAACAAGAAAGTCCGCATGGTGCTGACGGCCAATGACGTCATCCATGCCTGGATGATCCCGGCCTTCGGCGTCAAGCAGGATGCGATCCCCGGCTTCGTGCGCGACACCTGGTTCAAGGCCGAGAAGGTTGGCGTGTACCGTGGCCAGTGCGCCGAGCTGTGCGGCAAGGAACACGCCTTCATGCCCATCGTCGTGCGCGTGGTTTCGGACGCCGACTACGCCAAGTGGGTTGACGGCAAGAAGAAGGAACTCGCCGCCAAGGCCGACGACCCCAACAAGACCTGGACCCTGGAAGAACTCAAGGCCCGTGGCGAGAAGGTCTACACCGCCAACTGCGCGGTCTGCCACCAGCCGAACGGTAAGGGCGGCGGCGCGTTCCCGGCCCTGGACGGCTCCAAGGTCGTCAACGGTCCCGATGCTGGCCAGATGCACATCCTGCTGGAAGGCAAGGGTGCCATGCCGGTCTGGAAGCACCTCTCCGATACTGAACTCGCTGCCGTCATGACCTACACCCGCAACAGCTGGGGTAACAAGACTGGCGAAGTGATTCAACCGAGCGATTTCGTGAACGCCCGTGCCGGCAAGTTCCGCGAAGGCGGTGGCGCACCCGGCGCCAGCGGCGGCGACGCCGCACCGAAGACGGAAGACAAGCCCGCTGCCAAGCAGGCAAGCGCCGCGGGTGACCGCGCGGCAGGCTGAACAGGATTTCAGGAGTTTTCGCGATGAGTACTGCTACCCCGGACGCGCTCGCCCACCCGCACGACCACGCCCACGATGAGCACCACGATCATCCGCACGGCTGGCGCCGCTGGCTGTTCGCCACCAACCACAAGGACATCGGTACGCTGTACCTGCTGTTCTCGTTCACCATGCTGCTGTCTGGCGGCGCGCTGGCACTGCTGATCCGTCTCGAACTGTTCGAGCCGGGCCTGCAGTTCTTCCGCCCGGAACTGTTCAACCAGTTCACCACCATGCACGGCCTGATCATGGTGTTCGGCGCGATCATGCCGGCCTTCGTCGGCTTCGCCAACTGGATGATCCCGCTGCAGATCGGCGCATCCGACATGGCCTTCGCGCGGATGAACAACTTCAGCTTCTGGCTGATGCCCCCGGCGGCCCTGCTGCTGGTGCTGTCGTTCTTCGCACCGGGCGGCGCCACCGCCGCCGGCTGGACCCTGTACGCGCCGCTGTCGGTGCAGATGGGCCCCGGCATGGACATGGCGATTTTCGCCATGCACATCATGGGCGCCTCGTCGATCATGGGTTCGATCAACATCATCGTCACGGTGCTCAATATGCGCGCACCCGGCATGACGCTGATGAAGATGCCGATGTTCTGCTGGACCTGGCTGATCACCGCCTACCTGCTGATTGCCGTGATGCCGGTGCTGGCTGGCGCCATCACCATGGTGCTGACCGACCGTCACTTCGGCACGAGCTTTTTCTCGGCGGCAGGCGGCGGCGACCCGGTGATGTACCAGCACATCTTCTGGTTCTTCGGGCACCCCGAGGTCTACATCATGATCTTGCCGGCCTTCGGGATCGTCTCGCACGTCGTGCCGACCTTTGCCCGCAAGCGGCTGTTCGGCTATAGCTCGATGGTGTACGCGACCGCCTCGATCGCTATCCTGTCGTTCATCGTGTGGGCTCACCACATGTTCACGACCGGCATGCCCGTGACCGGCCAGCTGTTCTTCATGTACGCCACCATGCTGATCGCGGTGCCGACGGCCGTGAAGATCTTCAACTGGATCGCTACCATGTGGCGCGGCTCGATGACCTTCGAGACCCCGATGCTGTTCGCGATCGGCTTCATCTTCGTGTTCACCATCGGTGGTTTCACGGGCCTGATGCCGGCGGTTGCCCCGATCGACATCCAGTTGCAGGACACCTACTTCATCGTGGCGCACTTCCACTACGTGCTGGTGGCGGGCTCGCTGTTCGCGATGTTCTCGGGCTTCTACTACTGGGGTCCGAAGTGGAGCGGTTTCATGTACAACGAAACCCGCGGCCAGATCCACTTCTGGGGCTCGATGATCTTCTTCAACATCACCTTCTTCCCGATGCACTTCCTCGGGCTGGCCGGCATGCCGCGCCGCTATGCCGACTACCCGACGCAGTTCGCGGATTTCAACGCGATTGCTTCGATCGGTGCCCTGGGCTTCGGCCTGATGCAGGTGTATTTCTTCTTCTTCGTCGTGCTGCCGTCCTACCGTGGCGGCAAGGCAGCCGGAGACAAGCCTTGGGATGGCGCCGAGGGCCTGGAATGGACCGTGCCGTCGCCGGCCCCGTTCCACACCTTTGAAGTTCCTCCGCAGGTCAAGTAAGCAACGATGCGCGGAAGGATGGGCACGGCCCGTCCTTCCGCGTCACGCAGGCAAGGTGTTATGCAGGATCCAAACAAAAGTCCATCGCAGGCAGACCGCAAGGCCTCGAATCGTCGTCTCGGCCTGATCCTTTTCTCCATCGTGATGGTTTTCTTTTTGGGTTTCTTCGCCAAGATGATTCTTCTCGGCTGAAGCTGCAGGGTATTGAGATGAGCGTGAGCCAGCAGTCAAACGATGCCACCGACAAGAAGTTCAACCGCGGGATGCTGCTGCGTCTGCTGGTGGTGGTGGCGTTGATGTTCTCGTTTGGCTATGCGCTGGTGCCGCTGTACAAGAAGATCTGTGAGATCACCGGCCTGAACGTGGTGACCACGCGGGATCTGTACGGCGGCCAGGTCAAGAATACACAGGTGGACAAGACCCGCACGATCACGGTCGAGTTCGATTCCAACGCGCGCGGTCCATTTGCCTTCCGTCCGGTCAAGAGCAGCATGGAAGTGCACCCGGGCGAAATGACCACCATCGTCTACGAAGTGGCGAACGGGCAGACGCGCGACATCTCGGCGCAAGCCATCCCGAGCTACCTGCCCAAGCTGGCCACGCAGTATTTCAAGAAGATCGAGTGCTTCTGCTTCAAGGAACAGACGCTGAAGGCGAAGGAAGCACGCGAGATGCCGGTGGTGTTCGTGATCGATCCGGACCTGCCGAAAGACGTGAAGAACATTACGCTGTCCTACACCTTCTTCGAGATCGGTACGCCGGTGGCCCAGGCGCCGCAGGGCCCGCTTGAGGCGCAGCCGGCCGGAGCAGGCAAGGGCATTTGAGTAGCAGGTGAAGTGGTTGTAAGGGGTAGCCGTGGATGAGATGAAGGACGCGGTCAAGCGCAAGCTGTCTTTTGCGCAGACCCTGCGCGCGGTGTTCTGGTCGTTTATCGGCCTGCGCAAGGGTAGCGAGCATGAACGCGACATGGCACAGCTCAATCCGGTCCATGTGATCATCGCCGGCCTGATCGGGGTAGCCATCCTGATCGCCGTGCTGATCACCGTCGTGCGTGTGGTGGTGGGGTAGACAGACTGTCGCGCGCGGGAACGGGCAGGGAGAAGTAAAAGCAGGCAAAAGCATGCCGCCGGCCAGCAGTCGGGGCCGGATGTGCGGATAACGATTACTGAATCAAAGACTCTGAGCTGGAGATAAAAGAATGAGTGCGAATCGCGCAAACGCTCCGTACTACTTCGTACCGGGCCCCTCGCGCCATCCGATCACGGCAAGCTTTGGCTTGTTGCTGACGGCTGGGGGTGCTGCTGGTTGGGTAAACGGGCAGAGCTGGGGGCCGTATGTCTGCATCCTGGGCCTGGTGTGGTTCCTGTTCGTGCTCAAGAGCTGGTTCAGCGAGGCGATCAGCGAGTCCGAAACCGGCAAGTATGGCAAGAACATCGACCTGTCATTCCGCTGGTCGATGGGCTGGTTCATCTTCTCCGAAGTGATGTTCTTCGCAGCGTTCTTCGGCGCGCTGTTCTATGCCCGCAACATCGCCATGCCGTGGCTGGGCGACCTGAACAACAAGATCCTGTGGCCCGACTTTTCAGCCGTATGGCCTAACTTCGGCCCGGCCGGGGTCGTCGAGTCCTTCCAGACCATGGGCCCGTGGCCGATCCCGACGATCAACACGGCGCTGCTGCTGATGTCCGGCGTGACGCTGACCTGGGCGCACCATGCGCTGCTGGCCAACAAGCGCAGCCAGCTGATCCAGGGCCTGGTGCTCACCATCCTGCTGGGCGCGGTCTTCATGTGCTTCCAGGTGTACGAGTACCACCATGCGTACACGGAACTGAACCTCAAGCTGACCTCGGGCATCTATGGTTCCACGTTCTTCCTGCTGACCGGCTTCCACGGCTTCCACGTGACCATGGGCGCGATCATGCTGACGGTGGTGCTGGTGCGCGTGCTGAAGGGGCATTTCACCCCCGATCATCACTTCGCCTTCGAAGGCGCGGCCTGGTACTGGCACTTCGTCGACGTGGTGTGGCTGTTCCTCTACATCGTGGTGTACTGGCTGTAAGGCACCCGACTGCAGTGCCCGCCGGCGATGCTGGCGGAATCGCCGGGAGAGATCTCCTCCCGGCGAAGAACAACAAAAAACAAGCGCCGCAGGAGTTTAGCCACTGCGGCGCTTGTTTTTTGCAGTTCGAACGCGTGTGGCCAGTCGCGTCGGCCGGCGCGCCAGGCTCAAGGCCCCATGCGAATACCCGTGCTTTGTATCCAGCCCATCCAGTGAGAGAACAGGATGAAGACGAACAGCGCCACGGAAAAGCCGACCCGGAACATCAGAGAGCGCATCATGTTCGGCGTCTTGCCGCGGTCGCGCATCATGAAGAATAGCGCCGAGGCCAGGCTGCCGATGATGAGGATGAACGCGATGATGATGACAATGCGCATGGAGGGCCCGCAAGTGCGGGGTCGGCTAGAGGTAATGTGCCATTATCGCATCGCCGCTCTCGAGGAAGCACTCGGGAGCTGCCCGTGAAGCTTTGGCGCGCGCTGAGCCCGGTTCCCACCATCGCCGCGCTGGTGGTCATTGCCGTCACTTGCGCGCTCGGCAACTGGCAGCTTGACCGTGCCCATGAAAAGCTGGCGCGTGCCGCGCGGCTGGAGGCGCTGGCTGCGCAGCGGCCCCTGGCGGTGGGCAGTGCCCTGGTCGAAGGGCAGGTAGCGGAGCGCCGGGTGCGCGTGCGCGGCCGCTTCGATGCGGCGCATACCGTTTTGCTGGACAATCGCCCACATGGCAACGGCACCGACAGCCGTGCCGGATTCATGGTGCTGACGCCGCTGCGCGTCGTGGCGAACGATCCCGGCGCGCCAGCGGTGCTGGTGCTGCGTGGCTGGCTGCCGCGCGACGCGCAGGACCGTACGCGCATCGCGCCATTCCCGACCGCCGAGGGCGATGTGGAGCTCGATGGCACCGCGCTGGCCGCGGTTCCCAAGGTCTTCAGCCTTGGCCAGGGCGCCAACGCGGAGGCCGGGCAGAAGATCCGACAGAATGTGGATCTTGCTGCATTCGCGAAAGAGCTTGGCGTGCCGCTGCAGCCCTTCGTGCTGGAGCAGCGCACCGATAGCGGCGACGGGCTGGCGCGCGACTGGGCGCCGGCGGATACCGGCGCCGATCGCCATTATGGCTACGCCTTCCAGTGGTTCGGCCTGGCCGCGCTGACGATGGTGCTGCTGGTGGCGTTGAGCTGGCGGCGCGCCGCCCGCATGGCGGCTTGAGAGACATGGTTACGACGGCAGCCGGCGCTTGCCCGCACGCGACAGGATTGCCGGCGCAACAACCAGCGAACCACAGCGGGACGGGGCGGTCAGATGACCGCAGCCGCCTCTAACGACAGACAGACGAAACACTATGCAACAGCCAGATCCCGCTTCCGCCCAGGCCGCCCGCGTCGCGCCGCAAGATTCGCGTATCGACGCCCGCACCCGCCGCGGGCGCATCCAGATGCTGTTGCTGCTGCTGGTGTGCGCTTCGCCTGTGATTGCCTCTTACCTCACTTATTACGTGTTCAAGCCGGCGGGCGGTGCCACCAACTATGGCACGTTGGTCGAGCCGCAGCGCCCGATGCCAGCGATGCAGATCGGCAACGAGCGGGCCGAGACCGTGCCGCTGGATAGCTTCAAGGGCAAGTGGCTGCTGGTCACGGCCGATGGCGCCGCCTGTGACGAGGCTTGTGCCAAGAAGCTGTTCACCATCCGCCAGATCCGTGCGGGGCAGGGACAGGACCGCGAGCGCATCGTGCCGGTATGGCTGATCAGCGACGATGGCCCGATCGATCCGCGCCTGTCGGCCGCCTACAACGAGCCCTATGCCGGTGTGCGCTTCCTGCGCGCCAATCGCGAAACCATGCAGAAATGGTTGCCGGCCGAGCAGGGTGGGCGGATCGAGGACACGCTATTCCTGGTCGATCCGCTGGGCAACCTGATGATGCACTTCCCCAGGGATCCGGACCCCAAGAAGATGAGTTCCGATCTGAAGAAGCTGCTCAAGTACTCTCGCATCGGGTGAGGCGCGCATGCTGCTCCAACTCGCCATCATCGGCGTCCTGATCGCGCTGTTCCCGCTCAGCTATGTGCTGGTCAAAGGGGATCGCAACAAGTACCGCAAGCTGGTGTGGATCACCGCCTTCCTGACGCTGGACCTGATCATGTTCGGCAGTTTCACGCGGCTGACGGATTCCGGCCTTGGCTGCCCGGACTGGCCGGGCTGCTACGGCCACTCCAATCCGCATGCCGCGCAGGAGCATATCCGTGCGGCCGAAACCGCCTTGCCCAGCGGGCCCGTGACCATCACCAAGGCGTGGATCGAGATGATCCACCGCTACTTCGCCATGGCGGTCGGCGTGCTGATCATCACGCTGATGGTGCTGGCCTGGGTCAAGCGGCGCGAACTCAGGCAGTCGCCCTGGTTCGCCACCGGCGTGCTGCTGCTGGTGTGCGTGCAGGGCGCGTTTGGCGCCTTTACGGTGACGCTCAAGCTTCAGCCCATCATCGTGGTCACGCACCTGATGTTGGGCATGGGCCTGCTCGCGGCATTGATCTGGCTGGGTTCGCGCAGCGACCCGCCGCTGGCGATCGCGCCGCAAGCGGGCGCGCTGCGCTGGCCGGCACGCATTGCGCTGGCCCTGCTGGTCATCCAGATCTTCCTGGGCGGCTGGGTGAGCACCAATTACGCGGTGCTGGCCTGCACCGACTTTCCGCTGTGTAACGGCCAGTTGGTGCCGGACATGGACTTCCGCCACGGCTTCACCCTGTGGCGCCAGCTCGGCATGACAGCCGACGGCGACTACATTCCACACTCGGCCCTGGTGGCGATCCACTGGGTGCATCGTGGTTTTGCCTTCGTCGTGCTGGCTTTCCTGGCCTGGTTCGGCCTGCGGGCGCGCCGCTTTGGCGGCCTCGCCCACAGCGCCGGCTGGCTGCTGGGCGTGCTCGCGCTGCAACTGGCTACCGGCCTTTCGAACATCGTGTTCGACTGGCCGCTGGGCGCCGCGGTGGCGCATAACGGCGGCGCGGCGCTCTTGCTGCTGCTATTGGTTCGTCTCAATTACAATATAGGGCTCGCGGCCCGGTCCGCGAACATTGCTACGGACGTGCCGGCTGCCGCGCGCGCCACATGAAAGACAAGAACTCGCCAGTGGTTACTGCTACCCACACACATCCCCTCGGACGGGTTCGCCACCTGGTCCGCCAATACGCCGCCCTTACCAAGCCCCGTGTGACGCAGCTTGCCGTCTTCTGCGCCATCATAGGCATGTTCCTGGCCACGCCGGGCATGGTGCCCTGGCCGGTGCTGATCGGGGGCGCCGCCGGTATCTGGCTGCTGGCGGGTGCCGCTTTCGCCATCAACTGCCTGGTGGAGCAAAAGGTCGACGCGCTGATGCGCCGCACCGCATGGCGCCCCTCCGCCACCGGCGAGATCACAACTATCCAGACCCTGGTGTTCTCGGCGGTGCTGGGCGGCGCGGGGATGTGGCTGCTGCACGTTTATACCAACGACCTGACCATGTGGCTGACGGTTGCCACCTTCGTCGGCTATGCCGTGGTGTACACGATCCTGCTCAAGCCGGCCACGCCGCAGAATATCGTGATCGGCGGCCTGTCCGGCGCCATGCCGCCGGCGCTTGGCTGGGCGGCTGTCGCTGGCGAACTGCCGGCCGAAGCCTGGTTCCTGGTGCTGATCATCTTCACGTGGACCCCGCCGCACTTCTGGGCCCTGGCCCTGTATCGCCGCGCCGACTACGCCAAGTCCGGCTTGCCGATGCTGCCGGTGACGCACGGCGAGCGCTTCACGCTGCTGCACATCCTGCTGTACACGCTGATCATGATTGCGGCCACGCTGCTGCCATTCGTGTACGGGATGTGCGGTTACATTTACCTGGCGGCGGCGCTGATCCTGGGGGGCGGTTTCCTCGCATACTCCTGGAAGATGTACCGCAACTATTCCGACGCACTGGCGCAGCGGACTTTCCGTTTCTCGATCCTTTACCTCTCGCTGCTGTTCGCCGCGCTGCTGGTCGATCACTACTTCAAGTTCCTGCCGCAAGGCTGAGCGGCCGGACGGCGGCTTGCGACATCTTGTCGCGGCCTGAGCGCGCGGCGGCCCCAATCGGCGATACTGCTTCACATCTGTTAATGTGACCTTGCCGCGCCCGGCCGATTGCCGGGCGGTCCTGGCTCGCCAAACCACCCGAACCCGCATGCCGAACCGCTTCCCTCCGGGCTTCCTGCCCACTTTCGCCACCTTCCGCCGGTTGTGCCTGCTGGCGTTGTGCTCGCTGCTGCTTGCTGCATGCGGCCAGCAGCGCGCGTCATTCAAGAACGTCGATATCACCGGCGGCAGTGAATTCGGCAAGGACTTCGTCCTCACCGATCACAACGGCAAGGTGCGCTCGATCGCGGACTTCAAGGGCAAGGCGGTGGTGATGTTTTTCGGCTATACGCATTGTCCCGACGTGTGCCCGACCACCATGGCGGAGTTGAAGGCGGTCATGGAGCAACTGGGGCCGGATGCCGACAAGGTGCAGGTGCTCTTTGTCACGGTCGATCCCGAACGCGATACGCAGGCGCTGCTGGCGCAATACGTGCCGGCCTTCGATCCGCGCTTCCTGGGTATGCGCCCGGCCGACGACGCCGCGCTGCAGAAGGTCGCCAAGGACTTCAAGGTGTTCTACGCCAAGGTGCCAGGCACATCGCCGTCCAACTACACCATGGACCACTCGGCGGGCAGCTATGTGTTCGACCCCAGCGGGAAGCTGCGGCTGTTCATTCGCCATGGCCAGGGACCGGAGCCAATTGCGCACGACATCAAGCAACTGCTTGCTTCCTGAGGGGCGTGGCCGGTGTAACCGGTAGACAAAATGAAACAGGGCCGGTCGCGAGACCGGCCCTGTTGCTTTCGGGAAAAGGGCGGGGGTGAAATGCCCGCCGCCGCCCGGCGTGCCTCAGGCAAATGCCTGCAGCGCTCCCTTCATCTTCTTCATCGCCGCGGTTTCGATCTGACGGATACGTTCGGCCGAGACGCCGAATTCGTCAGCCAGTTCGTGCAGCGTGGAACCGCCGGACCCGTCGTCGTTGACCTGCAGCCAGCGCGCTTCGATGATGCGGCGGCTGCGGTCGTCGAGCTTGGACAGCGCTTCCTCCAGGCCTTGCACCTGCATGCGGTCGTGGCGCTGGGCCTCGATCACGCGGGTGGGTTCGTTGTGGTTGTCGGCCAGGTAGGCGATGGGAGCGAATTCCTCTTCGCCGTCGTCGATCTGGCCTTCCAGCGCCAGGTCACCACCAGACAGGCGGGTTTCCATCTCCATCACTTCTTCCGGCTTGACGTTCAGCTCGCGCGCAACCGCGTCGATCTGTTCCGGGGTGAAGGTATGGGCACCCTGCTTGTGGCTGCGCAAGTTGAAGAACAGCTTGCGCTGGGCCTTGGTGGTAGCCACCTTGACCATGCGCCAGTTCTTCAGCACGTATTCGTGGATCTCGGCCTTGATCCAATGCATCGCATACGACACCAGGCGCACGCCCTGGTCCGGGTCGAAGCGCTTCACGGCCTTCATCAAGCCGATATTGCCTTCCTGGATCAGGTCCGCATGGGGCAGGCCGTAGCCGAGGTACTGGCGGGCGATGGACACCACCAGGCGCAGGTGCGACAGCACCATGCGGCGCGCAGCGTCAACGGAGTCATGCTCGCGCAGCTCGCGCGCGAGCCGCTGCTCTTCCTCGGGGGTGAGCAGGGGAATACGGTGGACAGCCTGGATATAGCTGTCCAGATTTCCCAGCGTTCCGGGAAGCGTCAGCGCAAACGTGCCAGTACCTTGGGGCACCGTGGGCAGACGGTTGGTCATTTGGGTTTGGTCAGCAGATAGGACCGCGTTCACTCGATTGCTCCTTTTGCATCCGGCGGGTGGGTTGCCCGCGTACGCCAACCCATGGGGGCTACGCACTGCATTGCAACACATATTAGCACTCAAGCCGGTGGACTGCTAAGTTGGAGTAGTTATAGGGTTGATAGTTCCGGATAATCGAAATCTGTTTTTACATAGCGTTTCCTGCGAGGAGCTTTGCGTGATGTGGCGTGGCCACTATCTCATGCGAGCCCTCGAACGATCCGACATGGATTAGAGGGACCACGCGCCCTTCGGTTCTATCGCCAAATGAGATGCAGTGTTTCTACAGCGGCTACACTCTTTTCATTTGCGCAATCCGCAAGCATCGACCGAACCGGGGAGAATTCATGTCTGCTATCGAACACTTGCTCAAGCCGCACACGCGTGACCTTGGCGACTTTGCCGTCAGCCGGCTGCTACCCGCGGCGGCAACGCAGACCGTCGGGCCGTTTATTTTCTTCGACCATATGGGACCCGTGGCGATGCCTCCGGGGGAAGGTGCGGACGTGCGTCCGCATCCACATATTGGGCTGGCGACCGTCACTTACCTGTTCGAAGGCGAGATCCTTCACCACGACAGCCTTGGCAGCAAGCAGGTGATCAGGCCGGGCGACGTGAACTGGATGACGGCGGGAAAGGGCATCGCGCACTCGGAACGCTCGCCGCAGGCCGCCCGCGATGCCGGGCCGCGCTTGCATGGCATACAGACCTGGGTGGCGTTGCCAAAGGAGTTCGAAAACGTCGAACCGTCCTTCCATCATCACCCCGCTGCAACGCTGCCCAAGCTGGAGCGCCCCGGGGTACGGATGACGGTGATCGCCGGAGATGCCTTTGGCGCGGAGGCTCCCGTGAAGGTGTTCAGCCGCACGCTCTATGTGGCCATCGAACTGGATGCGGGTGCCAGCCTGGAGATTCCGCCGGAGCATGCCGAACGTGGCATCTATCCGGTGGACGGCAGCGTTGCGCTGGATGGCGAAATATTGCCGGAACGCCATTTGGCGGTGTTGGTGCCTGGCGTGCCAGTGACGCTGACCGCGCAGGCGCCTTCGCGCGTGATGCTGCTAGGCGGCGATCCGACGGACGGGCACCGCTTTATCTTCTGGAATTTCGTCGCCAGCAGCAAGGAAGCGATCGAGGCGGCCTCCCAGCGCTGGGAGGATGACCAGTTCCCGCGCGTGCCCGGCGAGGACGATCGCATCCCGCTGCCGCAGCGCAAGCGCTGAAAGCGCCCGGGCCTGCCTCAGACCGGGCTGGCCCAGGTCACGCGCGTTCCCTGTTGCAGGCAGTCGCGGATTGCCTCGATCTGCGTAGCGATCGGAGCCGGGACGGGTGCCTTGCCGTCCAGCACGAGGCGGATCCAGGCCGCAGTCTGGTCCACGTCGCTGCCGGGTGGCAATTCCGGCACTTCGGTGATGGAGCCCGCGGTGGGATCGACCAGTGTGCGCTGATGTCCGTCGTGTAGCCAGTCGATGCGGCTGCCGCGCCGCGCATCGGCCACCACTTCGCCTTCGGTGCCGCGCGCCAGCAGCACATTGGCCGGCTCACGGGAGAAGTAGTCAGTCAGCGTTTCCCGGTACTCGGGATGGGTGTAGCTGTACAGGCGCAGCGCTTCCGCCGGGGAGTGGGTGCCGACCGGCTGGAGCATCTTGACCACCGTGTGCGCGGAGTTGCGCAAGCCGATCTGCATGCGCCTGTCGAGCATGGCGGCCAGCGCCGGCGACAGCACGTCGATCGGCAGCACCGCCAGCGGGCCCGGCTGGCTGTCCTTGCTGCGAAGCTGGGCTTCGGCCTGCGCCACGGAACTGCACGGCGCGATGCCCAGCGCCTCGAATAGCGAGAGGCTGGTCACGCGCCCGTTGAACTGGCGGCTGCCGTGCACCAGCACGGGAATGCCCTCGCGCGCCAGCAGCAGGGCCAGCAGCGGTACCAGGTTGGGCTGCTTGCGCGCGCCGTTGTAGCTTGGGATGGTCACAACAATGCGGTCCGGCGGCGCCGCCAGCGGCAGGCAGTGCGCGTGCGCGGCATCGAGCATGCCGGCCAACTCGTGCGGGGCTTCGCCCTTGATGCGATAGGCCATCAGCACCGCGCCCAGCTCGATATCGGCCACGCGGCCGGCCAGCATGGCATCGAACAAGGCCTGCGCGTCCTCGCGCGGCAGCGCGCGGGCGCCGTTGACGCCCCGGCCGATTTCCTTGATGTACTTCGCCGCGGCGAAAGTCGGGGCGGAGGGCGTGGCAGGCGTGGTGGTCATGGCGGGCTGGGGCGATGTGGTTTGAGGTTCATGATAGCGGAGCGGACGGGCCGTGCCCATCGCATTGGCCAATGCCGGCCTGCCATGCCGCCGCGCCCGCTTGCCGGCGTCCGCTCAGGCGGCTTCCTTCAGCGCCGGATTGCGCTGCTTGCGATACAGGAAGTCCAGCACCGCGGTCCGGCACGCGTGATAGTTCTTGTCGTCGGCCAGCGCCATGCGCTCGCGCGGCCGTGGCAGGTCCACCTTCAGCACTTCGCCGATCGTGGCGGCCGGGCCGTTGGTCATCATGACGATGCGGTCGGCCAGCATCACCGCTTCGTCCACATCATGGGTCACCATCACCACCGTGCTGCGGGTCTTGGCCACGATCTTGATCAGTTCGTCCTGCAAGTGCGCGCGGGTGAGCGCATCCAGCGCGCCGAAGGGCTCGTCCATCAGCAGCATCTTGGGCTCCATCGCGAGCGCCCGCGCGATGCCCACGCGCTGCTTCATGCCGCCCGAGATTTCCTGCGGATACTTGGATTCGGCATGGGTGAGCCCGACCATGGCCAGCGTGTCGTGGGTGCGCGCCTTCAGTTGCGCCTTGGTTTCGCTGCCGCCGAACACGCGTTCCACGCCAAGGTAGACGTTTTCGAAGCAGGTCAGCCAGGGCAGCAGCGAGTGGTTCTGGAACACCACCGCCCGATCCGGGCCGGGCCCGGCGATCTCGCGCTCGGCGCAGATCAGTGCGCCGGCGCTGGGACGGTCCAGTCCGGCCAGCAGGTTGAGCAAGGTGGACTTGCCGCAGCCGGAGTGGCCGATCAGCGTGATGAACTCGCCGCTGGCGATGGACAGGTTGACATCGCGCAGGGCGACGAACGGCCCCTTCTTGGTCTTGAAGGTCTGCCCGACGTTTTCGATACGGACGAACTTTTCCATGAGGTTCTCCTTGGCGCTGCGCGCGGTAGCCGTCTTAGTTGCCGTAGCTGAAACGCTTCGCCAGGCTCAGCAATGCGTATTCGAGCAGCAGCCCGACCACGCCGATGATGAAGATCGCGATGACGATGTGCTCCACCTTCAGGTTGTTCCACTCGTCCCACAGCCAGAAGCCGATGCCGGTGCCACCGGTCAGCATCTCCGCGGCCACGATCACCAGCCAGGCCGTGCCGATCGACAGCCGCACGCCGGTCAGCATGTAAGGCAGGACGGCCGGCAGCAGCACGCGTGTGAACACCTTCCACTCCGACAGGTCGAGCACGCGCGCGACATTCAGGTAATCCTGCGGCACGCGCGTCACGCCCACCGCGGTGTTGATCACCATCGGCCAGATCGAGCAGATGAAGATGGCCCATATCGCCGCCGGGTTGGCAGACTTGAACAGCAGCAGCCCGATCGGCAGCCATGCCAGCGGCGAGACCGGGCGCAGCAGGCTGATGATGGGCGCCATCATGGCGTTGAGAAAAGCGAAGCGGCCCAGCGCGAAGCCGGCCGGGATGCCGATCAGCGCCGCCAGCCCGAAGCCTGCCGCGACCCGTGCCAGCGACGCCAGCACGTTCCAGCCGATGCCCTGGTCATTGGGGCCGTTGCGGTAGAAGGGGTCGGCAAACAAGGGCACGGCGGCATGCCAGGTAGCGGCCGGCGTGGGGATGGCGGGGATCATCGTGGCGATACCGTGCCAGACCAGCAGGAACAGCGCAAAGCCGGCAACAGGCGGCATCAGCTTCAGCACGATGGCCGCGAAGGCATCGCGCCGTGCCGCACTGCGCAGAGCGCGTTCATGAGCCCGCTGGTCGCCAGGCGCGGCGAGATCGGCGGGGCTGCCGCTGTCTGCGGGCGCGGCTTGGGTGCCGGCATGGGCGGCCGGCTGGGCAAGTGCATTCACGTCAGGCTCCTTCAGGGGCCGGCGTGTCGCCACGCCGGCGTTCAAGCGGCAATCAAATCGAAATCACTCGGCAGGCGAACGGTGCGGCCGGCGCGATATCAGGCGAAATCGCGCAGGGCTCAGGCCTTGATCTTGAAGCCGTCGGCGTAGGCCTTCGGATCCTTGCTGGCATCCCACACCACGCCGTCCAGCAGCTTCGCGGTACGGAAGTCGCTCTTGGGTACTGGCACCTGCGCGGCCGCGGCACCTTGCTTGTAGACGTCGATGCGGTTGACCTTCTTCGCCACCGCCAGGTAGTCGGGGTGGTCCTTGAGCAAGCCCCAGCGCTTGTGCTGCGTGAGGAACCACATGCCGTCGGAGAGGAAGGGATAGTTGGTGCTGCCGTCCTGGTAGAACTTCATCGAGTCGGGATCGTCCCAGGTCTTGCCCAGGCCATTGCTGTAGCGGCCAAGCATGCGGTCCAGGATGATGTCCATATCCGTGTTGACATAGGACTTGGCGGCAATCGTTTCCGCGGTCTTGCGGCGGTTGGAGGCCGAGGCATCGATGTACTTCGATGCCTCCAGCACGGCGGCAACCATGGCGCGGGCCGTATTGGGGTACTTCTGCACGAACTCGGCGGTGGTGCCCAGGGTCTTTTCGGGGTGATCCTTCCAGATCGCCTGCGTGGTCTCGGCGGTAAAGCCGATCTTGTCGGCGATTGCGCGCGCGCCCCAGGGCTCGCCCACGCAGAATCCGTCCATGTTACCCACGCGCATATTGGCCACCATCTGCGGCGGCGGCACGGTGATGGCCTTGGCGTCCTGCATCGGGTTGATGCCGTTGGCGGCCAGCCAGTAGTACAGCCACATCGCGTGGGTGCCAGTGGGGAAGGTCTGGGCGAAGGTGTAATCGCGCTTTTCCCTGGCCATCAGCGCTTTCAGGCTGGCACCGTCCTTGACGCCTTTTTCCGCCAGTTTGGACGACAGCGTGATGGCCTGGCCATTGTGGTTCAGGTTCATCAGCACGGCCATGTCTTTCTTGGGCCCGCCGATGCCGAGCTGCACGCCGTAGATCAGGCCGTACAGCACGTGTGCCGCATCGAGTTCGCCGTTGACCAGCTTGTCGCGCACGCCGGCCCAGGAGGCTTCCTTGGTGGGCGTGATCTTGATGCCGTATTTCTTGTCGAAGCCGAGCGTGCCGGCCATCACTACCGAAGCGCAGTCCGTCAGCGGGATAAAGCCGATCCGCACTTCCGGCTTTTCCGGCGCATCCGAGCCGGCTGCCCAGGCTCCGGCGCGCACGAGCGGGTCGACCAGCGTGATCACGCTGGCGCCGGCGATGGTGGCCAGGGCGCGGCGGCGGCCGCTGCTGGCGGGTACCGCATCGGCGCCGGCGGCGCTGGCGTCGGTGGCAACCGCGGCGTGCAGCGGCTTGGCAATCTTCAGGCGAGAGGGCATTCCACGGCTCCAAATGAAAAGCGTCCTGAACCGCGCCGCTTTCGCCAAGAATGCGGGGCAGTTCAGGACGCCGTTGTCCCGTGATGCGGCGCGGCCGTCGTTGGCGGCGCACATCGGTTTGTGATCGGCCGTCGTTGGCCGATGTCTGGATTACGCAAGCCGCGTGCCAAGCTTGTTATGCAGGGTGCAGTCAATATTCGCGCGAACGCGGTGACGCCCTGGCCCGAAGGGGCAGGGCGGCGGGCGGTACCGGTGCGCGGGCGGTAGGGCGGCAGCGCCATCCTTGTGCATTGCACCAAGCGCGTGCGGGGCGTCGCCCGCGCCTTAACTCATTACATCGATGACGCGCCGTGCCGCTTCGACGAGCTTGATGCCACGCTCCATGGCCATGCTGCGCAGCCGCTTATAAGCCTCTTCCTCGCTCATGCCGCGCTCTTTCATCAGCAGGCCCTTGGCGCGTTCGACTTCCTTGCGCTCGGCCAGCTGCAGGCGTGTGGCATCCAGCTCGGCGCGCAACTCCTGATCCAGTTCGAAGCGCGCATACGCCACGTCGAGCACGGTCTTCACGCGATCGGCGCGCAGCCCGTCGACGATGTAGGCGGTAATGCCTGCCGTCAGCGCGGCCTTGATGCGCTGGGCGTCGTCGTTGTCCGTAAAGAGCACGATGGGGCGCGGCGCGTGCTGGGTGGAGACGCATACGTGCTCGACTGTATCGCGCGCCGCCGATTCCGAGGCGATGATGATCAGGTCCGGCTGCCGCGCGGCGATCGCGTCGGGGAGCCGCAGGTCGGCGTCCACCGTCTCGATGTCGGTGAAGCCCGCCGACACCAGCCCGGCATGGATCGTCTCGACGTTGAGCGGGTCGGCGTCGTGGGGATCGCGCACCAGCAGGATGCGCAGCGTGCGCGAACCCGCGGCGGAGGCGGGCGCGGGACTCGTCGGACTGGGAGGGGCTGGGGGGCGTCGGTTCATGGCGTCACTTGGGATCTCTCGTGCCATGCAAGATTCGCGCCGAGATGCTTCTAATTGTATTGCGGGGTTTCCCGGATTCAATGGTTTGCCGGCATACGCGGCGGGAACCGCCGGTGTATGCTATTGCCCTGCTGCGCGGCGGGGCGTCTGCTGGCGACGCCGCATGCCGGTGCGTAGCCTAAAACACAGTGCACAAGTCTGGAGAGAAGGATGACCGAATTCGTATTTGCCCCGCCGGCGCCCAACGGCGTGCCCGTGCGCGGCAGCAGCGCTCAGTTCCCGGTGCGCCGGGTTTACTGCGTGGGCCGCAATTATGCCGCGCATGCGCGTGAAATGGGTTCGGATCCCGACCGCGAGCCGCCGTTCTTCTTCTGCAAGCCCGCCGACGCGGTGAGCTACGTGGCCGACGGCAGCGAAGGCACCTTCCCCTATCCGCAGGGCACCGGCAACTGCCACTATGAAGTGGAACTGGTCGTCGCCATCGGCAAGGGCGGCAAGGACATCGCCGAGGCGGACGCCGCCAGCCACGTGTTCGGCTATGCCCTCGGCCTCGACATGACGCGCCGCGACTTGCAGAACGAATCCAAGAAAACCGGCCGCCCATGGGAAACCGGCAAGGCCTTCGACAAGTCCGCCCCCATCGGCCCGATTGTGCCGGTGTCCGCCATCGGCCATCCGGAGAAGGGCGCGGTGACGCTGTCCGTCAATGGCGTCGAGAAGCAGCGCGGCGATCTTTCGGACCTGATCTGGTCGGTGCCCGAGATGGTGTCTTATCTCTCCAGGCTGTTTGAGCTGCAGCCCGGCGACCTGATCTATAGCGGCACGCCAGAAGGCGTGGGCCCGGTGGTGAAGGGCGACATCATGCAGTGCAAGATCGAAGGCGTGGGCGAACTGACCGTCAAGGTGGTCTGAGCCTATGTTCAAGCTCTACAGCTACTTTCGCAGCTCGGCGTCGTACCGGGTGCGCATCGCGCTGCGGCTCAAGGGCCTGCCTTATGAGTATGTGCCGGTGCATCTGTTGCGCGACGGCGGCCAGCAACTGCTGCCGGCCTACCGCTCGCTCAATCCCGATGCGCTGGTGCCGACCCTGGTCGACGATGACCAGGTATTGATCCAGTCGGTGGCGATGGTCGAGTACCTCGACGAGACGCATCCCGAGCCGCCCTTGCTGCCGGGCACCGCGCTGGATCGTGCCTACATTCGCGCGGTGGCGCTTGAGGTCGCGTGCGAAATTCATCCGCTGAACAACCTGCGCGTGCTGAAGTACCTCAAGCACACGCTGGGCGTGGCGGAGGAAGCCAAGGACGCCTGGTACCGCCACTGGGTCGAACTGGGTTTCGAGTCGGTGAATACCAACCTGGTGCGCTCGGGCAAGGCAGGGCGTTTCTGCTTCGGCGATACGCCGACGCTGGCCGATATCTGCCTGGTGCCGCAGGTGTTCAACGCGCAGCGTTTCAATATCGATGTTGGCCGCTATCCGGCGATTGCCAAGGTGTTCGAGTCTTGCATGGCGCTGCCCGCGTTCCAGCAGGCCGAGCCCAAGGCGCAGCCGGACGCCGAGTAAGCCTGGCGCGCAGGTCCGGCGCTGGCAGGCGTAAAGAAAAAGCCCCGCAAGCAGTTGCGGGGCTTTTCGTTGCCGCCGCGTTCAGCCCAGCAGCGCTTCGGCAAATTCATCGGCATTGAAGGGCTGGAGGTCTTCGACCTTTTCGCCCACGCCGATGAAGTAGACCGGCACCGGCCGCTGGCGCGCGATCGCGGCCAGGATGCCGCCCTTGGCGGTGCCGTCGAGCTTGGTCACGATCAGCCCGGTCAGCCCCAGCGCATCGTCGAAGGCCTTGACCTGGGACAGCGCGTTCTGGCCCGTATTGGCATCGATCACCAGCAGCGACTCGTGGGGCGCGGTCGGCATCGCCTTGGCGATGACGCGCTTGACCTTCTTCAGCTCCTCCATCAGATGCAACTGCGTGGGCAGGCGGCCCGCGGTATCGGCCATCACGATATCGATGCCGCGTGCGCGCGCCGCGTTGACCGCGTCGAAGATCACCGCGGCCGGGTCGCCGCTCTCCTGCGAGACCACGGTCACATTGTTGCGCTCGCCCCAGATCGTCAATTGCTCGCGCGCGGCGGCGCGGAAGGTGTCGCCGGCCGCCAGCAGCACGGACTGGTGATAGCTCTGGAAGTGCTTGCACAGCTTGCCGATGCTGGTGGTCTTGCCGGCGCCGTTGACACCGGCGATCATCATCACCATCGGTTGCTCGCGGCCCAGCACCATGGTTTTCTCGAGCGGGCGCAGCAGGTCGGCCAGCAGTTCGCGCAGTGCGATCTTGACGCCCTCGGAGGTCTCGATGCGTTCGTTCTTGACGCGGCGGCGCAGCGCGCTCAGCAGGTGTTCGGTTGCCTCGACGCCCGTGTCCGCCATGATCAGGGCCGTTTCCAGCTCCTCGAACAGGTCTTCGTCCACCTTGACGCCGACAAACAGCGTGCCCAGGTTGCGGCTGGTTTTGGACAGGCCGGTGCGCAGGCGCTGCATCCAGCCGCGCTTGGCCTCGGCGGTGGCGGCCGGTGGCGGTGTCAGGACCATATCCCCGATAGCGGCATGGGCAGGCGGGACGACGGGTGAGAAAACCGGTTGGGCGGCCGGCGCGCTGACGGCCGGCGCGTGCGCTGACGGGGCTGGAGGGGCGGCGGCCGGGCCGGGTACAGCAGCGGGAACCGGGGCTGACGCACCGGCGGGCGCTGGTGCGGGCGCTGCAACGGGCGCGGGGACCTGCGCCTCGGGTGGCGCGCTGGCCGGTTCGGCCTTGCGCTTCTTCCAGAAACTAAACATTGGGAAAGGGGTCAATACCCCGGTAGAATCAATCGCCAAAATTCTAGCAGACGGGGTCGCATGAACCATTGTGCTGTCAGGTCCAGGTCGGGCGCCGCCCGTACCGCATCGCCTCTTGCCGGCGCCGGCGCTATTCGCCCGGCCGCTTTCTCCCGGCGCCTTATTCCCACCCTCCTGTTGATCGCCATGCCCTGGTTCGGCGCCGCTTACGCGCAGACCGGCGTGGTGGCGCCGCCGCTGTCCACCGGACAGGCCGCCGCGTCCCAAAACGCCGCGGCGGAGGCCAATACCACCGAATTCAAGCTGTCCAACGGCATGCGGGTCATCGTCAAGGAAGATCACCGCGCGCCCACCGTAGCACACCAGATCTGGTACCGCGCGGGCGGCATGGACGAGGTCAGCGGCACCACTGGCGTGGCGCACATGCTTGAACACATGATGTTCAAGGGTACACCAAAGGTCGGGCCGGGGGAGTTTTCCAAGCAGATAGCGGCGTTGGGTGGGCGCGAGAACGCACTGACCAACCGCGACTTCACCCTGTACTACCAGCAGATCAGCAAACAGTATCTGCCCAGGATGATGGAGCTCGAGGCCGACCGCATGGCCAATCTCATCATCAAGAAGGATGAGTTCGAGCGGGAGATGAAGGTCGTGATGGAAGAGCGGCGCCTGCGCACCGACGACTCCGCGCGCGGCACCGTCTACGAGCAGTTGCTGGCCACCGTGTTCACGGCGGCGCCCTACCGCCATCCCGTGATCGGCTGGCCGGCTGACCTCGTCAACATGCGCGTCGAGGACGTGCAGGCCTGGTACAAGAACTGGTACGTGCCCGACAACGCCCTGCTCGTCGTTACCGGCGACGTCACGGCGGCCGAGGTCAGGACGCTTGCTGAACGCATCTACGGCAAGCTCAAGGCGCGTCCCCTGCCGTTGCGCAAGGACCAGCTGGAGCCGGTGCAGAAGGGCATCAAGCGGATCTGGGTCAAGGCTCCCGCGGAGAACCCGTACATCGTGATGGCGTACAAGGTGCCGCGCCTGCACGATGTCGAGAAGGACGTCGATCCCTACGCGCTGGAGGTCCTGTCGGCCGTGCTGAACGGCTACGACAATGCCCGCCTGACGCGAGACCTGGTGCGCGAGCGCCGCATTGCCGACGACGTCAACGTGGGCTACGACAGCATCAATCGCGGCGAGTCCATCATGGTGCTCGATGGCACGCCGGCCAATGGCCACACCACCGAGGAGATCGAGCGCGCGCTGCGCGACGAGATCGCCCGCATCGCCCGCGAAGGGGTTTCGCCTGAAGAACTCAAGCGCGTCAAGGCGCAGGTCGTGGCGGCGCAGATCTACAAGCGCGACTCGGTGTTCGGCCAGGGCATGGAAATCGGCGTGGCCGAGATTTCAGGCATTTCCTGGCGCAAGCTCGACCGCATGCTGGAGAAGGTCAAGGAAGTCACGCCTGCGCAGGTGCAAGCGGTGGCCGGCAAGTACTTCAACGACGATAACCTGACCGTGGCGACCCTGCTGCCGCAACCCATCGACCCGAACAAGCCAAAGGCACCGGTTGACGCCGGCTCGCTCCGCTAAAGCCTTTCAGAGGACCGACGATGTCTCTCTTTGCCCCGACGATCCCGTCGCCGCGCGTGCTGCGCCGTATCGCAGGCGCTGCCTTCGGCGCGCTTGCCCTGATCGCTTCGCAGGCCGCGCTGGCTGCCATCCCGATCGAACAATGGACCACCTCTACCGGCGCCCGCGTGTATTTCGTGCGCAGCCCGTCCATCCCCATGCTCGACGTCAATATCGATTTCGACGCCGGCAGCCGCTATGACCCGCCGGGCAAGGCCGGCCTTGCCACGCTCGCGTCAGCCCTGCTCGACAAGGGCGCCGCCGCGCAGGACGGCCAGCCAGCGCGCAACGAAGCGCAGGTTGCCGACGCCTTCGCCGACACGGGCGCCGATTTCGGCGGTGCCGCCAGCAGCGATCGGGGCGGTATCGGCCTGCGCACGCTGACCTCCGAGCCGGAGCTCAGCCAGTCGCTTGCGCTGGCTGGTCAGTTGATCAAGGCCCCGGCCTACCCGGACACCGTGGTGGCGCGCGAGAAGCAACGCCTGATCACGGCGATCCGCGAGGCTGACACCAAGCCGGGGGTGATTGCCGACAAGATGGTGTCGAAGGCGATCTATCCCGCCCATCCGTATGGCGTTTCGCCGACCGCGGCGTCGGTCGAATCGATCACACGGGCCGATATCGAGCGTTTCTGGCGGGACAATTACGCGCCATCGCGTGCTGTCGTGACGCTGATCGGCGCCATCGACCGCAAGCAGGCCGAGACCATCGCCGAGCAGCTAACCCGCGGCCTGCCCGCGGGAGCCACGCCGCCTGCGATGCCGCCCGTGCAGCCAACGATCCCGGCTAGCGAGCAGCGAGTGCCGCATCCGGCGCAACAGGCCACCGTGGCGATTGGCCAGCCCGCCATCGCGCGTGGCGATCCCGATTACTTCGCCCTGCTGGTAGGCAACTACGTCCTCGGCGGCGGTGGGTTCAGCTCGCGCCTGACCGATGAGGTACGGGAGAAGCGCGGCCTGACCTATGGTGTCGACAGCTACTTCGCCCCGGCCAAGCAGGCAGGGCCCTTCGGCATCGGCCTGCAAACCAAGAAGGCGCAGACCAACGAGGCATTGGCCCTGGTGCGCAAGGTGCTGGCGCAATACGTGGCGGAAGGCCCCACCGACGCCGAACTGAAGGCCGCCAAGGACAATCTCATCAATGGCTTCCCGCTGCGCATCGACAGCAACCGCAAGCTGCTGACCAATGTGGCCAATATCGGCTGGTACAGGTTGCCGCTGGACTACCTCGATACCTGGACCAGGCAGATCGGCAAGATCACGCGAGCCCAGGTCAAGGAAGCCTTCCAGCGTCACGTGCGTCCCGACGCCATGGCGACTGTGATCGTGGGCGGGCCGGAATGAGGGCGTGAGTGGTGCGGGCGCTTCGGTCCCTGGCGCTCGCGCGATCTGACCCGCAGGCTCTACAATCACGGCATGAATTCGCGTACCCGATCTCCCTCGCCCGCTGCCAGCGGGCGAAACTCTTCCCCCTCGCCGCGGCAGGCACCCGCGCAGGTCCGCATCATCGGCGGCAAGTGGAAGCGCACGCCGCTGCCCGTACTCCACGCCGAAGGGCTGCGTCCCACGCCCGACCGCGTGCGTGAAACTCTGTTTAACTGGCTCGGCCAGGACATGTCGGGGCTGGCCTGCCTCGACCTGTTTGCGGGTTCTGGGGCACTTGGCTTCGAAGCCGCTTCGCGCGGTGCGCGGCAGGTCACAATGGTGGAGGCCAACCCGCGCGTGGCCAAGCAATTGCGCGACAACCAGTATCGCCTCGACGCCCAGCAGATCCGGGTTGTGCAGGGTGATGCATTTGCTACGGCGGCGCAGATGCCGTCAGCGAGCTTCGACGTGGTTTTTCTCGATCCGCCGTTTGCCGAGGATTGGCTGGGCCCTGCGCTGGAGCATGCGGCACGGCTGTCGCGGCCGGGCGGTGCCGTCTATGTGGAAACCGATCGTGCGTTGACCGGCCCGGATGCCCCAGTGCCGGCGGCGCTGGAGATCGTGCGGCATGCCCGCGCGGGCGCGGTGCATTTCCATTTGCTGCAGCACAGGAATAATCGATTCGGGGGCGCGGACGCGGCATGACCGGCCATCGCACGCTAGATGCGGCACTGCCGCGAAAGCGTGTTGCAATGGCTTCCAAGTACCGCGTTTAGAGTTACACTACGCCGCTGTTGCCAACGCTCGTCACGCAGCCTTGGCCCCAGCCCTCAACCATAGCGGGCGGGGTCGATCGGTCCAGGACCGGCAGCGGGCAGAATAAGGAGGAAGCATGGTCGTCGCGGTCTATCCCGGCACTTTCGACCCAATGACCCGGGGCCACGAGGATCTGGTGCGCAGAGCGTCCAATATCTTCGATGAACTCGTGGTCGGCGTGGCGTATAGCCCCAACAAGCGCCCATTCTTTTCGCTGGAAGAGCGCATAGGCATCGCTCGCGAAGTCCTGGGACACTATCCCAATGTGCGAGTCGAAGGTTTCTCCGGCCTGCTCAAGGATTTCGTGCGCAAGAACAATGCGCGGGTGATCGTGCGGGGTTTGCGTGCCGTCTCCGATTTCGAGTATGAGTTCCAGATGGCGGGCATGAACCGCTACCTGCTGCCGGACGTGGAAACCATGTTCCTGACGCCCTCGGACCAATACCAGTTCATCTCGGGCACGTTCGTGCGCGAGATCGCGGTGCTGGGCGGCGATGTCAGCAAGTTCGTATTCCCGTCGGTCGAGCGCTGGCTTCAGGAGAAGATTGCCAAACCGGAATAAAATAGAGCTTCGGGACATGTCGGCCGCGGCCAGTCGGGCGCGGGCATGTCTGGCTTAAAGGAAACACCATGGCACTGATGATCACCGACGACTGCATCAACTGCGACGTTTGTGAGCCCGAGTGCCCAAACGAAGCTATTTCGATGGGGCCCGAGATCTATGAGATCGACCCCAACAAATGCACGGAATGCGTCGGACACTTCGATGAGCCGCAATGCCAGCAGGTTTGCCCGGTGGCTTGCATCCCGAACGACCCCAACCGGGTCGAGACGCGCGATACCTTGATGCAGCGCTATCGTCTGCTGACGGCGGCCAAGCGGGTGGCTTGACGCGGGCATTGCGCCCTGCGGCACAAAAAAGCCCCGTCACCGAGAGGTGACGGGGCTTTTTTATTGGTCCGCCTGCGGTTTGCTGCTTGCGAAGCGCCTTCAGCGGGTGGTGTGCAACTCCAGCATGGCGCGTTCGTTTTCGCCCCTGGCCAGCAGCGCCAGCGGCGCCAGGCTACGGTCGATGGCTTCGTCGATGGCCTGCTGCTCCTCGCGGCGCGGCGGCTTCAATACATAATTGATCACATCCTCCCGCTCGCCGCCACCGCTTGCCGAGTTGCGCGGATGGCCCACGCCGATGCGCAGGCGCCAGTAGTCCTGCGTTGTCAGGTGCGCGGCAATGTCCTTGAGTCCGTTGTGGCCGCCGGCGCCGCCGCCGCGCTTGAGCTTGACGGTACCGGGCGGCATGTCCATTTCGTCGTGGGCTACCAGGATTTCGTCAGGCAGGATCTTGTAGAAACGCGCCAGCGATACCACTGACTGGCCGGAGCGGTTCATGAACGTGGACGGCTTGAGTAGCCAGATGTCCTGGTCCCATAGCCGCGCGCGCGCGGCCAGGCCGTGGAAGCGGCCTTCAACGCGCAGGGTGGCGCCGCCCATGCGGGCCAGTTGGTCGACCAGCCAGAAGCCGGCGTTGTGGCGGGTGGCTTCGTATTCCGCCCCGGGGTTGCCGAGACCGACGATGAGTTTGATCATGGGTTGGACTGCTTGGTTGGGAGGACTCAGGCGGATCTGACTGCGACTGCTTAACTGCAGTGTCATAGGCCTAAAAGCCTAAAATCAAAGGCAGTTTCACCACCCCTGCGGGGCGGCGACCTACTTTCTTGTCACGCCAAGAACGTAGGCAAAGAAGGCGCCCCATACGGGATGGGCAAACATTCACGGCTCGCTTCGCATCGCGCAGGGGCTGCCAGGGGCCAAGGATACTCGATTGGGCGCACGAAAAAAAACCGCCGGACGCGCCGGCGGTTTTTTCTTGCGGCTGCGAGAGCCGTCCTGTTGCACGTCCCGAAGGCCGCGTTCAGGGTACTCAGGCAGCAGGCGTTTCTTCGGCTGCAGCAACGCCGCCGGCCGGCAGCGAGATGCTGGCGATAGCAGGGTTTTCGTCGCCGTGGGTGATGGCGCTCACGCCCTTCGGCAGCTTCACGTCGGACAGGTGCAGGGTCTGGCCCAGTTCCGCGTTACCCAGGTCCACTTCGATGAACTCAGGCAGGTCGGCCGGCAGGCACGACACTTCCAGTTCGTTCAGGATGTGGTTGACGATGCCATGGCCCAGCTTCACGCCCGGGGCGTTTTCCTGGTTCATGAAGTGCAGCGGCACCTTGACGTGGATCTTGTCGGTGGCCGACACGCGCTGGAAGTCGACGTGCAGGACCAGCGGCTTGAACGGGTGCATCTGGAAAGCGCGCAGCAGGGCCTTTTCAGCCTTGCCTTCCACTTCGAGGTCGAGAATCGACGAGTGGAATGCTTCTTTCTTCAGCGCATGGAACAGCGCGTTGTGATCCAGTTCGATCATCTTGGGCTCGGCTGCGCCGCCATAGATGATGCCGGGGGTCTTGCCGGCGTTGCGCAGGCGGCGGCTCGCACCCGTTCCCTGTACGCTACGCTCGAAGGCTACTACTTTCATGATGACTCCAAATGTAAGAGGGCTGTCCGCGACCAGACAGCCCGATGAATCGCGCCTGCACCGTAACCGGGGTGTCCCCGAAAAACGGCCGCAAACGCGGTAAAGCGTTGAATTCTATCAGGAATCGGCAAACAGCGACATGATCGAGTCGCCCTTGACGATCCGGGTGAAAGTCTCCGCCAGCAGCGATGCGGTCGACAGTTGGCGAATCTTGCCGGACTGGATCGCATCGTCGCGCAGCGGAATGGTGTCGCACACCACCACTTCATCCAGTTCGGAGTCGGCGATACGGGCAGCCGCGCCGCCGGACAGCACCGGATGGGTACAGTAAGCGAATACCTTCAGCGCGCCGCGCTCCTTCAGTACCTGGGCGGCCTTGCACAGCGTGCCGCCGGTGTCGATCATGTCATCCATGATCACGCAGTTGCGGCCGTCGACTTCACCGATGATGTTCATCACTTCAGCCACATTGGCCTTGGGACGACGCTTGTCGATGATGGCCAGGTCGCAGTTCAGCTGCTTGGCCAGCGCACGGGCGCGCACCACGCCGCCGACGTCGGGCGAGACCACCAGCAGATTGCCGTAGTTTTTCTCGCGCAGGTCGCCCAGCAGAACCGGGGAGGCGTAGATGTTATCAACCGGGATATCGAAGAAGCCCTGGATCTGGTCGGCGTGCAGGTCCATGGTCAGGACGCGCTCGACGCCGGCGACTTCCAGCATATTGGCTACCACCTTGGCCGAGATCGCGACGCGCGCCGAACGCGGGCGGCGGTCCTGGCGGGCATAGCCGAAATAGGGCATGGCGGCAGTGATGCTGCGTGCCGAGGCGCGCTTGAGCGCATCGACCATCACCATCAGTTCCATCAGGTTGTCGTTGGTCGGCGCGCAGGTGGACTGCAGCACGATAACGTGCTTGCCGCGAACATTTTCCTGGATTTCAACTTGGACTTCGCCGTCGGAGAACCGGCCGACCTGGGCTTTCCCGAGCGGGATGCCGAGGTGCTGCACGACAGCCTCCGCGAGTTTGGGGTTGGCGTTGCCGGTAAAAACCATCAAGCCTTCGCTGCTCATTCGGTGCACCTGTCTTGCTGCTGGAGGGGGGAAAGATTGCTGCCGGCTAGTGCCGGCAGCTTTGTCGTGCGGGTCCATAAGGACACTATAGGAATGTAATGGCAGGGGAAGAAGGATTCGAACCTTCGAATGCCGGAATCAAAATCCGGTGCCTTGACCAACTTGGCGACTCCCCTACACAACCGGGCACGTCCATCGTCACATTCAACTGCCTGCGACGCCGAACGAAAAACTATTTATGCGAGCGTTGCGAGCGGGTGGTGCGATAAACTCTTCGCACACCTGCCATCCCATTCGGGAGGCAACCGGTCTAGTACCTGCTGCGCCGTTTGCGAATCGTTGAATCGCGCAAACACGCAGGCTCCGGAACCGGTCATCCTTGCATGGGGACTGTATTGTCTCAGCCATTCAAGGGCTCGGGCAACTTCGCCGAACTTCACTGTTGCTATCGCTTCCAGGTCGTTGCGACCGAAACCGAACTTGTTTGTGCATCCAGTGAAGTCCGCTATTATGCTGATGGGCGTATCCCTTGTCAAGCGCTCGTCCGAAAAAATTGCAACGGTAGGAACATGCTGGCGCGGGTGGATGATCACGAACCAGCTTTCGGGCAACGCGACCGTCGTCAGTTCCTCGCCAACACCCTCGGCGAAGGCGTTTTCCCCATGCAGGAAGAACGGCACGTCCGCGCCCAGCGCGAGGCCGATGCGCTTGAGTTCATCGCGGTCCAGGTGCAGCCCCCACAGGTGGTTCAGGGCCAGCAGCGTGGTGGCCGCATCCGAAGAGCCGCCGCCAATGCCGCCACCCATCGGCAGCCGCTTGGCGATGGCGATGTCGGCGCCAAAGCGGGTTCCGCTGGCCTGCTGCAGCGCCCGTGCGGCGCGCACGATCAGGTCGGTCTCGGCCGGGACGCCGGCTACCTCGGTGGTGCGCTCGATGCGGCCATCTTCGCGGCGGCGGAAGTCCAGCGTATCGCTCCAGTCCACCAGTTGGAACACCGTCTGCAACATGTGATAGCCATCGTCACGACGCCCGGTCACGTGCAGGAAGAGATTCAGCTTGGCGGGAGCGGGGCAGCCGCGCAGTTCAGCGGGGGGCAGGGTACGGGCAGTATTCATTGCGCTTGCTCCGGATCGATCACAAGGCGCACGGAGAGCGGGCTGCCGTCGCCATCGCGTGCCAGGTCGATACGGCGCGGCAGCGCCGTGGCTGCGGTTGCCGCGGCAGGGGTTTCCTGCCACGACACATAGCGTACTGTCCAGCCGTTCTGCGCCAGGGTGGCCAGCCGCCCGCTATCGTCGCGGGTGGTGCGCGCCGGGCTGCCCGGCGCGGGGCGCGCGTGCAGCCAGTCGCGCATGCCGGCCACCGGCAGCGAGAAGCCAAGCGCCTCTTCCAGCAGGGTATCCACCTCAGGCGCATTGCGCGGGGGCTGGTTGGGGAGGTCGAGCGTCGCGCCGGAAGGGGTGGACGTGACCACGGCAAGGGTCTGCCCCAGCGGCGAGATCAGGTCCAGCCGCACGTTGCGGCCTTGCTCGTGCCATTGAAAGCTGCCCTGTACGCCTTCCTCGCGGCCGTAGCGCACGTAGTTGGCGGCGAAGCGTCCGCTGAGGTCGCGCGCCCTGGCGGTCTCGCCGGCGTCGAACTGCCGCGTTGGCGTGATGCTGGCGCAGGCGGCAAGCCAGACGGGGGCGCTCAGGCAGAGCAGGGCTAGGCGTCGGGATTTATGCATGTAGTCTTGCGCCCGCACCGGCGCAGCCGGGCGCCGGGCGTCCGGCCCGGCGGAGGTTTGCGGGCTGTCGGATGAATCGGGAGATTACTTGAGCGCGGAGAGCGGCACGTTATAGCGCCGCAGCGTGTCGATTAGGATGACGTTGTCCGGCTCGATCTTGGCGGCTTCGTTCCAGGTCTTGCGTGCTTCATCCTGCTGGCCGAGTTGCCACAGCACCTCGCCCAGGTGGGCACCGATTTCCGCTTCGGGCGCCTTGGCGTAGGCGTTCCGGAGCAGTTCGGCAGCTGGCTGCAACTGGCCCAGGCGGAATTTGACCCAGGCCAGGCTATCCATGATGTAAGGATCGTCCGGTCCCAGCGCGGAGGCCTTCTCCAGCAACTGGAGGGCTTCCGGCAGGCGCACGTTACGGTCCGCAAGGGAGTAGCCGAGCGCGTTGTAGCCCTGCTTTGCGTCGGGCTGCATCGCGATCACCCGGCGCAGCCGCTTTTCCATGCTGTCGTAGCGCTTCTCGCGCTCGTCGAGCATGGCCAGCTCGTAGACCCAGTCCGAATTGTCGGGCTCGGCAGCGACGCGCTCCTCCAGCACCTTGCGGGCGCGGTCGTAGGCTTTGGCATCGATCAGCATGCCAACCTCGGCCTGCCGGATCGCGGTCATGCGCTGCGCGCGCTGGTCGGGCTCGGCGATATCCTCGGCATCGGCCAGCATATCGTTGAACACGGCCTGTGCGTCGTCGAGCTTGCCCATGCGCCCAAGCAGCTGGGCGCGCTTGACGGCGGCCGCGGGCGCCAGGCGGCTGTCGTCGATGCGGTCGAGCCACGCAACGGCGGCGGGGTAGTCCTTCTTTTCCTCGGCGATCTGCGCCAGGTACTGGTAGGCGATATCGGGGCTGGCGGCCGGCACCTGCTCGGCCAGTTGCAGATACTCTTTCAGGTACTGCTCAGCTTCGTCATAGCGTTTGGACTGCAGGCTGGTCAGGCCAAGGGCGAGCGGCACGCGCGGGTCCTTGGGCGCTATCTTGCGCAGGGTCTCGAACTCGGCGCGGGCGGCTTGCAGGTCGTTCTGCTGCAAGTACAGGCGCGCCAGCGTGATATGGCCGTTGACCGAAGCAGGGGCCTTGCCGACGAACGACTTCAGGCCGGCGATGGCCTCGTCCGGTGCGCTGTCGGCGCGCAATTCGGCCGCCATCAGCGCGGCGGCTTCATAGTCGGGGCGGATGCGCTGGGCTTCGTCGAGTTCGGCCAGGGCGCCGGGAATGTCGTTGGCGGCTTCCTTGGCGCGGGCCAGGGCAAGGTGGGTTTCGGCAGAGCGGGCGTCGCTCGCTGTCAGGCGCTGCAGCAGGGCGGCGGCACCGGCGGGATCGCTGGTTCGCGAAAGCTGCTGCTGCATCTGCAGGATCGCCTCCGGCCGGTGGCTTGGCGGCACGCCATTGAGCTGCAGGGCCAGCAAGGGTTCGGCTTCGTCCCAGCGGCCGCTCAGGACCAGCAGGGTGGAAAGGACTTGCCGCGCACCAGCCGATGTGGGCGCGAGTTCGGTCCACAGGCGCGCAGCGTCGAGCGCTTGCTGCGCGCTACGTGCATTGAAGGCGATCTCGGTGGCGCGCTGGGCAAAGCGCGGGTCGCGCGTATTGCGGGCCAGTTCCAGGTAAGTCTGGTAAGCCGGACCGACCACGCCGCGCTGGGCCGAGATTTCCGCCGCCAGGACCCGGTACAGGATGTCGGCGCTCAGCGGCACCGCCGGCAGCGGCATCTTCGGCGGCAACGGGTTCGAGCGGACTGGCGTGATGGCTTCCGCCGCCACCTTCATCGCGGGCCTGCCCTCCGGGGGCGCGGCATGGCTGGCAAGCGGCGCCATGGCGCAGACCGCAAGCGCGGCCGCAGCCGTGGCTGCGAGCCTGTGACGCAGCGGCCGCCGGGTAGAGCGCCGGGTAGGAAGAATTTGAGCGATGGTCATCGGGGTACGGTCCAGGCGGTCCGACATGTGGGTGGGTGCTCCAGCACTCAATGCGATGGGAATGTTAAAGGCATTGTAGCCTGCCGCTACAATGCCTTGCTGATCCGCATGGCACCAGTATGACTGGGTCTCTGGCGGTTGGAGTGGCACAAAAGGGAGAGGTTCGATGCCAGAGTTGCCGGAGGTCGAAGTGACCCGCCGCGGCTTGCTGCCGCACGTGGTGGGGCGGCGCATAGCCGACGTGGTGGTGCGCCATCGCGGCCTGCGCTGGCCGGTTGAACCGGATATCGAGTCACAACTGACCGGCCGGGTGATCGCTCGCATCGAACGGCGCGGCAAATACCTGCTGCTGGAGTGTGTGCGCCAGGCTGCGGCCAGCCTTTTTCCGGATGGCTCTCCTTGCCTGCCGCCAGTAGATGACCGGGGCTGGCTGCTGATCCACCTCGGCATGACGGGTACCTTGCGGGTGCTGCCGCAAGCGCCGCCGGCGGGCAGTCACGATCACCTCGACCTGATCCTCGCGGACCCCGCCGACACGCACGCCGATACCGGCACCAGCCTGGTGCTTCGTTTTCGCGACCCGCGCCGCTTTGGCGCTGTGCTCTGGAGCCCGCTCGAAGAGTCGCAGTTGCCAACACATCCGCTGCTGCGCAACCTTGGCGTCGAGCCTTTCGATCCGCGCTTCGACGGAGCCTGGCTGTACCGCCTCGGGCGCGGGCGCAGCGCAGCCATCAAGACGGTGCTCCTGGCGGGAGACATCGTGGTGGGCGTAGGCAATATCTATGCGTCGGAGAGCCTGTTTGCCGCCGGCATCCGTCCCACCACGCCGGCTGGCCGGCTCTCCCTGGCGCGCTGTGAACGCCTTGCCGTCGCGGTGCGGGACACGCTGGCCCGTGCCATCGAGCGCGGCGGCAGCACGCTGCGCGACTTCGTCGGCAGCGATGGCAGCAGCGGCTACTTCCAGCTGGATTGCGCCGTGTATGACCGTGCCGGGCATCCCTGCCGGGTCTGCGGCACCACTATCCGGCAGATCGTCCAGGGACAGCGCTCGACTTTCTATTGCCCTACCTGCCAGCGCTGAAACCGCGCCGCCCTCCTCAAGGCCGACGCCGCACCGAAGTGTTTATTGAGTAACTTCCCGATGCTGTTGCACCGGGCCGATGGGCCGGCGCAACAGCGAGGCCCGCAGGCGACTCGAATTTCACAAAAATCCCCCGGAAACCTGTATCTTCAACAAAGTAAAAAAGTGTTACAAAGACACCATGTCACCGCCCGGGTGCAGGCTATCGGACATCAAGACGCCAGGCCTGCAGCGCCGTCGCGGGGGCTTTTCGCCAAGCCGATCCCAGTGCCAATGACAACCCTCGCCCTTCAATTCGAACAATACGGCGCCTGGAGAACCGGGGTGCTCAATTCCCTGGCCGAATTCCGCTCCTGGCTGCAGCAGCACGATCTCTACGACGCCCAGGCCGACGAACGCGTCCAGCGCATCCAGGGCGTGCTCAAGAGCGACCGGCTCAAGGTAGCCTTCATCGCGGAGTTCTCGCGGGGCAAGAGCGAACTGATCAACGCCATTTTCTTTGCAGACTATGGCCGGCGCATCCTGCCGTCATCCGCCGGGCGCACCACGATGTGCCCGACCGAGCTGCGCTACGACGAGGCCGAGGCGCCGTGCATCCGCCTGCTGCCGATCGAGACGCGCCTGCAGGAAGCCTCCACTGCTGATTTCCTCGACGTCGACGCGCACTGGCATACCGTGCCGCTCGATCCCTCGTCGCCGGATGGGATGCTCGATGCGTTCCGGCACGTGATCGAGACCAACCGCGTCACCCGGGAGATGGCGGAATCGCTCGGCTTGTATAACGAGAACGATCCCGACGCCGCCTACGCGCTCGATGCCGACGGCATGGTGGAGATTTCCCGCTGGCGCCATGCAGTTATCAATTTCCCGCATCCGCTGCTGCGCCAGGGTCTGGTAATCCTTGACACACCGGGTCTCAACGCGATCGGCACCGAGCCGGAACTGACATTGCGCCTGATTCCGGAGGCGCATGTCGTGGTGTTTATGCTCGCCGCCGATGCCGGCGTGACCAAGAGCGACCTGGATCTCTGGCGCAGCCATGTTAGCGCGGGCCACCGCAAGGGCTGCCTGGCGGTGCTGAACAAGATCGACGGTCTGTGGGACCCGCTCAAGTCGCCGGCCGAGACCGCGGCCGAGATTACGCGCCAGGTCACCAACAGCGCCCAGGTGCTGGGGATCGACGAGTCGCGCGTCTATCCGGTGTCGGCGCAGAAGGGCCTGGTGGCCAAGGTCACGCACGATGACGACTTGCTGGCGCGCAGCGGCCTGCCGCAATTCGAACATGTTCTGTCGGATCAACTGATTCCACAGCGGCGTGAGATCGTCGCCGACCAGGTACAGCGCTCGGTGGAGGAAATGACGCGTGGCGCGCAGCAACTGCTGCAGAGCCGCCGCCGCAGCATCGTCGAGCAGTTGTTCGAGTTGCGCGGCCTGCGCGGCAAGAACCACGCGATGGTCAAGCACATGCTGATGCGTGTGCAGTCCGAAAAGGAAGAGTTCGAGCAGAGCATCGCCAAGTTCCAGGCGCTGCGTCTTGTGTTCGGACGTCACAGCGCCGATATCATCAAGAGCCTGCAACTGCGCGACGTGCGCCGCACCATGCGCGAGCGCCGCGAGCAGATGAAGGAGCGCTTCTTCTCGCGCGGCATGCGCGAGGACATGGACGGGCTGTTCGCCCGGCTAGGCGAACTGGTCAGCGAGGCTGACCAGAAGATCGTCCAGCTACACCAGCTCACCGACAGCATGTACCGCCGCTTCAATGCCGAGCACGGCTTCACGTTGCCGGCGCCGATCCAGTTTGTCACCGCGCGCTACGTGAGCGAACTGCAGCAGACGCTGGCACTGGCCCAGACGCACTTCGGCGCCATGAGCATGCTGACCCGCTCGCGTCCGCAACTGGTGCAAAGCGCGTTCTCCACTGTTGCAAGCCGCGTGCTGGAAACCTTTCGCGATCTCAACCGCGATATCGAGATCTGGCTCAAGTCAGTGATGACGCCGCTGGAGGCGCAGGTACGCGAGCATCAGAAGCAACTGCGTCGCCGGGTCGACTCGATCGAGCGCATCCACGAGGCGACCGACACGCTGGAAAGCCGCATCGCGCAGCTGGAGGAAGTGCTGAACGGGCTGGACGAGCGCAGCGGACGCATCGAATCCTTCTCCCGGCAGATCCTGCGGCCTGACGCCGAAGACGGCCAGCTCAGGGCCGTCGCCGCCTGAAGCACGGCTGGCGCGCGGTGCCGGAGGCGGCAAGGCGGTATCATGACGCGCCGCCGCTTCCGGCGCTGCCGCCTTTTCCGTCACGTTCCCGATGCCCCGCAAGCCAGCCGCTACTCCCGCCGTTTCTTCCACCGATCTTTCCCTGGCCGCCGTTCCCGCCGTTCCCGCCGTTCCCGCCGATTTCGCCACGCGCGTGGTGGATTGGCAGCGCCTGCACGGGCGCCATGACTTGCCGTGGCAGAACACCCGCGACCCTTACCGGATCTGGTTGTCGGAGATCATGCTGCAGCAGACCCAGGTCAGCGCGGTGATCGAGTATTTCCAGCGTTTCGTCGGCCGCCTGCCTACCGTTGCCGCTCTGGCGGAGGCTAGCGCGGACGAGGTGATGGCGCTCTGGGCAGGGCTTGGCTATTACTCGCGCGCGCGCAACCTGCACCGCTGCGCCAAGAGCGTGATGAGCGAGCACGGCGGCGTGTTTCCTACCGATCCCGAGGTGCTGGTGACGCTGCCCGGCATCGGCCGCTCGACCGCGGCGGCCGTGGCCGCCTTCAGTGTTGGCGTGCGATCCCCCATCCTGGACGGCAATGTCAAGCGCGTCTTCGCTAGGTTCTTCGGCATCCACGGCCATCCGGGCGTCAAGGCGGTGGAGAACCGCATGTGGCAAATCGCGGAGGAGGTGTTGCCCCCGAAGGGGCCTGGACAGGCCGAGGACATGGTGTCCTATACCCAGGGCGTAATGGATCTCGGCGCCACCGTCTGTTCGCGCGGCAAGCCGGCCTGCCTTGCTGCCGCGGCGTCGTGCCCGCTGGCCAGCGACTGCGTGGCGCGCCGGGACGGCCTGACCGCCGCGCTGCCCACGCCGAAACCGCGTGCCGCCATTCCCGAGCGCAGCACCGTCATGCTGCTGGTCCGGCGCGGCCGTGAAGTCCTGCTGGCGTTGCGACCCGACAGCGGCATCTGGGGCGGCCTCTGGAGCCTGCCTGAAATGCCGGTGGATACCGTGCCCTTCGATGCCGAACTGGCCGAAGACGCCGCCCGCGAACGCGCCCGCGATTTCGGCACGCCCGGCACCGCCAGCATGGTCGGCGAACTCACCCACGTCTTCACCCACTTCCGCCTGCTGATCCGCGCCATCCGCGTGGACGTCACCGGCCTGAGCGCCCACGACGCAGCCGATGGCACTCCGCTACGCTGGCTCTCGCTGGACGATCTCGATGCGGTGGGCACACCGGCACCGGTGCGCAAGCTGCTCGAAGCACAGGCGCTGGGGGGATTGTTCTAAAGCTAAAGCCCTTTGCCGCGTGGGAGGCTCAGAGAATATGGTGTTGACGCATGTACTTGTGCACGATCTCGATCCGCATCCCCGCGTCCGGCAGCGCCATCAGCATCTGCTTGGCCTTGAGCGGCACGGGCAGCAACTCGCATAGCCGATTGGCCACCCAGCTCGGGTCATCCCACAGGAACGGCTCTGCAAACGGAAGCTTGCCCGGATGCTCCGCGTGGAGCGAGGCGACGATACGGCGCAGCACAGCAAGGCATTCGCCCAGCAGTTCAAGCTTGCAGTCGATGATGTCGGGCGGCAGCAATTCCGCCTGACCCACCAGCAAACCATCGGCGCGCACACTGTGGCCTATCAGCCGGAAGCGCTGGCGCCCGCGCGCACTGATCAGCAGCACGCCAAGCTGCTCCATATTGCAGTCGACGATATCCGCCAGGCAGCCGATGGTCTCGGGCATGGTGGGTTCATTGGGGCGGGCGACCTCGTTGCCGCTGGCGATCAGGCAGACGCCGAAAGGTGTGTGATCGCGCATGCAAGCGCGCACCATATCCACATAGCGTGCTTCAAAAACGCGCAGCGGCAGCAGGCCATCCGGAAAGAGTACGGTGTGCAGCGGAAACAGCGGCAGGCCATCCAGCGCAGGCGGTACCGACGATGTACCGGACGAAGCGGTGGTCGAAGCGGATGAGCCGGGCGTGGCGTGTGAGGACATGCTGAGCCAGCAGAGTTTCGGGCGGGAATTGCCGAGCCTGGCCGCGAAACCTGCAGCTGCGGCCTTCAGCCGCCGGGTGCGAGCTCGCGGTGTCTCACCAGCACATTACCATGGGCGCGAAAATAGTTGGCAAGTCTTTCAGCGATGTACACGGAGCGGTGCTGGCCGCCCGTGCAGCCAATGGCGACGGTCAGGTAGCTGCGATTGTCCGCGATGAAACTTGGCAGCCACTTTTCCACGTAGGCGCGGATGTCATCGGCCATGGCCAGCACCATCGGCTGGCTCTGCAGGAAGTCGATCACGGGCTCGTCGCGTCCGGTCAGCGGGCGCAGGGCCAGGTCGTAGTAGGGGTTGGGCAGCGAGCGGACATCGAACACCAGGTCGGCATCGCTGGGCACGCCGTGCTTGAAGCCAAACGATTCGAACAGCAAGGTGAGTTTCAGGTCATCGCCGCGCACGAATTCCTTGATCCACGCGCGCAGCGTATTGGTGCGCACGTTGCTGGTGTCGATACGGTGCGCGGCCTCCGCCAGCGGGCTGAGCAGCTCGCGCTCCATCTCGATGGCTTCGATCAGGGACGTGTCGTTGTATGGCGCATCGAGCGCATTGTCTGCAACGCCCGCAGGTTCGGCATTGGCCGAGAGGGTCGCCTTGTCGATACGCATCGACAGCGGGTGGCGCCGCCGCGTTTCCGAGTATCGCTGCACCAGCGCATCCGTATTGGCGGTCAGGAAAACCACCCGGACCTGGTGTTCGGAGGCGAGGTTGCGCAGCGTGCCGGGCAATTCGTCCAGCGATTCGCGGCTGCGGATGTCGGTAGCGACGCCAAGATGGGTGTAACCCTGGCTTGCGAGATACTGGGCCAGCGCCGGAATAAACTGAGCCGGCAGGTTGTCAACGCAGTAGTAACCTGCGTCTTCCAGTACGTTCAAGGCAACGGATTTGCCGGAGCCGGAGATTCCGGTGATAAGTATGATGCGCATAGCACGACAAGCATAACATCAGGTGATGACGCCGTCATGACGGCGAGGCGCCAACAAAAATGGCGAACCGAAGGGTTCGCCATTTTCGCATGTCCGCATGCTAAGTGACGCGGGGGCTTACTTGGAGAGGCACTCGCTCATGAAGGCTTTGCGCTCGTCGCCCTTCTTGCCGGTAGCGTCCTTGTTGCACGCCGTCATCTTTTCCTGCTGGCTGTTCTTGGCGGGAGCGGCGGCGGGTTTGTTGGAGAGGCAGTCGCTCATGAAGGCCTTGCGCTCGTCGCCCTTCTTGCCGGCGGCCTGCGTATTGCAGGCCTTCATCTTGTCCTGTTGGGAGTTTGTCGCCGCGGGCGCCGCCGGTGCTGCCGGTGCTGCCGGTTTTGCGGACGTTGCGGGTGCCGCGGGCGTTGCGGTTGCTGCGGCCGGTGCATTCTGGGCGAAGGCGCCGCTGGCGAAAAGCGGGGCTACCAGCACGCACATCGCGATCATTCTCTTCATGCTTGCTCTCCTGGCTGTGGAAAACTTCATGGCTGCTGGCCATGTCGGCGCGGCAACTCGGGCTGGGCTCAATGTCCATTACTGCACAAAACGGCCTGTGCCCCAAACGCGTTGACGACGGAAGCGCGGACGAATGCAATCAATTGAAACAGCCCAGGCACGGCGCTGGCTGCCTAGAGTAGCCGGCCCTGGCCCCGCGATGCCACATCGGCTTGCATCGCGGCGCGCTGGCGGTCCATGAAATCGCGCAGCGTGTCGATGCCGCGCAGGCGCAGGATGGTGTTGCGGACGGCGGCCTCGACCAGCACGGCGAGATTTCGGCCGGCCGCCACCTGGATCTTGACCATGTGGATGGGCAGGCCGAGCACATCCAGATACTGGGAATCCAGCGGCAGGCGTTCGAATTCGCCGTCGTTGCGGCGCACCAGCTGCACCACCAGTTTCAGCTTCATCTTCCGGCGCACCGCGGTCTCGCCAAAGATCGTCTTGATGTCGAGCAGGCCCAGGCCGCGCACTTCAAGCAGGTTTTGCAGCAGGGGCGGGCAGCGGCCTTCAATGAAATCGGGTCCGAGCCGGACAAAATCCACGGCATCGTCCGCCACCAGCCCATGTCCGCGTGAAATCAGCTCCAGGCCGAGCTCACTCTTGCCCAGGCCGGATTCACCCATCACCAGCACGCCCATGCCGAGGATGTCGAGGAATACGCCGTGCATGGTCACGCGTGGCGCGGAAATGCGCGACAGGTAGAGGCGCAGGTGATCGATCACCGCCGCCGAGGACACCGGCGTAGTGAACAAGGGCGTGGAGGAACGCGTGCAGCGCAGTTCCAGGTCGGGCGGTGGCTCCATGCCGTCGGCAATCACCAGGAAGGGCGGTTCCAGCAGGATCAGCTCACCCATCTGGCGCTTGCGCATCTCGTCGTCGAGACGCTGGTAATACGTGATCTCGGGCTTGCCCAGGACCTGGATCCGGTTCGGGTGGATCAGGTTCAAGTGGCCGACGAGATCGGCCGCGGAAGTGGCTTCACGTGCGAATTCGACATCGAACGCCCGGTCGGCGCCTTCCAGGCCGGCTACCCAGGAGAGTTTGATATCGGCTGCGTTGTCGTCGAAGATCGACTGCGAGGTGACGCCAGTGAGTTCCATGCGGGTGCTTTCAGGAGCGAGCTTTCAGACAGCGGGGACAATTGCCCCGCTCGCCTGCGTAAAGATCGCCGAGGCCGGTCAGGGGTGCCATTGCGTCAGCAACTGGTGCACGTCATCGGGGGTGGGCAGGGTAGCCAGTCCTTCGCGCATCTCGCGGTCGGACAGCAGCTGGGCGATCTCCGAGAGAATCTCCAGATGTTGCTGGGTGGCCTGTTCGGGCACCAGCAGGAAGATCAGCAGCGCTACCGGCTTGCCGTCGGGAGATTCGAAGGGGATCGGCTCGGCCAGGCGCATGAAGGCGGCAAGTGGCTGCTTCAGTCCCTTGATGCGGCCATGCGGAATGGCAACCCCGGCGCCAAGACCAGTGGACCCCAGCGATTCGCGGGCGAACAGGTTGTCGGTCACGGTAGCGCGCGCCACGCCATGGTTGTTCTCGAAGAGGAGCCCGGCCTGTTCGAACACGCGCTTCTTGCTGGTGACGCTGACGTCGAGGTTGATGTTGCCGGGTGGCAGCAATTTAGCCAAACGATTCATGTGGAATGCGCAGGGTTTTCTAGTAAGCAGGCCCGGGGCCGGGAGGCATCGCGCCGGGCAAAAAAGAAGAAAAAACCAAGGTCCGAAGTTTCACCGGGTGTCCCCCTGCCGGTGTCGGGCGTCTGGCCATTATAGAGCAGGCCCGCCCCCGCCTTGTGCATTGCAATACCCGATGCGCGGAAGCGGTGCCGCGTGCACGGAAAAATCGTTGAGCTTGAGAACTATGTATTGCACAGCATACACCGGTCCATATGCGTTGCGGAATCCCCCGCGTGGTCCCGGATGAGCGCCAGGAACGAAAAAGCCGCGCTATGGGCGCGGCTTGATTCCGGTTTCAAGGGAGTGACACCGGCGGCCCGGTCTGTGGGCCACCAGGCACGGTCATTGCTGCATCTGCGATGCGGCCATCTGATACTTGACCGCTTCGCGGTCGTGGCTTTGCACGCGATCCTTATGGCGAATCACCTGCCGGTCGAGCTTGTCGACGAGCGCGTCGATAGCGGCATACAGGTCTTCATGATGCGCTTCGACAAAGATGTCCTTGCCCTTGAGATGTAGATTGATTTCCGCGTACTGCCGCCGGTCCTTTTCTTTTGTATTGTCGACAGAGAGCAGCACACTTACGCCAATGACTTGATCAAAATGCCTGACGATACGCTCCAGTTTCGTTTCCACGTACTCACGCAGCGGGGGCGTGATGTCCAAGTGGTGTCCACTGATCTTGAAGTTCATAGCGTTTCTCCTTCTGAAAGAGTTGCACCAGGCAGGCGATGCAACTCGGCTACAAAGTCTTGCGGAGAGTAACTGCCGGAATCTTGAGCGCCTCGCGGTATTTGGCAACGGTGCGTCGTGCCACTACGAAGCCTTGCTCGCCGAGCAATTCGGCAATCCGGCTGTCGGACAAGGGATTCCTGGCGTCTTCGGCTCCTATCAGTTGCTTGATCAACGCACGAATTGCCGTTGACGAGGCCGCGCCGCCGGTTTCTGTGGATACGTGACTGCCGAAGAAATACTTCAGCTCGAAAGTCCCCATCGGCGTTGCCATGTATTTATTGGTAGTCACCCGAGAGATGGTGGACTCGTGTAAACCCAGTGTATCGGCAATCTCCCGCAAAACCAAGGGGCGCATCGCAATTTCACCGTGGGTGAAGAAGTTCTTTTGACGTTCGACAATAGCTTGTGCAACGCGCAATATCGTGTCGAACCTTTGCTGGATATTCTTGATCAACCAGCGTGCCTCCTGCAGTTTTTGCTGCAGTCCCGCAGCACCCGCATCGCCTTTTGCACCGCGCAATATCTGCGCGTACATGTCGTTGATACGTAGCCGCGGCATCACATCCGGATTGAGCTGCGCGATCCAGCCGCCATTCAGTTTACGGACAAAAACATCGGGCACGACGAAGTCGGCTTCGGGGCGGCTGTACGCATGGCCCGGATAAGGCGCCAGAGAGCGGATCAGTTCATGCGCCGACTTCAATTCCGGCTCGTCCACCTGCAGCGCTTTTTTCAGGCGCGTGTAGTCGCGCACCGCGAGCAGTTCCAGGTGATTGGTGACAATGGTCAGCGCCAGGTCGCGCTGCGGGTGCTTGATGCGGCGCAATTGCAGCGCCAGGCATTCGGCCGCATTGCGTGCGCCGACACCAGGCGGATCGAAGCTCTGCAGCAGGGTAAGGACGGCGTGGATCTCGTCGACCTCGAATTCAAGTTCATCCGGCAGTTCGCTGCAGATTTCCTCGAGCGAGGCGCTCAGGTAGCCGTCGTCGTCCAGCGACTCGACCAGGAAGATGGCCAGCCCCTTGTCGCGCAACGAAATTTTCAGCGGCGCGAGCTGTTCCATCAGATGTTCGCGCAGCGTGGGTTCGGCGTCGCGCAACTGCATCGGGGTCTTTTCGTCGTCGTCGCCTTGCGGGCGGCGGGCGAAGTCGTCGAGGCTCCAGTCGTTGCCGTAGTCCTCGTTGCTGTCGGAATAGCTGTCTTCGGCCTCGGGCGCGCCGTCGGGGCGGTTCTCGCTGGTGCCCTGGCCGTCGGCGGGCGCCGGCGCGGGAGCGCTCTGCATGTTGACCGAGCCGTCGGCGGCAACGCGCAACGGGCTGTCGAGCCAGTCGTTCTCGCGTTCGAGCAAAGGGTTCTCGGTCAGCGCCTGTTCCACTTCCTGCTGCAGTTCGAGCGTGGACAGTTGCAGCAGCCGGATCGACTGCTGGAGTTGCGGCGTGAGCGCGAGATGCTGCGAGAGGCGGAGCTGTAGCGACGGTTTCATGCGACCTATTTTATGCCCAACTTCCGTGCCGGTGGAACGGAAATTGCTATCGCTGATGACGCCGTGATCGTTGCAGGGTAAAAGGCGACACCGGAGCCACCTTGGGCACAAGGTCGCCGCAGCTGCCGCTTGCTGTGGCGCGCCGCGTTACATGCGGAAATTCTCGCCCAGGTAGACCTTGCGCACCGACTCGTTGGCGATGATGTCTTCAGGCCGGCCCGAGGCCAGCACGGCGCCTTCGCTGATGATGTAGGCGTGATCGCAGATGCCCAGCGTCTCGCGCACGTTGTGGTCGGTGATCAGCACGCCGATATTGCGCGCCTTGAGGAAGCTGACGATGCGCTGGATCTCGCCCACCGCGATCGGGTCGACGCCGGCGAAGGGCTCGTCTAGCAGGATGAAGCGGGGCGCCGAGGCCAGGGCGCGGGCGATTTCCACGCGGCGGCGTTCGCCGCCTGACAGCGAAAGCGCCGGATTGTCGCGCAGGTGGGCAATCTGGAGGTCATCGAGCAGCGTGTCCAGCCGGCGCTCGAGTTCGGCCTTGCCAAGTGGCTTGCCGTCCTGGATCTGCAATTCCAGTACCGCGCGGATGTTCTCCTGCACATTCAGCTTGCGGAACACCGAAGCTTCCTGCGGCAGATAGGACAGGCCCATGCGTGCCCGTTCGTGAATGGCCAGGCCGCTGATGTGCTTGTCGTCGAGCACGATGTCGCCCTCGTCCAGCGCCACCAGTCCCACGATCATGTAGAAGGAGGTGGTCTTGCCCGCGCCGTTGGGCCCCAGGAGTCCGACCACCTCGCCGCTCTTTACGTCGAGGGACACATCCTTGACCACCGTGCGCGAGCCGTAGCGCTTTTTCAGGTGGCGCACGACCAGCGTGCTGCTGTCCTTCAGGGTGGCGGGCTGGGAGGGTGCGGTTTGGGTAACGGTCATGAAGGCTGAATCCGTGGATCGGGCGACGCGGCGGCGTCAGGGATTGACGGGGGCGGGCGCAGGCTTGAGCGGCAGCGGGGCGCCGGCGGCGCCGCTGGCGGGTTGCTCCTGGCGCGGCGACAACACGGCGCGCACGCGACCGGACGGGCTGCCCGCCGTCGCGTTCTCCGTACCGCCGCTGGCGGTGTAGAACTCGTTGCGGCTGTCGTAGGTGATCACTGCGCCGCGGATCTCGTCGACCAGCTTGGCGCCGGCCAGCCGCGCCATGCGTGCGCGGCCGATCAGCTTGGACAGCTCCTGCTTGCCGTCATACTCGATGCGGTCGCCCCAGCCGTCGATGTATTCGTCGACGTTGTCGCGCTTCTGGCGGATATAAGCCTGCTTGCCGCCCTTGGACGTAGCCACGGCGTACTGGTAGCCCTCGGGATCGGTGCGCACTTCGGCCGCGTCGGATTTCAACACCATGGTGCCCTTGGTCAGCACCACGTTGCCAGTCAGCACATAAACCTGCTTGACGTCGTCATAGCTGGCGTTGTCGGCTTCCAGTACCAGCGGTTTCTCGCGGTCGGCTTTCTCCGCGCTGGCGGGCGCGGCCAGCGTGAGGCCGAGGACGGCTGCCAGCGTCAGCAAAGCGGCCGTGCTGCGGCGGCGACAGGACGATGTCGTCAGGAGTGAATTCATGTTGGCGTGATGGCGGTTGGCGCGGACGGCTGTGGCCCGCGGGCGGCTTCGTTTCCTGGCGGCTGTTTCCGGGCAAGGCGGGCGGGGCTGCGCGGGCGGCACCCGCCTGGGTACCGTTTGCGCCCGCTCGCCTGGCCAGCACTGCTTCGCTTCATCTGGCAACAGCCTCTCGGGTCTTTGTTATCTGGGCTACTTCGCGGGACTCGCCGGCGGCCCCGTAATAATGGTGCCGCGTACGTTACCCAGCAATTGTACTTCGCGGGTGACATTGTTGAAGATCAGCCCGTTTGCCGTCATCACCGACGGGCCGCGGGTCAGCTTGACGGCTTTGTCGGTCTTCACGATGTCATCGTTGATCAGCACCTGGAAATACTCCGAGGCGGCTGTCATCTGCGGATCCTTGGCCGGGTCCGGCCCTTGGGCACGCACGATAAAGGCATTGCCGAACAGGTCGATCACCGAGCCTGCCGCGTTCATCGTGCCGCGATCGGAGTGGCCCGTGACAGGCGGGCGGTCGATTTCGTAGGCGCGCATGGCCGGACGCGTCACTTCGTAGGTCTGGTCGTCCTCGAAGTGGATCATCTTGTCGCCGGTGAACCGCATCTTGGTGTTGCCGTCCTCGGCCAGTTCGGTGGCGGAGAAGCGGACCATGTAGTAATCGGGCTCATGCTTCTTGCCCACCGGCCCGGTGGCGGCTTCTTTCGGGGAATTGACCTGCACCAGCCAGAAAGTGCTGCCCGCCACTAGCGCCATCAACAGCAGCGGCAAGGCGCGCATTCCTAGCCGGCTCAGGGAGGACAGGATATCCCGCATAGTTTGTGGGTGCTCTCAGATGACCTTGGCGCGGGTCAGGTCGTGGATGTGCAGGGCACCGACCAGGCGCTGGTCGGCATCGACCACCAGCATCTGGTTGATGCGGTTCGCCTCCATGACCTGCACGGCTTCCACCGCCAGCTGGTCCGGCCCCACCGTATGCGGCGAGCGGTGCATCACCTCGCTGATGGGCACGGTCTTCCAGTCGCGCGGCGTTTCCAGCAGGCGGCGCAGGTCGCCGTCGGTGAAGACGCCGATCAGGTGGTCGTCCGGATCCACCACCGCGGTCATGGCCATGCCCTTGCGGGTGATTTCCATCAGGGCCTGCGCCAGCGGCGTGCTTTCGCGTACCTTGGGCACTGCGTTGCCGCTGCGCATGACGTCGCGCACATGGGTCAGCAGCTTGCGCCCGAGCGCGCCGCCCGGATGCGAGCGGGCAAAGTCTTCCTCGCCGAAGCCGCGCGCGTCCAGCACCGCCACCGCTAGCGCATCGCCCATCGCCAGCGCGGCGGTGGTGCTGGCGGTGGGGGCCAGGTTAAGCGGGCAAGCCTCTTTCTCCACACCGGCGTTGAGGTGGGCGTCGGCCAGCTTGGCCAGCGTGGAGGCGGGGTTGCCGGTCACGGAGATCAGCTTGGCGCCGATGCGCTTGACGATCGGCACGATCGACAGCAGTTCGGCGGTCTCTCCGGAATTGGAAAAGGCAATCAGCACATCGTCGCGCGTGACCATGCCCAGGTCGCCATGGCTGGCCTCGGCCGGGTGCACGAAAAAGGCCGGCGTGCCGGTCGATGCCAGCGTGGCCGCGACCTTGCGGCCGATGTGTCCCGACTTGCCGATGCCCGACACGACGACGCGTCCGCTGCAATTCAGAGTGAGTTGCACGGCCTGCGCAAATTCGCCGTCCAGGCGGCCCGCGAGGGCGGCGACGGCATCGGCTTCGATCTGGAGGGTCTCGCGAGCGAGCCGAAGTGCTCGATCCGCATTGAAATTAGCTATCATGGCGACGAAGTATACCAACGAATGCGATGGCGCTTGGGCTGTTCCTGGGATCGGGCGGCCGGGGCGGCTGCCGTGCTTGCCGCAATCCGCCGGCAGGGCCGCCCGAGCCGGGTTGTCCTGGCCCGGTGGTGGCGTACCCTGATCCTTCCGATGCACTCTCCGCTGGACCTGACCCTTGTGCTGCTGGCCGCCGCCGTGTTCGGCGTGGTCGCCTTTCGCATGCTGCAATTACCGCCGATGCTGGGGTACCTGGTGGTCGGCATCCTGATCGGGCCGCACGCGCTCGGGCTGGCCAGCGATACCGCGCAGACCAAATACCTGGCCGAGTTCGGCGTGGTCTTTTTGATGTTCTCGATCGGGCTGGAGTTCAGCCTGGGCAAGCTCAAAGCCATGAAACGGCAGGTATTCGGCCTGGGCGGCTCGCAGGTGGTGCTGTCGCTGCTGGTGGTGATACCGGCGAGCTGGGCCTTCAACTGGCTGTTTCCGCTGTCCTGGCAGGCTTCGGTGGCGCTGGGCGGCGCGCTGGCCATGTCGTCCACCGCGATCGTCTCCAAGATGCTGTCGGAGCGGCTGGAGCTGGAAAGCGAGCACGGGCGCAATATCATCAGCATCCTGCTGTTCCAGGACTTGGCGGTGGTGCCGCTGCTGATCGTGATTCCGGCGCTGTCGCGCGATCCCGGCGACATGGCGATGGCGCTCGGCCTGGCCACGGTCAAGATCGTGGTGGCGCTGAGCCTGATCTTTTTTGTCGGCAAGCGGGTCATGAGCCGCTGGTTCCATGTGGTGGCGGCGCGCCGCTCGCAGGAGCTGTTCATGCTCAACCTGCTGCTGGTCACGCTGGGCATGGCGGCGCTGACCGAGCGGCTGGGCCTGTCGATGGCGCTGGGGGCCTTCATCGCCGGCATGCTGATCTCCGAGACGCCGTACCGCCATCAGGTGGAGGAGGACATCAAGCCCTTCCGCGATGTGCTGCTGGGGCTGTTCTTCGTCACCATCGGCATGTTGCTCAATATTCACGTGGTGCTCGATCACCTGTGGCTGGTGCTGGTGTTGCTGATCGTGCCGATCATCTTCAAGCTGCTGCTGATCGCCGGCCTGGCGCGCCTGTTCGGCTCGCGCCAGGGGGTAGCGATCCGCACCGGCCTGGGGCTGGCGCAGGCTGGCGAGTTCGGTTTCGTGCTGCTTAACCAGATCGATGGCCTGAACCTGGTCGATCCGGTGCTGATCCAGGTCATCCTGGCCTCGATGCTGCTGTCGATGCTGGCGGCGCCGTTCCTGATCCAGTACAGCGACGCCATCGTGCTGCGCTTTGCCGCCAACGAATGGCTGATGCAGTCGCTCAATATGACGCGCATCGCGGCGCAGAGCCTGCAGACCGAAAAACACGCCATCATCTGCGGCTTCGGCCGCAGCGGCCAGAACCTGGCGCATATGCTGGAGCGGGAGGGCATCACCTACGTGGCGCTCGACCTTGACCCGGATCGGGTGCGGGAGGCCGCCGCCGCGGGCGACACGGTGGTGTACGGCGACGCGGGCCGGCGCGAGGCGCTGATCGCGGCGGGCCTGCACCGGGCGGCTGCCTTGATCATCACTTATAACAACACGCCCTCCGCCCTCAAGGTGCTGCACCACGTGCAGGAGCTGGAACCGGCGCTTCCCGTCATCGTGCGTACCATGGACGACTCGGAGCTCGACATCCTGCAGAAGGCGGGCGCCACCGAGGTGGTACCGGAAAGCATCGAGGGCAGCCTGATGCTGGCCTCGCACGCCCTGGTGCTGCTGGGTGTGCCGATGCGGCGGGTGGTGCGCGGCGTGCAACAGGCGCGTGATGCGCGCTACAGCCTGCTGCGCGGCTACTTCCACGGACGCGACGACGAGGAGGATATGGTCGAGCGCGAGTCGGTGCGGCTGCAGTCGGTCTCGCTCGGCCCCGAGGCCACGGCGGTGGGGCGGCGGCTGGGCGCGCTAGGGCTGGACCGCATCGGGGTGGAGGTGACGGCGGTGCGCCGGCGCGGCATCCGCGCGTTCGATCCGCAGCCGGAAACCGTGCTGGAGCCGGGCGATATCGTGGTGCTGCGCGGGCAGCCCGAGGCGCTGGAGGCAGCCGAGCAGCGCATGCTTGCCGGTTGACTCTGACGCCGCGCAGGGAATGCGGCCTTATGCCGCCGCGCGGCTGGCGGGGCGCGCCGGTTCCGCCCAGGATGGCGGCAGGCCTTCCAGCACGGCCCGTGCATCGAGCGAGCCGACCGGCACGCTCTGATCGGCGGGGATGCGGCCTTCGCCTTGTAGCAGCAGGTAGCGCAGGCAGCACACGCGCAGGAATGACGTGAAGTTCGCCGCCTCGCCCCGGTACGCCGTCAGTTCGTCGTGCAGCCGGGTGATGAGCTGGCCCACGCTCATGCCGTCGCGCCGCGCCAGCGTTTCGAGCACTTCCCAGAACAGGCTTTCCAGCCGGATGCTGGTGGCCACCCCGTGCAGCCGCAGGGAGCGCGACTGGCCCTCGTACGACTGCGGGTTGGCCCGGATGAAGATTTCACACATAGAACAACTCCCGTGCGTGGCGGCCCGCGAGGGTATGCTCGCGGGCCGCGTTCGGAAGTCTCTAATGTACGATCCGGGTGCCCAGGACCGCAAGGAACTGCGCCAGCCAGGCCGGATGCGCTGGCCATGCCGGGGCGGTCACGAGGTTGCCATCGGTGTGTGCCTGGTCGACCGGGATGTCGGCGTACTTGCCGCCGGCCAGGCGTACTTCGGGCGCGCAGGCCGGATAGGCCGAGCAGGTCCGGCCTTCCAGCACGCCGGCCGCGGCCAGCAGTTGGGCGCCGTGGCACACCGCGGCGATCGGCTTGTTGGCGCTGGCGAAGTGACGCACGATCTCCAGCACCCGTTCGTTCAGGCGCAGGTATTCGGGGGCACGGCCGCCTGGGATGACCAGCCCGTCGTAGGCTGCCGGATCGATATCTGCAAAGCTCGCGTTCAGCGTGAAGTTGTGCCCGCGCTTCTCGCTGTAGGTCTGGTCGCCCTCGAAATCGTGGATGGCGGTGGGGCAGCTGGCGCCGGCGGCCTTGTCCGGACACACCGCGTGGACCGTGTGGCCCACCATCTGCAAGGCCTGGAACGGCACCATGGTTTCATAGTCTTCGGCATAGTCGCCGACCAGCATCAAGATCTTTTTTGCCATCACGGTCTCCTGTATGGTTACGGCTGTCAGGCCGGGTGCCGCACCGGAATGCCCGTGCGGCCCGCCTGAGCCTTGGGCCCATTGTGTTGCCGTTTGCGGCAGCCCGGGTAGTAACCCATTACCGCATGCAGCCTGCCGCCGCGGCTGGCTGTCCGACCGAGTCCCCATGCCCAATACCACCATCCAGTCGTCCGCCCTTGGCGACGTCACCCACTACCTGCGCGAACGCATCCGTACCGTGCCGGACTGGCCGCAGCCCGGTGTCATGTTCCGCGACATCACGCCGCTGCTGCAGGACCCCAAGTCGCTGCGCGTACTGATCGATGTCTTCGTGCACCGCTATATGGACGCCCGGCTTGACATGGTGGCAGGCATCGACGCACGCGGCTTTATCCTCGGCGCCATCCTGGCCTACGAACTCAACCTTGGCTTCGTGCCCATCCGCAAGAAGGGCAAGCTCCCCTTCCAGACCGTGGCGGAGGAGTACGAGCTCGAATATGGCAGCGCCACGGTCGAAATCCACGCCGATGCCTGCAAGCCCGGTGACCGCGTGCTGCTGGTGGACGACCTGATCGCCACCGGCGGCACCATGATGGCCGGCCGCAAGCTGCTGGAACGCCTGGGCGCCACGGTGGTGGAGGGCGCCGCCATCGTCGACCTGCCCGAGCTGGGAGGCTCGCGCCACCTGCTCGACAGCGGCCTGCCGCTGTTCACGGTTTGCCGCTTCGACGGACACTGACGCCTGCCCAGGGATCATCAGCGCTCCGCCCATCCCAGGCGGGGCGCGGTGTTGCGGCCCTTCCAAGCCATACGTCCATGGCGTTGCCCGCACATGCACGCGGGAGCATAATGCCCCATTGACAACGATACGATGGCCGGGCGGAATCGTGCGATCTGCATTTGCTTATCTGCATTTGCGTCCGCAAGCGATGGAGGCACCGGTCACATTAGGGCGGACCATGGGCGTACTACTTCATTTGCTTTCCGGCGTGGCGCTGCTGGTGTGGGGCACCAACATTGTCAAGGTCGGCATCCTGCGCGTGTATGGCGCCAACTTGCGCCACGTGCTCTCCTCCAGCATTTCCAACCGCTTCACGGCGTTTGCCGCCGGCCTCGGCGTGACCGGGCTGGTCCAGAGCAGCAACGCAACCGCGGTCATCGTCAGTTCCTTCGTGGGCCAGGGCCTGATCGCCGTGGCCCCGGCGCTGGCCATCATGCTGGGCGCCAACGTCGGCACCGCGCTCATGGTGCAGGTGTTTTCGCTGGACCTCTCGTGGCTGTCGCCGCTGCTGATTTTCGTCGGCGTGATCCTGCATTTGTCCTGGAAGGGCAACAAGCCCGGCCACGTGGGCCGCGTACTGATCGGCCTCGGGCTGATCACGCTGGCACTCGAGCTGATTTCCATCGCCACCCGGCCCGTGGTGCAGGCCGCCGGAGTCAAGGTGCTGTTCGGTACGCTCACCGGCGATCCCACGCTGGATATGCTGATCGGCGCCTTCCTCACCATCCTGTGCTATTCCAGCCTGGCAGTAGTGCTGTTCTGCGGGGCGCTGGCCTCGGCCGGGGTGGTGTCGCTGCATGTGGCGATGGCGCTGGTGCTGGGCGCCAACCTGGGCTCCGGCATCTCCGCGCTGCTGACCACCTCCGGCAATAACCAGCCCGGCAAGCGCGTCACCCTGGGGAACCTGCTGTCGCGGCTGCTCGGCTGCGTGATCGCGCTGCCTTTGCTGGGGCAGGCCGAGCACCTGCTGGCGCTGGTCGATGCCGATCCGCAGCGGCTGGTGGTCAATTTCCACCTGCTGTTCAACGTGGCGCTGGCGGTGCTGCTGCTGGGCGCCACCGGTCCGCTGGCACGCCTGTGCGAAAAGGTGCTGCCGGGCCGCAACACCGGCGACAGCCAGGTCACTCCGCGCCACCTTGATCCGGCCGCGCTGCCCACGCCCGCGCTGGCGCTGTCCAATGCCGCGCGCGAAGTGCTGCGCATCGGCGACCGCATCGAGCAGATGCTGGACAATATGCTGCGCGTGCTGCGCACCAACGATGCCAAGCTGGCCACCGCCACCTGCCGCATCGACGACGAGGTGGACGATCTCTATACCGCGATCAAGCTCTACCTGACCCAGATCAGCCTCGAAGCGCTGGACGAGCGCGATGGCCGGCGCTGGACTGAAATCATCTCGCTCACCATCAACCTCGAACACGCCGGGGACATCATCGAACGTATCCTGCAGGACGCGCGCGACAAGAAGATCGCCCATAACCTGGCGTTCTCGGAAGCGGGCATGCAGGAGATCTCGCAGATGCACGCGCGCGTCGTGGCCAACCTGCGCCTGGGGCTGTCGGTGTTCCTCTCCGGTGACCTGAAAAGCGCGCAGCAACTGATGGCCGAGAAGGCCACCTTCCGCGATCTGGAGCGCAAGTTCGCCCGCAGCCATCTGCAGCGCATCGCCGTGCAGACCGCCGAGAGCATCGAGACCAGCTCGCTTCACCTTGATGTGATCAGCGACCTGAAGCGCCTGAATTCGCTCTTCTGCGCCACTGCCTATCCGGTGCTGGAAGAGGCAGGCGTGCTTAACCGCAGCCGCATGAAGGAAGACGACAGCGAACCGCCGACGCGCGCAATGCCGTCCGCGCAGGCGCACTGAAGGGCCCGCATGGAGGATCGGCTACAGTTTGTAGCCGATCTCCCGAAGCAGGTCCCGCCGCCACGCAATGTCGAGCTCGGTTTCCAGCCCGAGCGGCGAAGCGCCATCGACCACGCCAAGCACCGCGCGCCCCTGCGCGGTCTGCGCCACCACCACTTCGGTCGGGTTGGCCGTGGCGCAGTAGATCCTGCATACTTCCGGCACCGCGCGCACCGCGGTCAGCACATTGACGGGATAAAAGCCATCGCCAAGAAACAGCAGGAAGCTGTGGCCGGCGCCGATCGCCATCGCGTTCTCGCAGGCCAGGTCGATCATGGCATCGTCGGTGCCGGACCAGCGCACCAGGCGCTTGCCCGAGGCCTCGCAGAACGCCAGGCCGAACCGGATGCCCGGCACCGCGCCGACGAGCGCCTCGTGGATATCGTCCACGGTCTTGATGAAATGCGACTGTCCAAAGATGAAATTGGTCGCCTCGGGCTTGGTGACCGGCACTACGATGAACTCCATGGCCGTGCTCCTGCGTTGGCCTGCGTCAGTCGTCAGATCGGCTTCGAATGGCCCTTCGCAGTCTATGGTAGGCCGGGCAGGGTCGAATGCAAGGTGCCGCGCGGGACTACTTGCCCGGCGGGGACGTGCCGTTGCGGCGCCGGCTTCGCATGTGCCGGAGCATGATTGCGATAGCCGCGAGCAGGAGCGCGCCGCCTGTCGTCAAGGACACGGTGGCAAACATCCCGCCGCCGGTATTGCTTGCGGCTTGGGCCGCGCTGGCGGGCTCCGCTGGCCGGGCGGCTTGCGTGGAAGGGGCGGATGCCGCTGGCGCGGCTGGCTCTTCGAGCGCGCGCGCCTGCGGCGCGGCCAGGTCGATCGGTGTGACGGTCGCCTGCGCCGCGGCCGGGCTGGCGGCAATGGCGCCGCCGAGCAGCAGCGCGCATTGCCAGGCGCAAAGGATCAGGCGGGAACCCAGGCGCACGGCACCCACTCAGCGGCGCTCGAGCAGCGGCGCCAGGTACTTGCCGGTAAAGCTGGCCTTGCTCGCGGCCACGGCTTCCGGCGTGCCCTTGGCGATCACCTGGCCGCCGCCGGCGCCGCCTTCGGGGCCCATGTCGAGCAGCCAGTCGGCGGTCTTGATCACGTCGAGGTTGTGCTCGATGATGACCACCGTATTGCCCTGGTCGCGCAGCTTGTGGATGACCTTGAGCAACAGCTCGATATCGTGGAAGTGCAGGCCCGTGGTGGGCTCGTCCAGGATGTAGAGCGTGCGGCCGGTGTCGCGCTTCGACAGTTCCAGCGACAGCTTGACGCGCTGCGCCTCGCCGCCCGACAACGTGGTCGCGGACTGGCCCAGGCGGATGTAGCCGAGGCCGACATCGAGCAGCGTTTTCAGCTTGCGCCGGACCACCGGCACCGCCAGGAAGAACTCGTGCGCCTGCTCCACCGTCATGTCGAGCACTTCGTGGATGTTCTTGCCCTTGTAGAGCACCTCCAGCGTTTCGCGGTTGTAGCGCTTGCCGTGGCAGACGTCGCAAGGCACGTACACGTCGGGGAGGAAGTGCATCTCGACCTTGATCACGCCATCGCCCTGGCAGGCTTCGCAGCGGCCGCCCTTGACGTTGAACGAGAAGCGGCCCGGATCGTAGCCGCGCTCCTTGGCCGACGGCACGCCGGCGAACAGCTCGCGGATCGGCGTGAACAGGCCGGTGTAGGTGGCGGGGTTTGAGCGCGGGGTACGGCCGATCGGGCTCTGGTCGACGTTGATGACCTTGTCGAAGTGCTCCAGCCCATCGATGCGGTCGTGCGCCGCGGGCTCGGCGGTGGAGCCGTACAGGTGGCGCGCCACCGCGTGGTAGAGCGTGTCGTTGATCAGCGTCGACTTGCCCGAGCCGGAGACGCCGGTCACGCAGGTGAGCAGGCCCACCGGGATATCGGCGCTGACATTGCGCAGGTTGTTGCCGGTGGCATTGATGATGCGCAGCAGCTTTTCCTCATCGGGCGCGGCGCGCTCCTTGGGCACCTCGATGCGGCGCGCGCCGGACATGTACTGGCCGGTGAGCGAGTTGGCCGATTGCTCGATCTGCAGAGGCGTGCCTTCGGCGACGATCATGCCGCCATGCACGCCCGCGCCCGGGCCGATGTCGACCACGTAGTCGCAGGCGCGGATCATGTCTTCATCGTGCTCGACCACCAGCACGGAGTTGCCGATATCGCGCAGGTGCTTGAGGGTGCCGATCAGCCGGTCGTTGTCGCGCTGGTGCAGGCCGATCGATGGTTCGTCCAGCACATACATCACGCCGGTCAGTCCCGAGCCGATCTGCGAAGCCAGCCGGATGCGCTGCGCCTCGCCGCCCGACAGCGTGTCGGCGCTGCGTTCCAGCGACAGGTAATCCAGTCCCACGTTATTGAGGAAGTTCAGGCGCGCGCTGATTTCCTTGACGATCTTGTCGGCAATCTCGCGCTTGGCGCCGTGCATGTCCAGCGTAAGGAAATACGTGAGCGCGTCGCGCAGCGGCCAGCCATTGATCTCGTAGATGGCGCGCGCCTGGTCGTTTTCGCCCAGCTTGACATGGCGCGCCTCGGTGCGCAGGCGGGTGCCATGGCAGGCGGGGCAGGCCTGGTTGTTCTGGTACTTGGCCAGTTCCTCGCGCACCGCGATCGAGTCGGTCTCGCGGTAACGCCGCTCCAGGTTGGGGATGATGCCCTCGAAGGCATGCTCGCGCACCGTGGTGCGGCCGCGCTCGTTCATATAGGTGAACGGGATCTCCACTTCGCCGGAGCCATGCAGCACGACTTCCTGCACCTCGGCCGGCAGGTCCTCGAAGGCCGTATCGAGTTCGAACTCGTAGTAGGCCGCCAGGCTCTGCAGCATCTGGAAGTAGAACTGGTTGCGGCGGTCCCAGCCCTTGATGGCGCCCGAGGCCAGCGACAGGTTGGGGAAGGCCACCACCCGCTTGGGGTCGAAAAAGGTGATCTGGCCCAGGCCGTCGCAGGTCGGGCAGGCGCCCATCGGATTGTTGAACGAGAACAGGCGCGGCTCGAGTTCCTGGAGCGAGTACGAGCAGATCGGGCAGGCGAACTTGGAGCTGAACACGTGCTCCTGGCTGGTATCGATCTCCAGCGCGACGGCGCGGCCGTCGGCCAGGCGCAGGGCGGTCTCGAACGATTCCGCCAGCCGCTGCTTGATGTCGGGGCGCACCTTGACGCGGTCCACCACCACCTCGATGGAGTGTTTCTCGGTCTTCTTCAGCTTGGGCAGCGCGTCCACCTCGTAGACCACGGCCGGCGCCTCATGCGTGGTGCCGCCGCCCGAACGCACGCGAAAGCGCACGAAGCCCTGCGCCTGCATGGTGTCGAACAGGTCGGAATGCTCGCCCTTGCGGTTGGCCACCACCGGCGCAAGGATCATCAGTTTGGTGTCTTCCGGCAGCGCCAGCGCGGCGTCCACCATCTGCGACACGCTTTGCGCCTGCAAGGGCAGATTGTGATCGGGGCAGTAAGGCGTACCGGCGCGGGCGTACAGCAGGCGCAGGTAGTCGTGGATCTCGGTGACCGTTCCCACGGTTGAGCGCGGGTTGTGGCTGGTGGCCTTCTGTTCGATGGCGATCGCCGGCGAAAGCCCTTCGATCAGGTCGACGTCCGGCTTTTCCATCAGTTGCAGGAACTGGCGCGCGTAGGCCGACAGCGACTCCACATAGCGGCGCTGGCCCTCCGCGTACAGGGTGTCGAAAGCGAGGGAGGACTTGCCCGATCCGGACAGCCCGGTAATCACGATCAGCTTGTTGCGCGGCAGATCGAGATTGATGTTCTTCAGGTTGTGGGTACGGGCACCACGGATTCTAATTTCTTCCATATACCGATTGTCTTCGCCAGGCGGGGCCGCCGGTCAGGTCGACAGGCCGGGTCTCACGGAATTTCAAGAAAAAAGCATGCCAGCAGGGCTGCAGCCGGCTTCAGGCCAGCCCCAGGCCGGGCTTTGCCAGCCTGCGCCGGGGCTTGCGGCGTCCGATCCGGACCCTAAAGCGCAGCGGAGCAAACCTGTTAATATACCGAACTTCGGTTTCCGGGGGTTGCATGGGCCATCAGACGTGTCCTGCAATGCCCACATCCGGCATGCTGCTGAGGGTTGTCAGGCAAGGATGCTTCCGTCCTGCCGGGCGCCCGGCGCAACGGTGACAGAAGGGGCCGCAATTTCCGGGGCCGCAACTTCCGCTCCGGCCATGGATCGAAGTTGTCGCCGCCCCGTCAGCATCGGGGTGATGCGGTACGTGCGCGGTGCACGAGCCGGCAATCCGTCAGAGAAACTCCCCACGATCGCAATGTCGTCGATCCATAGCTCCTCCCAAGATGCGGCCAAGGCCGACGATTCCAAGGTTCAGCCCGCCGCCGGGCGCGACCGCATGACCCGTATGGAACTGCGGGCCAGCATTTCGCTGGCCAGCATCTTCGCGCTGCGCATGCTGGGCCTGTTCCTGATCCTGCCCGTCTTCACCGAATACGCCAGCGGCCTGCCCGACGGACACGACGCCCAGCGTGTGGGCCTGGCCATGGGCATCTACGGCCTGATGCAAGCTTTCCTGCACATTCCGCTGGGCTGGCTGTCCGACCGCGTCGGCCGCAAGCCGGTGATGGTGGCGGGCCTGCTGCTGTTCATCGCCGGTGGCCTGGTGGCGGCCGGTTCGGACACGCTCACCGGCATCATCCTCGGCCGTGCGCTGCAGGGCATGGGCGCGATCTCCGCCGCCATTACCGCCTGCATCGCAGATCTCACCCGCGAGCAGCACCGCACCAAGGCCATGGCAATGGTGGGAGGCAGCATCGGCCTGACCTTCGCGCTGTCGCTGGTGATTGCCTCGCCGCTGCTGCACAGCATCGGCATGCCGGGCATCTTCACGCTGATGTCGGTGCTGGGCGTGATCGCGATCCTGGTGACGCTGTTCCTGGTGCCCACGCCGCCGCCGCCGCATCCCGTGCGGCTGCCGTTCCGCGCCGTGCTGCTCAATGCGGACCTGATCCGCCTGAATGTCGGCGTGCTGGCCTTGCACGCGTCCCAGGTGGCCATGTTCATGGTCGTGCCGGCCATGCTCAGCGACGCCGGCATGCCGCTGGATCAGCACTGGAAGGTCTACCTGCCGGTGGTGCTGGTCTCGTTCGTGCTGATGCTCGGGCCAATGATGGCCGCCGAGCGCTACGGCAAGGTGCGCCCGGTGCTGCTCGGCGCGGTTGGATTGATGACCGCGGTGCAGTTGATGTTCGCCGCCGTGCACGGTTTGTGGGGAATCGTAGGTGTGCTGCTGCTGTTCTTCGTGGCATTCAACGTGCTGGAGGCGATGCAGCCCTCGCTGGTGTCGCGCTATGCCGCCGCCGCGCGCGGGGCGGCGCTTGGCGTTTACAACACCACGCAGGCGATGGGCCTGTTCCTGGGCGGTGTGGTCGGTGGCTGGCTGCTCAAGCACGAAGGTCGCGGCGCGGTCTTCCTCGGCTGTGCCGTGGTACTGCTGCTCTGGCTTATAATCGCCTGGAACATGAAGTCGCCGCCGGCCCGGAAGAGCAGTTCCCCGGCCGTCGCCGCCTGAAGTGGGCGGCCAGCGTGGCGGCCGGCCTGAAAGGGCCGGCCGCATCACTTCGTAAAGCTTTTTGCCGCAAATAGGCACTAGCATGACCGCGCGTCCGACTTCTTGGCCGGGGGCGCGTTATTCGTTTACGCATCAGTCAAGGCATTGCCACGCCGCTTGCAGCAGAGGGCGTGGCCCTGGGAGAACATTCACATGGCATCGATCAACAAAGTCATCCTCGTCGGCAACCTGGGCGCGGACCCCGAAACCCGCTACCTGCCCAGCGGCGACGCAGTGAGCAACATCCGCCTGGCGACCACCGACCGCTACAAGGACAAGACCAGTGGCGAAATGAAGGAAGCCACCGAGTGGCACCGCATCGCCTTCTTCGGCAAGCTGGCCGAAATCGCTGGCCAATACCTGCGCAAGGGCTCGCAGGTCTATATCGAAGGCCGCATCCGCACCCGCAAGTGGACCGACCAATCCGGCGCGGAAAAGTACAGCACCGAGATCGTCGCCGAGCAGATGCAGATGCTGGGCTCGCGCCAGGGCATGGGCGGCGGTGACCGCGGTGGTGACGACATGGGCGGCGGCGGTTACGGCGGTGGCCGTGAATCGTCGGGCGGTGGCGGTGGCGGCTACGGTGGTGGTGCACGCAGCGGTGGTGGCCAGGCGGCCGGTGGCCAGCAGGGTGGCGCTGCGCGCCGTCAGCAGCAGGCGCCGTCGAACGGGTTTGAGGATATGGACGACGATATTCCGTTTTAACCTTGCGTAATCAGAACCTGTAAAGATCAACCCCGCCTACAAGCGGGGTTTTTTCTTTTGGATCCGTATCTTCTGGGGCGGTGATACGCCGAGATCCCGGGCCATGGGCGTGGCCAGCATGGCTGGCAGATGGTAGGTTGAACCCCATGCCAGTGTCTGGGCAATGCCCAGCCTGGCGACCACACTACTTGTTGGCTCCATGGCCATCCCGTTCGTTGATTACTCGACTTCGCCGCTATCGGTATCGCTGACCTGAGCGTCCTTCTCATGACTCATTGCTGCCGCCGCGAGCGTGGCGGCAATAGCCGGCGCTGCTTCCTTGCGCTCGCTGTACCGGTCCGTCAGGTAGTCGCTGCGATCGCGAACCAGCAGCGTGAACTTGTAGAGTTCCTCCATGACATCGACCAGGCGGTCGTAGTAGGAGGAGGGTTTCATGCGGCCGTTGGCGTCGAATTCCTGGTACGCCTTGGCGACAGATGACTGGTTCGGGATCGTCACCATTCGCATCCAGCGCCCCAGCACGCGTAGCGCGTTGACGGCGTTGAACGACTGCGAGCCGCCGCAGACCTGCATCACCGCCAGCGTACGCCCCTGTGTGGGCCGAATCCCGCCCATCTCCAGCGGCAGCCAGTCAATCTGGTTCTTGAAGACGGCAGTCAGCGTGCCGTGGCGTTCGGGACTGCACCACACCTGACCCTCCGACCACTCCGAGAGCTTGCGCAGTTCGACCACCTTCGGATGGTCCGCCGGCACGCTGTCGGCCATGGGCAGGCCATGTGGGTTGAACACGCGGGTCTCCGCGCCAAAATGCTGCAGAATCCGTTCGGCTTCCTGCACGAGCAGGCGGCTGTACGACGTCTCGCGCAGCGAACCGTATAGCAGCAGGATCCGGGGCGGATGGGTGCTGATGCGTGCGGGCTCCAGCTTGTGCAGGTCAGGCGTGCCGAGTACAGCGGACACGATGTTGGGCAAGTTCGTGCTCATTGGACCTTCCGTCCTTGTGCATCGATCACGACCTCACCGTCCTCCTTGGAGAACGCGCCTTGCTGAGGCGAGGACAAGATGTCGATCACGACTTCCGACGGCCGGCACAGCCGCACGCCAAGCTTCGTGACGACGAAGGGCCGGTTAATCAGGATAGGATGGGTCAGCATGGCATCGAGCAACTGGTCATCGGTCAGCGCCGGATCGGAGAGACCCAGTTCGGCGTAGGGCGTGCCCTTCTCGCGGATAGCTTCGCGCACGGTAAGGCCAGCATCGCGGATCATCGCCTGCAACGTCTGCCGGTCCGGTGGCGTGTTCAGGTATTCGATGACGATCGGCTCGATGCCAGCATTGCGGATCATGGCCAGAGTGTTGCGCGACGTGCCGCACGCAGGGTTGTGATAGATGGTGACGGACATGTTGGTTCCTCAATGCGATTCGTACCAGCGCTGCGAGCGGTTGACCACGCCCACAACGAAGAGCATCACCGGCACTTCGATCAGCACGCCCACGACGGTGGCGAGCGCCGCGCCGGATTGAAAGCCGAAGATGCCGATGGCGGTAGCCACGGCCAGTTCGAAGAAGTTGCTTGCGCCGATCAGTGCCGATGGGCCAGCCACGCAGTGGGCTACGCCGAGCTTGCGGTTCAGCAGGTAGGCCAGGCCGGAGTTCAGCAGTACCTGGATCAGGATTGGCACGGCCAGCAAGAGAATGATCAAGGGCTGTTCGACGATTGCATTGCCCTGGAAGCCGAAGAGCAGCACGAGCGTGGCGAGCAGTGCTGTGATCGAATAGGGGCCCAATGCGTTGACAACGCGCTTGTATGTGGCTTCGCCGCGGGCCAGCAGCGCCTTGCGGATGACCTGCGCGATCAGCACCGGAATGACGATGTAGAGCCCGACCGAGGCGATGAGCGTATCCCACGGGACGGTGATCGAAGAAAGGCCCAGCAGCAGGCCGACGACAGGCGCGAAGGCCACGACCATGATCGCGTCGTTGAGCGCCACCTGCGACAGCGTGAAATACGGATCGCCCTTGCAGAGCTGCGACCAGACGAAAACCATCGCGGTACAAGGCGCCGCGGCCAGCAGAATCAGGCCGGCTATGTAGCTGTCGAGCTGGTCGGCCGGCAGCCATGCCGCGAAAAGGTGGCGAACGAAGATCCACCCCAGCAATGCCATCGAGAATGGCTTCACGAGCCAGTTCACGAAGAGCGTCACGCCGATACCGCGCCAGTGGCCCGCGACCTGGCCCATCGCGCCGAAGTCGATCTTGATCAGCATGGGAACGATCATGATCCAGATCAGCGCGCCCACCGGCAGGTTCACCTGCGCCACTTGCATGGCGCCGATCGCATGGAACACCGCTGGCAACCATTGGCCGAGCAGGATGCCGGCGACGATACAGAGCGCAACCCAGACGGTCAGGTAGCGCTCAAAGAAGCCGATGGCACTGGGTTGCCTTGCCCCGGCCGTCCGTTGTGCCGTGCTCATTCCCCTGACTCCACGAGTTGTTCGCCGATGGCGCGCATGCCCCTCTGGATGGCGTTGCGGTCCAGCACGTGCAATGGCAGGTTCACGAACTGGCGCACGCGATTCAGGATCTGGCGGAACACCTGGTCGAACACCTTGCGCTTCTCTTCGTCGGAGCCCTGAATGGCTGCGGGATCCAGGAAGCCCCAATGCGCCGTGATGGGCGTGCCAGGCCAGACCGGGCAGACCTCGCCGGCGGCCTGGTCGCAGACGGTAATGACGAAGTCCATCTTGGGCGCACCGGGTACGGCAAACTCGTCCCAGCTCTTGCTGCGCAGGCCCGAAATGTCGTAGCCGATCGACAGGCAACGCTCGATGGCAAAGGGATTCACCGTGCCCGACGGATGGCTGCCTGCGCTGTAGGCGTGGAAGCGGCCTTTGCCGAGCACATTGAACAGTGCTTCGGCCATGACGCTGCGGGCGGAGTTGCCGGTGCATAGCACCAGGACATTGAAGATCTTGTCGGACATAGTGGTCGTCGGGGCGAGCAGGGGCCTCCTCGTCCGAGGATCGGTAGCGGAGGCGTTGTTAGCGAAAGCTCAGCAGCAGCCGGATTCCGGCGCGCAGCGGGCGGTCTTTGCAGGTTGCTTCGGAGCGGTGTTCAATTGGGTCGGCGCGCAACAGGCGGCGGCTTCAGCGCTGCGATTGCGCGATTCGCCATACGTCGGCGCACTACCGAGCGTGTGGAAGGACTCCCACGCAATGCCTTGCGGGTCGACAGACCAATGCTTGTCCGAGGTCGCGTAGCAGCAGTTCGTCGCGGCCTGCGATTGCATTGGCAGGTCGGCATTGGCCAGCCGCGTCTGCATCTCCGCGAGTTCCGCGTCCGTCTCCACCTGGATACCCAGGTGGTCAATGCCGAGCATCCCGGTGCGATTGGAGATGGCGAAGTTCACGCGAGGGTCTTCCAGCGCCCACTTCGCATAGTCGTCCCTGACGATGGTCGGTTCCGCGTCGAACAGCGCGGTGTAGTAGCGGATGCTTGCGGGCAGATCGGCCACGCTGACGTGGACGTGAAAGCGCTTCATGGTCAGGACTCCGTGGCAACGGAACAGGAAGGTACCGGCGAACACGGCGTGCCGCCGCAGCAGTTCTCGGTGAGGTAGCCAAGCAAGGCATTCATGGTCTCGAACTGAGCCATGTAGATGATCGACCGGCCTTCCTGACGGCTTGCCAGCAGGCCGGCCCGGTGCAATTCCTTGAGGTGGAACGACAGCGACGAGGCTGGCATCTCCATCAATTCAGCAATGCGGCCCGCCGGCAGGCCTTCAGGCCCCGCCTGCACGAGCAGGCGGAACACGGCCAGACGGATGGCGTGAGCAAGTGCGGCGAGCGCTTCGAGCGCGTTATTGGTTTCCATGATTCGACTATAGTCGAATCATGGAATTGGTGCAATCGCCAGTTAGTGACACGGAAAGATCGTAGACATTGCCTAGGTGATTCGGACGCATCGGCCGAGGGAAAACCCAAGTGCAACCTTGCGGCCACAGGCATCTCATGACTGCCGTCTGATTCCATAAATCATATATATGAGTTAGTTGACTAGAAGCGACGTTGCCTACTATGATGGGACCGCCCAGCATCGCTCAAGCCCCCCCTCACATTTTGCTGATCGAATCCGTCCTTTCGCAGACGCAACTCACGCCCCTCGAACTCGCCTGCCTGGCGCCCATCGTGCTGTGGGCCTATACGATCTTCGGGCTGACGGGGTTCGGCTCTTCCATCATGGCGATGCCGCTGCTCACGCAGATCGTCCCGCTGCGCACCGCGGTGCCGATGATCCTGTTCTTCGATCTTGTCGCGGGAACCCTGCTGGGCGTGCGCAGCCGCAGCCATGTGCATGTGGGTGAGTTGCGGCGGCTGCTGCCGAGCGTCGTGATTGGCATGGTTGCAGGCCTGGCGCTGCTGATGTTCGCGCCGGAGCGTCCGCTGCTGCTGTTGCTCGGCTTGTTCGTGTTGCTGTATTCCGCGTGGAACCTGCTGTTCAAACGCGGCTTCAGCGAGCTGGATACGCGGCTGTCGGTGCCGTTCGGCGTAGTGGGCGGCATGCTGACCGCGATGTTCGGCACTGGCGGCCCGCTCTACACGATCTACCTGGCAGGGCGCTTGCGAGACGCCGCGCAGTTGCGGGCCACCACCAGCACGCTGATCGTGCTGACGGCGTTCGGGCGGTTGATACTGTTTGCGCTAGCGGGGCTGTACGCCAATGCCGCCATCTTCACGCTGGCGGCGCTGCTGATGCCGTGCGCCATTGCCGGCTACTTCGCGGGCGGCTGGCTGCACCGGCGCATCGCGCCGGCGAAAGTGATCCGCGTGGTATGGACGATCCTGATCGCTGCGGGGCTCGGCCTGGTTTATCGCAGCGCGCTGGGATAGGGCACCGGCGCGCTGCGTCTCTCACTTGCGTGCCACCACCGGCGCGGGCACGCCTTCCATCTGCACATTGACGCAGGCCGGCAGGCCCGACGCGATGGCGCGCTGCACCGCTGGCAACAGCTGCTCCGGCGTTTGCACGAATTCACCATATCCGCCAAACGCCGCGCAGACCTGATCGTATCGCGAGGGAAGCAGTTCGCATCCCACCAGCCTGTCCTTGCCGTAGCTGTTGAGCTGGATTTGGTACTCCGCATTCCAGCGCGCGTCATTGCCAACCACGGCGACGAAGGGCAGCCCGTAGCGTACCGCCGTGTCGAACTCGGCGATATGAAAGCCCGTGGTGCCGTCTCCCATCATGGCGATGACCGGCGCGTCCGGCTTGGCCAGCCGCGCCGCCAGCGCCATCGGCAGGGCGCTGCCGATGGCGCCCGCCGGACCGTTGATGACGCGGTGCGGCGCTTGCAGGCAGGCTTGCGCCCATTGCCCGAATTCGCCGCCGTCGGAGACCAGCACCGCCTCCGGATGGCTGTCCAGGATCGGCTGCAGGGGACTGCACACCTGGACCGGGTGCAGCGCGTGCGTCGACGACGCGGTCTTCCATGATTCGGGACGATGGCGGATTGCAGCCTTCACGTCCTCCAGCCATGCATGATGCTGCTCCCGCCCGGCCGCGCAGGCGATCAGTTGCGCGAAGGCGCTGCCGATATCCGCGCGCCGTGCGAGCAGCAAGCGGGCACCGGCCGCACGGCGGCTTCGCTCCAACTCGGCATCGTCCGCATCGATCTGCAGGAAGTTGCAGCCGGCCGCGAAGGCGGGAGACTGGCCGAACTTCAGCGTGAAGTCGAGGCGCTTGCCCAGCAGCAATATGCAGTCGGCCTGCGCCAGCATCTGCGCGAAGGCGCCGAGGCTCGGATCGTTGTTGCCACGGGGGCTTTCCATGCCGACGACGGGAATGCCGGTGCGCGCTTCCAGTTCCGCCATGCGGCTGCGCCCGCGAGCCGTGAGCCACGCGGGACCGGCGAGGATCAACGGGCGCTTTGCCGCCGCCAGTGAAGCCAGTACGTCGGAGGTCGTCTGCGCATCGAGCGCGGGCGCTTCCTGCGGCGTGGCGATCGAGGCCGGCACGCCGGCATGCGTCACGGCATTTTCCAACGCATCGGTGGGCAGGCTGAGGTGCACCGGGCCGGGCCGTCCGGATGCCGCGATGCGCATGGCCAGCGCGATATCGGCAGCAACGGTGTCCGGGCTGGCGCAGGCCCACGACGCCTTGGTGACGGGTGCGGCCATCTCGACTTGCTGCATTTCCTGAAAGGCGCCAAAACCGCGCTGGCTGTTCGGCGCATGGCCAGACAGCAGGACCAGCGGCGACTCCGACATCTGCGCGGTATAGAGCGCGGATACCGCGTTGGCGTGGCCGGGTCCGCCGGTGACCATTGCCACGCCGACTTCGCCCGTGATGCGCGACCACGCATCGGCCATGTGCACGGTGGCGGCTTCATGGCGCGCGTGGATCAACGCGATTTCCGCGTCGAGGCAGGCGTCGAACACCGGCATGATGTGATTGCCCGACAGGGTGAATATGCGCCTGGCACCGGCCTTGGCCAGCGTGCTGGCCAGCGCATCGGCGCCGCGATGGGACTTCGCCATGGGAATTCCTATTTGAGCTGAATGTTGAGGGACTTGCCCAATTGTTCGTACATTGCCACCTGGGCTTCGACAAACCTGTGCGTCTCGGACGGCGACAGGATCATGGGGATCGAGGCAATGGTGAGGACCCCGGTTTTCCATTGCGGATCGCTCGCGACTTTCGGTAGCACCGCAGCCCATTTTTCGACCAGGGCGGGGTCCATGCCCGGCGGGCCGTACAGCGCGCTCCAACCATTGAGCGCTTCCAGCCGGGGATGGCCGGTCTCGCTCGCGGTCGGTACGTCGGGCAGCTCCGGCAGGCGCTGCGGCGAGGTGGTCACCAGCGCGCGCAGTTTTCCGCCCTTGATATTTCCGATCAATGCGGTCAGGTTGTTGCAGGTGAAATCGACTTCGCCGGAGAGTACCGCCGCGGTAGCCTCGCCGCCGCCCTTGTAGGCAACCTGCACCACCGCCTGTTTGTCGAGCCGCGCCGATTGCAGCAAGGCCTGGGTTGTCAGGTTCAGCACCGTGCCAGGGCCGGAGGTGCTGTAGTTCAGCTTGCCGGGCTGGCTGCGGATGACGGCGATCAGGTCGTCCAGCGTCTTGTAGGCGGCTGCCGTCCTGACCACGCAGACCACCGGGTTCAGTTCCAGCAGCCCGAGCAGCGTGAAGTCATTCCACTTGTAGCCCAGGTCGGGCTGCAGCGCCGGCAGGATCGCCTGCGCACCGACGCGGCCGAGCAGCAGCGTCTGTCCGTTCGGCTTCGCGTCGCGCACGAACTGCGAGCCGATGGCGCCGCCGGCGCCGGCCTTGTTGACGACCACCAGGGTTTCGCCGGTCACGTTCCTTACCCCGGCGGAGAGGTTGCGCGCCGAGAGGTCCGCATCTCCGCCCGCGCTGTAAGGCACCACAACGGTAATCGGCCGCGCAGGGGCGCTTTCGGCCGATGCAAGACCGCCAACGCAGAGCAGCATGGCGGCGAGCGCCGCCGCGCGCAGTGTCTTCTTCTTGTTCATTGAGTCTCCTCCACCTAGGCACTACATCAGGCCGCCTCCTCCAGGATCGTCTGCCCCGGAGCGACGCGGGTAAATTGCACGGGAGAGCGGGTCAGCTGCAGCATGCCGTCGCGCTGGCGCACCACGGTGAAGCTGGACCCGGGCAGGTCCCCGGTCGCAGGGAAATCCTCGCGAAAATGCGCGCCGCGCGAATCCTCGCGGGACAGAGCGGCTTCCACGATGACCTGGCTTACGCCGATCAGGCTGCCGAGGTTCATCCAGTCGTGCCACGTGACGTTGAACGCGCGATGGCCGCCGGCGACGCCGGTTGCCTTCAGCGCCTGTTCCAGTTCCGCTAGGCGTTGACGAGCCCGCAGCAAGCCGTCGCGCGTGCGCATGATGCCGACGTGGTCCCACATGCAGTCGAACAGCGCCTCGCGGATCGGTTCCAGGCTGCCGGCGGGCTTGCCGAATGGCGCTTCCATGGCGGCGATGGCGGCTGCGATCGCGGCTTCGTCGGGCGCGCGCAGCGTGTTGTTGCGCCGCGTCCAGGCGGCCATGGTGTCGCCGGCGATGCCGCCGAACACGGTCGAGTTGGCGACGCCGTTGCCACCCAGGCGGTTCGCGCCATGCACGCCGCCCGTGTCTTCGCCGGCGGCAAACAGGCCGTGCAGCTCGGTGCTGCAGTCGGGGCGGAACTGCACGCCGCCCATCATGTAGTGCGCGGTTGGCACCACCTCGACGAGATCGCCGGCAAGGTCGAAGCCGCAGTCCCCGCAGCGCTCGACCATGCCCTTGAACTGCTTGCGCACCTTGTCGGGACCGAGATGGCTCATCTGGATATACGCGCCGCCATTGGGCGAAGTCCGTCCCGCGCGCATCTCCGCATAGATCCCGCGCGACACGATGTCGCGCGTGGCGCGTTCGCCGCGCGGATCGTAGTTGTGCATGAAGCGCTCTTTGTCGCCGTTGAGCAGGTAGCCGCCGGCGCCGCGCAGGCCTTCTTCCAGCACGGTGCCCGTCATGCGCGTGTCCTTGCCCGCCAGCAGCCCGGTGGGGTGGAACTGCACCATCTCCATGTCGCGCAGGGGCAGGCCGGCGCGCAGCGCCATCGCCAGGCCGTCGCAGCTCTTGTCTCCCGAGGGCGTGTGGAACTTGTACATGGTCGGCCCGCCGCCCGTGGCCAGCAACACGGCCTTGGCCTGCACGAACACGAATTCGCCGTTGCGCATATCGATCATCAGCACGCCGGACAACGACTTGCCGTCCGGCGTCTTGATCAGCTCGACGGCACGGTGTTCTTCCAGCCGGTTGATGCCGCGGCTCCAGACCTGCTCGGCCAGCCGGTTGATGATCTCGATGCCGGTCAGGTCGCCCTTGTGCACGGTGCGGTCGAAGGTCTGCCCGGCGAAGGCCTTCTGGTGGACCGTGCCATCGGGGTTGCGGTCGAAGAAGCAGCCCAGCTCGTTCTCTAGTTCGTGGATGCGTTCGACCGCCTTGGTGACCAGCGTCCACGCCAGGTCCTGGTCTGACAGCCACTTGCTGCCTTCCACGGTGTCCATGAAATGGCGCTCGACCGAATCGCCCTGCGCCAGCGCCACGTTGTAGCCGCCCTGGACCATGCGGGTGCAGCCGCATTTGCCCAGCAGGCCTTTCACGGCCACGGTGATCGACAACTCCGGCGCTTGCTGGTGCGCGTGCAGCGCGGCGAACAGCCCGGCGCCGCCGGAGCCGAGGATCAGCACGTCGGTCTGCAGTCGCTTGATGGTCTTCATGGTTTTGCCACTCCCAGGCTGGCCAGCACGGCAGCGCGCTGGTCTGCGGTGTTTTGTTTGACGGCGGTGTAGAGACTGTTGCCGTGGCTGTCCATGGCCACCAGCAGCGGGCCGAAATCGCGGATGCGGAAGCGCCACAGTGATTCGGGGTTGAGGTCGTCGAGATCCACGTCCTCGATCTGTTCGATCCAGGTGGTTTCCAGCGCCGCCGTGCCGCCGATGATCGCCAGGTAGACGCCGCCCAGTTCCTGGAACGCCGCCTGCGAGCCTTCGCGCATGCCGCCCTTGCCGACGATCATGCGTACGCCGTTCTGCGTCATCAGCGGGCGGGTGAAGCGCTCCATGCGGTCGGAGGTGGTGGTGCCGATGCAGATCGGCTGGTAGCCGGCGGGATGCTCCGCGCTGGCCGGCACTTTGCGCACATTGGGCGCGGTATGGATGACCGCATGGCCGCCGAGATCGAAACGCGTTGCGCGGCCGCGGTCGAACATATGGATCTGCGTGGCGTCGCGGATGCCGAACAGGGTTTGCTGCAAGGTCACGGTGTCGTTGACGCGCAGCTGACGGATCTGTGCCTCCGTCACGGGCGTGGAGAGTTCGTAGTGCGCCATGGTCAGAATCCGTAGCTGATGCCGTCAGCGGTGAAGGTGGCGCATGCGCGCCGCGCGGAATGGCACTGCATGTTGACGGCAATGGGGTTCATCGTGATATGCGTCGAGGCAAGCTCGATATGCACTGCGAAGGCGGTCGCGTCGCCGCCCAGGCCTTGCGGGCCGACACCGAGCTGGTTCACGGCCCGCGACAGTTCCGCTTCCAGCGCCGCGCCGTCGGGATCGGCGCATTGCGTGCCGAGCGCGCGCGTGGCTGCCCGCTTGGCCAGCGCCACGCACAGGTCCGAGGTCCCGCCGAGGCCCACGCCGACGATGGTCGGCGGGCAGGTCTTGCCGCCCGCGGCGATCACGCTGTCGATGACGAAGGTCTTGATGGCATCCATGCCCTCGGCGGGAATCGCCATCTTGAGGAAGGAGTTGTTCTCCGAGCCGCTGCCCTTGGGCACCATCTCCAGCGTCATGCGCCCCGGCGTGTCGTCGAAGTCGATATGGATCACCGGCACCTCGATGCCGCAGGAAGTGTGGTTGTTCTTGCGGGTCAGCGGATGCACCACGGAAGAACGCAGCGGGTGCTCGCGCGTGGCGCGCTCGCAGCCGCGCCGGATGGCCTGCTTGAAGGCATGTCCGTCGACGGCGACGCCGGTGCCGATCGTCATGTTGTAGATCGGCACGCCGGTGTCCTGGCACAGCAGGTTGTCGGTGTCCTCCGCGATGCGGATGTTCTTGCTCATGGTGGCCAGCACGCTGCGCGCCGTGGCGGAGGTTTCGTGTTCCTGCAGCTGCGCGATGCCGTCCTTGACGTCGGGCGGCAGTATCTTCAGCGCGCGGATATACAGTTCCCTGGCCGCGTCTTCCAGGAGGGTGAGATCTATCTTCATGCTTGTCCTCGATGCTCGGCCCCGGCCTGGATGGGCCGGGGCGCTCAGTTGGCGCTCAGTTGGCCGTCAGGTTGCGGTTCTTGACGATCTTTTCCCATCGCTGCGATTCCGTGGCGATGGCTGTGCTCAGTTGCTGGGGCGTGTTGCCGACCGGCTTCATGCCCTGCGCGAGCAAACGCGCCTGGGTGTCCGGATCCGCCAGCACCTTGACCGTGTCCTGCTGCACCTTGCTGACGATCTCGGGTGGCGTGCCCGCCGGCATCACGAAGCCGAACCAGCCCGTCACGTTCTCCATGCCCGTGAGGCCGGCTTCCGCCACGGTCGGCACGTCGGGCAGCATGGGCGAGCGCTCGTTGCCGGTGACAGCGAGCGCGCGCAGCTTGCCGCCCTTCACGAACTGCGAGGCTGCGGCGATATTGCCGACCATCAGCTGGAGTTGCCCCGCCATCAGGTCGTTGTAGGCAAGCGATTCGCCCTTGTAGGGCACATGCGTGATGTTGATCCCGGCAGCGTCGGCGAAGGCCTCGCCCGCCATGTGCACCTGGCTGCCGGTGCCGGCGGAGCCGAAGTTGAGCTTGCCCGGCTGGGACTTCGCCAGGCTGATCAGTTCCTTCAGGTTCCTGGCCGGCACACCGGGATTGACGACGACCAGCATCGGGCCGCTGGCCACGTTGGTGATGAAGGTGAAGTCCTTGGCGCTGTAGGGCAGCCGCTGGTAGATAAACGGGTTGACCGTGAACATGCTGCCCGAGGCCAGCATCATCGTATAGCCGTCGGCCGCTGCCTTGGCCGTGACCTGCGCGCCGACGGCACCGCCCGCGCCCAGGCGGTTCTCGACCACCACGGTCTGCTTCCACATCTCGCTCAGCTTCTGGCCGATCACGCGGCCGAGCACATCGGTGCTGCCGCCCGCGGCGAACGGCACGACCATAGTGACCGGGCGGGTCGGCCATGCATCCGCCCGCGCATTGCCGGCTGCAACCACTGCGGCGGCGCCGAGGCAGAGCGCAAGGCAGCGCCGGCGGATCGTGGACTTCGGGGAAAGCGTCATGGTGGTCTCCTTTGGGGTTGTGGGCATGGCGACGCTTCAGCCGGCGGCGCTCATGGTTGTTGGCCTACGAAAACAGCGAGAGCATGAATGCCAGGCCCGCGCAAAGGCCCGCACCGAGACTGAACGCGACCCAGTCCTTGCGCAGGCCCGTCCACGGCCGGAACTCGATCAGCAAGAGCCGCACGCCGCCCATCATGTGCAGCGAGAGCAGGATCACCAGCCCCCACTCACCGGTCTTGAACAGCGGGTTGTCGGTGAGTTTCAGGAAGCCGTCGAGCGCCGCTTCGCCCTGGATGGCATGGCCCAGCGCCCAGAAATGCACCGGCAGGAACAGCGCCAGCGCGAGGCCGGAAAGTCGGTGGATCAGGAAGGCCCAGTAGGCGGCATGGTTGCGGGCGCGCATGTCGTTTCTCTTCATGGCATCACCACCGCGTAGACGGCGCGCAGCCCAGCCAGGCCCAGCACTGCGGCAAACAGCCATGCAGCCGTCACCACGCCGCGCGAACGCCATGCCAGCCATTCCTGGGCGATCCGCATCAGGCCGATCGGCACGTGCACGGTGCAGGCGAGCACGAAGCAGGCGTAGAAGGCGCCGAAGGCCCAGTTGCCACGCGTGCGCGCCAGCACTTCCGCGCCGGAGAGCCCGCCGCGCACGGCGACCATGATGACGATGAGGTGTCCCACCACGCACAGCGCCAGCACCATGGCGCTCAGGCGCTGCCAGTACCAGAGCCTGGCCTGGGTACCGACCGAAATCGCTTTGTTCATAGCTCCCCCTTGATGGCGGCCTTGGCGACAATGCGCTTGAGTCCGGCGATGCCCGCCGTCGGCGCCAGCTGCTTGGGGCAACGCTCGGTGCAGGAGCCCTGCGTATGGCAGCTGTGGCATCCGGCGTCGCCGGCAACGGCGCGCAGGCGTTCGGTGCCCACCACGTCGCGCACATCGTTGACCAGCGTCCACGCGCGGTTCATCGCGGCGGGGCCGAGGTAATCGGGGCGCCAGCCGACCACATCGCAAGAGGCGTAGCAGACGCCGCAGCCGATGCACTCGATGCCGGCATCGGCGGCCTTGCGCGCGGGGGAGGCGGGCTCGACGCTGGCGAATGCGTCGTGGCGCGTGGTGGCACCCTTGAACTGTCCTTTGGCCGCTGCCCACTTGTCGAAGAAGGCCGTCATGTCGGTGGCGAGGTCCTTGATGACAGGCAGGTTCGACAGCGGGGCAATTTCCAGCGAGTCGCCCTGCACGACCTTGGCGACGTGCGTGCGGCAGCTCCAGCGCGCCTTGCCGTTGACGGTCATGGCGCATGAGCCGCACATGCCGACGCGGCAGGCGAAGCGGTAGCCGAGGTCCGGCTCGAGGTGGCGCTGGATGTAGGTCACCACGTCGAGTACCGTCTGGCTGGCGTTGCGCGGCACCTGGTAGGAGACGAATTCGCCGTCTTCATTGCCGCGCCATACACGAACGTTGAGAGTAGTCATGGGGTCGATTGGGGGAGGGTTTCGGTGCGCCGCCGAGTTGTCTGAGGCGCTTGTCGATGCGGGCTGTCCGCTCGTATTGTTCCGGATTGCATGGCGAGCAAAAAGCTAGTAATTCTCTTGTCCAGATAAAGGAATTCTTTCTCTGCACCGCCGCTTTCCCCGCACCGCCATCCCGGAGCCGCAATGTCTTCCATCCGCACCCTCAAGACCTTCCTGGCCGTGGCCCGGTGCGGGACGTTCGCGGCGGCGGGCAAGCAGATCGGCCTGACGCCCGCCGCGGTCGGATTACAGATCCGTGCGCTGGAGGAAGACCTGAACTGCCAGCTGTTCGACCGCAATGCGCGCGCGGCGATTCTCAATCCCGCCGGCCGCGCGCTGGTGCCGGAACTCGAGGCGCTGGTGCAGCGATATGAATCGCTGGCTTCCGGACAAGAGGATGGCCTCTCCGGAACGGTGGCGATCGGTGCTCTGGTGTCGGTGCTGATGGGCGCGTTCGCCGATGCCTTGTGGGCGATCAAGCAGGAGCATCCGCGCCTGGACGTGCGGCTCTTCGCCGGCCTCTCGGCCGATTTCGCGCTCAAGGTGGAACACGGCGAACTGGATGCCGCGGTGGTCACGCGCTCGCCGCGCCCGCTGCCGCGCAACCTGGTGTGGACCGAGCTATATACCGAGCCGATGGTGCTGATCGTGCCGCGCCATCCGCACTTCTTCCTGCCCGACGATGGCCGCGAGATGCTGGCCGAAGCGCCGTTCATCCGCTTCGAGCCGGGCACCTGGACCGGCAACCTGGTGCAGGAGGTGCTGGACCAGTGCGGCGTGACCGTGAACGAGAGCATGCAGCTGAATTCGAACGAGGCGATCATCGAACTGGTGCGGCAGGGGTTCGGCATATCGATCGTGCCGCGACTGGCCAACGTCACCTGGGAGGGCGACAGCCTGTTGCGCCTGGTACCGCTCGACGGCGTCGACGTGCGGCGCCGCGTCGGTCTGCTCGAACGCTCGACGCATGCGCGCCTGGCATTTACGGATGTCATCAAGGGATACTTCCGGCAAAGCGGTGCGATTCGCGGCGGCAGGCAGCCGGAGGCCGCACGCGATCAGCGTGCAGCCCCTTGACGACCGAGGGGCCAAGGCGGCAGCGCCGCCTCTCTCAGTCGGCGTGGATGTCCTGTTCCTTGATCAGCTTGGCCCAGCGCGCCACTTCGCCATTGAAGTAGGTGGCGAACGCGGCGCTTGCCATCGGTGCCGGCGTGAAGCCGCCGGCGATGATGCGCTCGCGCACGCTCTTCACCTCCAGCATGCTGGTCACCGAGCTGCCGACTTTGTCGATCACGGCCTGCGGCGTGCCGGCGGGCATCATCAGGCCGGTCCAGTTCTCCACGATGAGATCGGGGAAACCGGCCTCGGCCACCGTCGGCACATCCGGCATCAGCGGATGGCGCTCGCGCGTCGTCACCGCCAGGGCGCGCAGCTTGCCGCCTTTGACGTTTTGCAGCGATTCCGGAAAGTTGGAAAACACCACGTCGATCTGGCCGCCGATCAGGTCGGTCATGGACGGCGTGCCGCCCTTGTAGGGCACGTGGGTGATGGTGGTCTTGGTGATCCGCTCGAACAGTGCAAGCGCCAGGTGCGGCGGCGTGCCGTTGCCGCTGGAACCAGCGCTCAGGCGCCCCTTGCGCGCCGCTTCAGCCAGATCCTTCAGCGACTTGATCGGCGAGCTGGCCGGCACTACCACCATCATCGGCGACGAGGCGATGCGCGCCACCGGCACCAGGTCCTTCTGCATATTGAATGGCAGGCGGGGAAACAGCGTCACGTTGGACGAATGCGCCAGCGTCACCGCCAGCCAGGTGTAGCCGTCCGCGCTGGCGCGGGCCACCTGCTCCGCGCCGATATTCGCATTGCCGCCGGGCTTGTTCTCCACCACTACCGGCTGCTTCCATTCCCCGGCCAGGTACTGGCCAACCTGCCGTGCCGAGATATCGGTGAGACCTCCGGCGGCAAACGGAACGACATAGCGGACCGGCTTGGCCGGGAAGGCTGCAGGTGTGCTGCTGGCTGCGGCCGGTCCGGCGAGCAGCGTGAGCAACAGCAGCGACGGGCCGGCGATGCGCCGGAGGAAGGTGCAGTGCATGGTGTCTCCTTTGGTGGGACCGGCGCCTTCTGGCGGGCGCCGTGGATGCGGTGCGGTCAGGCTTGAGCTAGCGTGCGCAACTCCTTTTCCAGTGCTTCGGGGATCTCGATACCGTGCTCCCGGGCCTTGGCTTGCGCGTCGATGCGCCGTGCGCCGGGCAGGCGGGTGCCGCTGTCCGAAAGCATGGCGGCGATCAGGGCCTCGAGGCGGGCGTGGTACGCGGCATCGCCTGCGAAGCCGCGCGGATTGAAGGCCAGGAACAGCTGGCCGATACGTGGCTGGTTGCCGGCGTCCTCGAAGAAGGAATCGGCTTCCGCGCCAAAGTGGGCGCCGGCCAGCGACACGATCAGCGTCTCCACCAGCAACGCGAGCATCGCGCCCTTGACGCCGCCCGCGGGCAGCATCGAGCCGTGCAGCGCGGCCTGCGCATCGGTGGTGGGCTTGCCGTCGGCATCCAGCGCCCATCCCGGCGGGATCGGCTTGCCTTGCCTGGCGGCGACCATGATCTTGCCGCGCGCCACTTCCGAGAGCGACAGGTCGATGACCAGCGGGTCGGCATCCTTGCGAGGAAACACGGCGGCGATCGGATTAGTGCCGAACAGCGGCGTGCGGCCGCCCCAGGCCGGCATGGCCGCCGGCGAATTACCCATGGCGATGCCGATCATGCCGGCTTGCGCCACAGGGTCCAGATGCAGCGCCGCTGCCCCGAAGTGATGGCTGTTGGTCACCACGCCGGCGCCAATGCCGCATTCGCGCGCGCTGTCGATGGCGGCCGAGACCGCCTGCGCGCAGGCGGGAAAGGCGAAGCCGGATTGCGCGTCGATCAGCGTGGTGCCCGGCGTCTGTCGCGCAACCGTGGGCTGGGCGTTCCCGTTCACGCGCTGGTGGCGCAGGTGCGCCACATACATGGGCACGCGCGAGACGCCGTGCGACGGCAGCCCGGCGAGGTCGGCCTGCACCAGCGCGCGGGCGGTGGGGCCTGCCTGCGCCGCACTAGCGCCCGCGCTGCGCAGGGCGCTCGCGGCGAGTCGTTCCAGTTCTTCTGCCCGGTAGGCGGTCATGCATGCACTCCCAATGCGTTTTTGACTGCGTCTGCAATCATCATGGAAACGCGCGCGTTGGCCTCGAAACTGACGCCGGCGATATGCGGCGTCAGCACCAGGTTCGGCGCGTCCGCCAGGATACCGCCGGCCCCCAGCGGCTCCGCTTCGAAGACATCGAGCGCCGCGCCCGCCAGCGATCCCCCGCGCAGCGCAGCCGCCAGCGCAGCCTCGTCGACCACGCCGCCACGCGCGGTGTTGACGAGGACCGCGCCGCGCTTCATGCCGCGCAGGCGCTCCGCGTTGATGAGATGGCGCGTAGCCGGCACCAGCGGCACATGCAGGCTCACGGCATCCGCGCTGGCCAGCAGTGCCTCCAGCGTCATCGGTGTCACGGCGGTTTCGCGCCACACCGGATGATCGTCAGGCAGTGCCGGATCGTGCGCTGCTACCTGCATGCCCAGCGCCTGCGCAAGCCGCGCGGTCAGCCGCCCGATATCGCCAAAGCCGATCAGGCCGAGCGTCTTGCCTAGTGCCTCATGCCCCTCCGACAGGCGCGCGCGCGGCCACTTTCCGGCCACCATGCCGGCATGGCTCAGATAGGCGCCGCGCAACAGCATCAGCGCCATCGTGACCACGTATTCGGCCACCGAGCGCGCGTTGGCCCCGGTGGCCGGAATCACGCGGATGCCGCGCGCCTCGCAGGACTTGACGTCGATATTGTCCAGTCCCACCCCAAGCCGGCCGACCACCCGCAGCGCGGGCGCTGCGTCGAGCAGTTCGGCATCGACCCGGGTGCGGTTGCGCACGATCAGCGCATCGGTTTGCGCCAGCGCGCCAAGCAGGGCGTCGCGCTGGTCGACCCAGGCCGGTTCGTAGCGCAGCCGCACGCAAGCGTCCAGCGCGGCCACGGCATCGGCGTCCATGAACTCGCTGATGCAGACCTGTTTCATCAGGCGGACTCGTGGATGCGCGTGAGCACGAACTCGCGGTGGCCCAGCGCTTCCGCGGCGGTCCAGCGGCCGTTGATGGTGGCCATCATGCATTCGAGCAGCTTGTCGCCGGTCTGGTCCAGGGTCTGTTCGCGCTGCAGCAGGCCCGAGCAGTCCACGTCCATATGCTCGCTCATCAGGCGCACGGTGCGCGGATTGGCGCACAGCTTGATTACCGGCACGATCGGGTTGCCGATGACGTTGCCCTGGCCGGTCGGGAAGAAGTGCACGACATAGCCGGAAGCGGCGCACAGCGTAACCATTTCCGCGGCAGCCGAGGACGAGTCCATGAACCACAGGCCGGGGTGGGTCGGCTCTTCGGCCTTGTCCAGCACGCCGTCGACGGTGCATTTCTTGCCGATCTTCTGGATATTGCCGAGCGCTTTTTCTTCGATCGTGGTCAGGCCGCCGGCGATATTGCCCTTGGTCGGCTGCGATTCGGACAGGTCGGTGGTCTTCCAGCGGTCGATCATGCCCTGGTAGCGGTTGAACATCTTCATGAAGTCCTGGCGCACCTTGTCGTTGGCGCAGCGCGCGGCCACGATATGTTCGCCGCCGGTGAGCTCCGAGGTCTCGCCGAATACCAGCGTGGTGCCCAGCGGATGCAGCTTGTCGAAGGCGTTGCCCACGGTCGGGTTGGCGCCGCAGCCGGAGGTGGTGTCGGATTCGCCGCACTTGGTCGAGATCCACAGGTCGCTGATCGGACATTCCACGCGGTGCAGGCCGGTGGCGTACTGCACGAACTCCTTGGCGGCCTTGGAGGCGCGCATGATGGTGTCGTGGTCGCCATGGCCTTCGATGCCAAAGCCTACCACCGGCTTGCCGGTCTTGGCGATGCCGTCCACCACCTTCTTGGTCCAGCCATCCTCGATGCCGATCACCACCACGGCCGCCACATTGGGGTTGCTGCCGGCGCCGATCAGGGTGCGGAAGTGCAGGTCGAGGTCGGGACCGAACTGCAGGCGGCCGTACGGGTGCGGAATCGCCATGGTGCCCTTGATGGCGGTGGCAACGGCTTCGGCAGCGGCGTTGGAGAGGTCGTCCAGCGGCAGGATGATGACGTGGTTGCGCACGCCGACGCGGCCGTTGTCGCGGCGATAGCCCCGGAAGGTGGTCTGGTTGTCGATGACGGACATGGATGTTCTCTCGGTATGTTGTAGGGGTGCGAGGGCGGGGCGCGGCTTACCAGCGCTTGGTCTTGATGTTGTGGACGTGGGCGTGGTCGCCGGCCTTGATGGGCGCGACCACCTTGCCGATGTCGATGCCGTACTTGAAGACGGTCTGGCCCACTTCCATGTCGCGCAGCGCCACCTTGTGGCCGATCGGGATGGGCTGCTTGGCAACCACCGTGATGATCTTGTCCTCGTCCATGATCCAGGCGTTCAGCTCGGTTCCGGCCTCGATCCCCTCGACCACCGCTACGGCGACCGTGTCTTTTGCATCGTGCAGCACTACGTGAATCATTGCTCCTCCTTTGGGGGGTTTTGTTACGGTGCAGCAAGCGGTGAGCGGCAACCGATGGAACAAAGAATAGTTTCCAAATTCCTTCATGTCAACTATGTCATATGTATGAGTTGTATGAGTTATTCTCTGGTACATTCCAGTCATCCAGAGAAAGCACCAAGCCATGAGCAACCTACGAGATATCCCTCCGCCGGGCGGCGTCCTCTACAAGGACGTCAAACGGCATGTATTGCAGGCGCTGGCCGATGGCGAATGGAAGCCCGGCGAGGCGATCCCGTCGGAGAAGAAGCTGACCGAACGCTTCGGCGTGTCGATCGGCACGCTGCGCAAGGCCATCGACGAACTGGTGGCGGAAAGCCTGCTGATCCGGCATCAGGGGCGAGGCACCTTCGTGGCCACGCACCGGCGCGACGATCATTTCTTCCGCTTCTTCAAGGTGGCCCACCAGGACGGCCATCGCGGCTATCCGACCGTGGAGCTGGAGTCGTTCCGCAAGATCAAGGCGGACAAGAGCGTGTGCGCGTTGCTGGGGCTGGAGGCAGGCGCGCGGGCGTTCCAGTTGACCAACGTGCTGTCGCTGGACGAACGGCCGATGATGATCGACGAGATCGTGCTGCCGGAGCGGTTGTTTGCCGGGCTGACCGAGGCGCAGTTACGTAGCCGGCCAACTACGCTGTACAACTTCTACCAGGAGTCCTTCGGCGTCAATGTGATCCAGACCGAGGAGCGCCTGCGTTCGGTGCTGGCTACCGAGCGGGAGCAGGCCCTGCTCGGCGTGGCGCCGGGCGCGCCGCTGATGCGCATCCACCGCGTGGCATTCACCTACCACCGGCAGCCAGTGGAGTGGCGGGTGTCGACGCTGAACACGGCTGAGCACGAGTTCATTGTGTCGCAGATGCCGAAGGAAGAGAGCTGATCGGCCGTACGCCGCGCGGTATGGCGGTAACGGCTTAACCTCAAGGTCAGCTTCGAAGGCCGGTTTGCTCCCTCTCCCACGAGTGGGAGAGGGGGCGACAGCCGTCGTCATTCCAGACGGCTTTGGCGTATCCGGTCGGCTTCGGCCAACACCTCAGGTTTTTTTCGGCACCATCAGTGCGGCATGGCCGTGAAGTCCAGCGCGTTGGTCAGGTCGCCCATCGCCTTGCCCTTGCTGGCAAGCAGCGCGGTGTCGCGTTGCTGCAGGCCGGGCAGGGTCGGCAGGACGAAGCGGCGGGTGATGAAGCGCAGGGCCGAGGCCGTGTCGTATTGCGTATGGTCGACGAAGCCTTTCTTCGCGTACGGCGACACCAGGATGGCCGGGATACGCGTGCCAGGGCCCCAGCGGTCGCCGGTGGGCACTTGCGCGTGGTCGTAGAAGCCGCCGTTTTCGTCGTAGGTGACCAGGATCAGCATGTTCTTCCACTGCGGGCTCTTCTGCAATTGCGCGATCACGCTGGCGATATGGGCGTCGCCGTCAGTCACGCTCGCGTAGCCGGGGTGCTGGTTCAGGTTGCCCTGCGGCTTGTAGAACGCGACTGCCGGCAGGGTGCCTGCCGCGGCGTCCTGCAGGAACTGGCTGTCGAAGTCCTTCAGGTGCGCGCCGCGGTTGGCGGCCTGGGTGACCGGATCGAAGTTCGCGTAGTAGTTGAACGGCTGGTGGTGCGCCTGGAAGTTGGGCACCGTGTTGTTGTAGATGGCGGTCGGGTCCTGCGTGGCCTTGGCCCAGGCGCCGGCATACCATGCCCAGCTGATGCCGCGCGCGCTCAGCAGGTCGCCGATGGTGGTCTGGGTCTGCGGCGGCAGCGTGGTCGCCTTGGCGGGGTCGGCGTAGAGGCCAGTGGTATCGGTGGCGGCGGGCTTGTTGCCGCTCGGCTGGTAGTCCGGCTGCATGGTGTTGACGGCATAGAACATGCCGCTGGCGTCCTTGGGCGTCAGCGTGCTGTCGTTCAGGTACACCGCCTTGCCGGCGAGGACTGAGGCGGGATTGCCGGTGCCGGGCGTCAGGCGCGTGAAGTTGCCCTTGGCGTCGACATCGATCGCCGAGATCGAGCCCTTGGCGGGCGAGCTGGCGGCGTCGGCGTTCGGGTACTGCGGGGCGCAGGCACAGATCAGGTATTGGTGGTTCAGGAACGAGCCGCCGAAGGCACCCATGTAGAAGTTGTCGGCGAGCACGTATTGCTTGGCGATCTGCCACATGGCCATCTTGCTGCCATCGTAGTAGCCCATGGACAGGCCGCCGGCGTCCGAGAACGCGGCGTACTTGTCATTCTTGCCGCCGTTGATCTGCATCTGGTTGTTGTAGAAGCGGTGTACCAGGTCGCGCGTGGTGACGGATTGCGAGATTTCCACGCCGCTGCCGTTGATGCCGCCAGACGCAAGCGGGGTGTCGATCTGGAACGGCTTGTTTGCCCAGTTGGCGGTGCTGGCCTGTGGCAGCTGGACGGCTTGCCCTGCCGCGGTGAGCCCGCCCCAGGTCGGCGGCAGCACCGGCAGAATGGAGCCGTCGAAGTCCTTCTGCGGCTCGACGGTGCCGGTCGAAGCGGGGTTCACGCCGGGGATGCCGTTGGCGCCCGGGAACAGGCCGTAGAGATTGTCGAAGCCGCGGTTCTCGGCATAGATCACCACCACGGTCTTGATGTTGTCTAGGGCGACCCGCCTGGCGACGCCGTCGCGCAGCGCCTGGGCGATGTCGCCGCCGCCGGCGAGCGAGTCCGCGATCAGGTCGATGGTCTGGTCGATCTCCGCCTGCAGGGTCGCCTTGATGGTCTTGTCGGTTTCCTTGTTGTGGTCGGCGAGCAGCTTGTCCGCCGTCACCCCGATGCGTGCGGCCAGTCGTGCCTTGGCCGCGGTGAGGTCGCCGCCGTTGGTCTCCATGATGGAGACCAGCTCGGTCGTGATGGCGCTGATCACGCCGTTGGCGCCAGCCGGTGCGCGGAACACCAGCGGCCGGGTCACGGCGGCGTGGCCGCCGGCGTCGTCGTTGCGGAAGGCGTCACTGCCGATTTCCGCGGCGATCGCGCCCTGGCCGGCCAGATTGAAGGCGCCGTCCTTGCCGGTGTACGTGCTGGTTTCGCTGCTTTCGCACTTGCCATTATTGTTGGCATCGATGCAGACCTTGGCATGTTCGAAATAGCTGCCGGTCACGACGCCCGACGTAGTGATGGCCGCAGGCGTACTGGCGCTGCCGGAGTCGCTGCCACCGCAGGCAGCCATGGCCGCGGCAGCCACCGCCGCAAGGGGATAGAGTCTCAAAGTTCGGCGCATGGATTTTCCTGTTTGGTTTTTTGTGAGAAGGTTCTTGTCGGTCTTGTCGGTCTTGTCGGACTGCGGCGCGATTCTCGCGCTGCTCCATGTCAGATTGATGATGGCTGCCGGGCGGAAATCCGACGCAAGGCCGCGTCTGACACGCCAATGTCATGCGAGGGTGCTAGCTTGGCGGGCCATCCTTGAACACCTGTGCCTGGGCTGCCGCACCATCCACGCCCTCGCCGTGCCACCGTCCCGCAGAGATGCCACCGCGCTCCGGTTTGTCGCCAGTTCCTTCCCCGATCCTCCGATTCGCCGCAGGTGCCTTGCTGCTGGCGTTCGCGCTGACACTGCCGGCCTGTGGCAAGTCCGGGCAGGAAGCGGCGCCCGCGTCCGCGCCGCCCGTGGCCCGGGAGGCCCCCGCGCGGCCCGCCTATGCCGATGCGTTCTACACCCTGATGGCGACGCGCCGGCCCTCCGTGCCGGCGATGGCGGCGCTCGGCAAGGCGCTGTTCTTCGATCCCGCGCTATCCGCATCGGGCCGGCTCGCGTGCGCGAGTTGCCATAGCCCGGACCACGCCTACGGCCCCGGTAACGATCTTTCCGTGCAACTGGGCGGCACCGATATGCGGCGCACCGGCGCGCGCGCCGCGCCCTCGCTGCGCTATGTGCAGAACGTGCCATCGTTCTCAGAGCACTTCCACGAGAACGACGGCAACGACAGCGAAGACCAGGGCCCGACCGGCGGGCACAACTGGGACGGGCGGGCGGCTTCCACGCACGAGCAGGCGGGCATTCCGCTGCTGTCGCCCCATGAGATGGCGAACGCCGATGCCGCGGCGGTGGCGGCCAGGCTGCGCGGCGGCAAGCACGCGCAAACGTTCCGCGAGGTGTTCGGTGCCGATATCCTGGCGCGTGACGAGCTTGCCTTCAAGGCGGCGCTGATGGTGCTGGAGGTATTCCAGGAGACGCCGTCCGAGTTCTATCCCTACACCAGCAAATACGATGCGTTCCTGCGGCGGCAGGTCAGGCTGACCGAGCAGGAAGCGCGCGGCCTGCGCTTGTTCAACGATCCCGCCAAAGGCAACTGCGCGTCGTGCCATCCGAGCGCGATCAGCGCCGATGGCGTGTTTCCCGCCTTCAGCGACTTTGGCTTTATCGGGCTGGGCGTGCCGCGCAACCGCAAGCTGGCAGCCAACGCCGACCCTGCCTTCTTCGACCTGGGACTGTGCGGGCCGGATCGCACCGACCTGAAGGACCGGGCCGAGTACTGCGGCCTGTTCCGCACCCCGGGGCTGCGCAACGTGGCGCAGCGCAAGACCTTCTTCCACAACGGTGCTTTCCATTCGCTCGAAGACGTGCTGCGCTTCTATGTGGAACGGGACAGCCGGCCAGGCAAGTGGTACCCGCGCAAGGCCGACGGCAGCATCGACAAGTTCGACGACCTGCCCGCCCGATACCGCGAAAACGTCAATATGGAACCGCCGTTCGGCGGGGCGCCGGGCAGCAAGCCCGCCCTGTCGGAGGCCGAGATCCGCGATGTCATCGCGTTCCTGAAGACGCTCAGCGATGGCTACCGGATTCCTGCATCGCACTGAGGCATTTCGCCGCAACCGCCTGGCGCAGCGGAACAGCGATGCCCGCCGTCCACGACCGGCGGCATCATCCATCGCCGGTTGAACGCCGAAGACCGCGGCCGCGCGCTGGTTGCGCCCCGTGGCGTCCTCGCCAGCCGCTTCGGGACTTCTGTTTGCGTCATGTGTCCCCATTTCCTCCTGACACCGTGCTGTCAGGAGATGTCAGGGCCACACGTTGCCGCGCGGCACGCCGCCGCCCTTCGGGATACGATAGCGGCCTGACCGAACCAATGCCGCGCCTTTGAGGTGCGCGGTGCTGTGGGCAGTACCCGGCGCAGCGCCAGGCGGGCGCAACGGGATTGTCCGTCCGGCACCCGCGCCCGGCCCTCCGCCGCCCGCACGTCGCACCCCGCTCGCAAGCATTCCGCCAGCCACCCGCATCAAAAGGACGCAACCCATGTCATCCGGTGTCATCCGTATCCGCGGAGCCCGTCAGCACAATCTCAAGAATCTCGACCTCGACCTGCGCACCGGCGAAATGACCGTGGTGACCGGGCCGTCGGGCTCGGGCAAGTCGAGCCTGGTGTTCGATACGCTCTACGCCGAAGGGCAGCGGCGCTACGTCGAGACCTTCAGCGCCTACGCGCGCCAGTTCCTGGACCGGATGGACCGGCCGCAGGTGGACCGGGTCGACGGCGTGCCACCGGCCATCGCCATCGACCAGACCAACCCGGTGCGCAGCTCGCGCTCCACGGTCGGCACCATGACGGAGCTCAACGATCACCTGAAGCTGCTGTACGCGCGCGCCGCCGAGCTGTTCGACCGCCAGACCGCGCAGCCGGTGCGGCACGACTCGCCGGAGACCATCTACGCCGAGCTGCGGGCACGCGCCGCGCAGGCGCCGGACGGCGATCCCCGTCTGGTCGTGACCTTCCCGGTGGAACTGCCGGAAACCACTACGGACGCCGAGATCGAGCAGTGGCTGTCCGTCAGCGGCTATACGCGGGTGCAGGCGCAGCGCGTGGTGGCGTCGCCCACCGGGCCGCGCAAGGTGCTCGACGTGGTGGCCGACCGTTTCCGCCTCGGCAATACCGAGAAGGTACGGGCGCTGGAAGCCATCGAGGCCTCGCTCAAGCGCGGCAGCGGCCGGGTCAACGTCTATGTGCCCGACGCTGCCAATGAGGGCGCGGAGCCCCAGGTATGGCGCTTTTCCACCGGCCTGCATAGCCCGGAGAGCGATATCCGCTATGCCGATCCACAGCCGGCCTTGTTCTCCTTCAACTCCGCCTACGGCGCCTGCGAGACCTGCCGCGGCTTCGGCCGCGTGATCGGCGTGGATCTCGGGCTGGTGATTCCGGACGAGCGCAAGACGCTGCGCGGCGGCGCCATCAAGCCGATGCAGACGCCGGCCTGGAAGGAGTGCCAGGACGACTTGATGCGCTACGCCGCCAAGGCGGGCATCCCGCGCGACGTGGCCTGGTCCGGCCTGACCCCGGCCGAGCGGGCCTGGGTCATCGACGGCTCGCCGGACTGGAACGGCAAGTGGAATACGCACTGGTATGGCGTCAAGCGCTTCTTCGACTACCTGGAGTCGAAGGCGTACAAGATGCATATCCGCGTGCTGCTGTCCAAGTACCGCAGCTATACGCCGTGCGAGACTTGCGGCGGCGCGCGGCTCAAGACGGAGGCGCTGCTGTGGCGCCTGGGCAGCAAGCCGGGCGCCGACGCCGTGTGCGCGCCGGAAAAACGCTTCCTGCCGCGCGGCGTGGACTGGGACCGCACGCAGCTCGAAGCGCTGCCCGGCCTGACCGTGCATGACCTGATGCTGATGCCGATCGAGCGCATCCGCAGATTCTTCGACGAACTCACGCTGCCGAGCCTGATGCTCGACGACGCGCTCAAGCTGCTGCTGGCCGAGGTGCGCACGCGCCTGAAATACCTGTGCGACGTGGGCCTGGGCTACCTCACGCTGGACCGCCAGAGCCGCACGCTGTCTGGCGGCGAGGTGCAGCGCATCAACCTCACCACCGCGCTGGGCACTTCGCTGGTCAAGACGCTGTTCGTGCTCGACGAGCCGAGCATCGGCCTGCACCCGCGCGACCTGAACCGCATCGTCGAGGCCATGCATCGCCTGCGCGATGCCGGCAATACGCTGGTGGTGGTGGAGCATGATCCTTCGGTGATGCTCGCTGCCGACCGCCTGATCGACATGGGCCCCGGCCCGGGCGAGCGCGGGGGCAACATCATCTTCGACGGCACGCCGGCCGCTATCCGCGGTTCGGGCACGCTTACCGGCGAGTACCTTGCCGGGCACCGCCAGGTGACCGATCTCTCCCGCTGGGAACCGCGCGCGGTGGATGCCGCCACGCCGCGCATCGTGCTGGAAGGCGCGAGCGAGCACAACCTGCGCGACGTGACCGTGGAGATTCCGCTGCAGCGGCTGGTATGCGTGACCGGCGTGTCCGGTTCGGGCAAGTCCACGCTGCTGCAGGACGTGCTCTATCCCGCCATGGCGCGCCAGTTCGGCAAGTCCACGGATGCCCCCGGCGCCTTCCGCGGCCTGACCGGCGCGGAACAGGTGGCCGATGTGGTGTTCGTCGACCAGTCGCCCATCGGCAAGACCGCGCGCTCCAACCCGGCCAGCTATGTCGGCGCCTTCGACGAGATCCGCAAGCTGTTCGCCAAGGCGCCGATGGCGCTGCAGCGCAGCTATACCGCGGGCATGTTCAGCTTCAACTCCGGCGACGGGCGCTGCCCCACCTGCGGCGGCTCGGGCTTCGAGCACGTCGAGATGCAGTTCCTCTCCGACGTCTACCTGCGCTGCCCGGACTGCGATGGCCGGCGTTACCGCGCTGAAATCCTTGAAGTGAAGATCGAGCGCGCACTGCCGGGCGAAGCGCCGCGCGCGCTCAGCGTGGCCGATGTGCTTGAGCTGACCGTGAGCGAAGCCGTGGCGTATTTCGCCGGCGATGCGGCGGTGCTGCGTGTGCTGCAGCCGATCGTCGACGTGGGCCTGGAGTACGTCAAGCTGGGCCAGCCGGTGCCCACGCTGTCGGGCGGCGAGGCCCAGCGCCTGAAGCTGGCCGGCTACCTGGCCGAGACCGCGCAGGCAAGCAATACGCGCGTCAAGCCGATGCCGTACGAGTGCAAGCTGTTCATGTTCGACGAGCCCACCACCGGGCTGCACTTCGACGATATCGCCAAGCTGATGCGCGCCTTCGGCAAGCTGCTGGACGGTGGGCATTCGCTGATCGTGATCGAGCACAACCTCGACGTGGTGCGCGCCGCCGACTGGATCATCGACCTCGGTCCCGAGGGCGGCGACGCCGGCGGCGAAGTGCTGTGCGTGGGCACGCCGGAAGATGTCAAGCGCTGCGCGGACTCGCATACCGGCAAGGCGCTGCTGCAGTACGACCGCGCCGTGGGCCATGCCTTCGTGGCCGAAGATGCCGGCGTGCCGTTGCAGGCTGCCTTGCGCGCGGCGCGCGCGCGCCGCGCCATCGAGGGCGAGGACGTGGTGCGCATCGTCAACGCGCATGAGCACAACCTGAAGGCGCTCAACGTCGATATCCCGCACGGCAAGTTCAACGTCATCACGGGGGTGTCCGGCTCGGGCAAGTCCACGCTCGCGTTCGACATCCTGTTCCATGAAGGGCAGCGCCGCTACCTTGAATCGCTCAATGCCTATGCGCGCTCCATCGTGCAGCCCGCCGGGCGGCCGGAGGTGGATGCGGTGTACGGCATCCCGCCCACGGTGGCCATCGAGCAGCGCCTGTCGCGCGGCGGCCGCAAGAGCACGGTGGCGACCACCTCCGAGGTCTGGCACTTCCTGCGGCTGATGTATGTGAAGCTGGGCATCCAGCATTGCATCCACGACGGCACGCCGGTCACCTCGCAAAGCCCCGAGTCCATCGCCGCGCAGCTGCTGCGCGACTACAAGGGCCAGCACGTTGGCCTGCTGGCGCCGCTGGTGGTCAACCGCAAGGGTGTCTATACCGACCTGGCCAAATGGGCCAAGGCGCGCGGCAATACGCACCTGCGTGTCGACGGCGAATTCCTGCCGGTGGACCCGTGGCCGCGCCTGGACCGTTTCCGCGAGCACACCATCGAGCTGCCGGTCGGCGACATCATCGTGTCCGCGGACAACGAAGCCGCGCTGCGCGCGATGCTGGGCCAGGCGCTGGAAGCCGGCAAGGGCGTGATGCACCTGCTGGCGCCGCTCGACGGCCTGCAGCACGCGATGGGCAACGGCGGCACCGCCCGCGTCGGCAGCACCACCGTGTTCTCGACCAAGCGCGCCTGCCCGGTGTGCAGCACCAGCTATCCCGAACTGGACCCGCGCCTGTTCTCCTACAACAGCAAGCACGGCTGGTGCACCAGCTGCGTCGGCACCGGCCTGACCCTCACGCGGGAGCAGCGCGCGGTCTACGACGATACCGTGATGGCCGACGACAATCGCGGGCGCGAGCAGACGCTGCCTTCCGAGCAGCAAGAGCCCGATGACGTGGCCGATACGCCGTGCGCGGATTGCGGCGGCACGCGGCTGAACCCGGTGGCGCGCGCGGTGACGTTCGACGCGCACCCCATCGTGGAAGTGGCGCAGTGGACGGTCTCCGATACGCACCGCTGGGTGCAGGGCCTGCGCCTCGCAGGCCGCGAAGGCGAGATCGCGCGCGACGTGGTGAGCGAGATCCGCAGCCGCCTGCAGTTCCTGGAAGAAGTCGGCCTGGGCTACCTCAGCCTGGACCGCGCCGCGCCCAGCCTCTCCGGCGGCGAGGCGCAGCGCATCCGGCTTGCGGCCCAGCTCGGCAGCAACCTGCAGGGTGTCTGCTACGTGCTCGACGAGCCCACCATCGGCCTGCATCCGCGCGACAACCAGATCCTGCTCGACGCGCTGCGCAAGCTCGGCGAGAAGGGCAATACGCTGGTGGTGGTGGAGCATGACGAGGACACCATCCGCCGCGCCGACCACATCATCGACATCGGCCCCGGCGCCGGCAAGCGCGGCGGCACGCTGGTGGCGGAGGGCGGCGTGGCCGCGCTGTCGGCCAGCCCGGACTCGCTGACCGGCCAGTTCCTGGCCCGGCCGATCCTGCATCCGCTGCAGCCGCGCCGCGCGGTGAAGCCGGAGGGCAAGGGCAGCGAGGCCGTGCCCGGGCGCTGGCTGACCGTGCATGGCGCCAAGCTGCACAACCTGCGCAACGTCACCGCCAGCATCCCGCTGGGGAGGCTGGTGGCCATCACCGGCGTCAGCGGTTCGGGCAAGTCCACGCTGGCGCGCGATGTGCTGATGGCCAACTTGCTCGACGCGGTGGGCCGTTCGGTCATGTCGTCGCCGGCCACGCGGCGCGCGCGCAAGGCGGCCGGCAGCGAGGCGCCCGCGCGCTCGCAGGCCACGGCACGCCCCGAGCCGCGCCGCAAGCTGGAGGTCACGCACGACTGGCAGGGCTGCGACAGCATCACCGGCTTTGAGAGCATCGACCGCGTGCTGGAAGTCGACCAGACCCCGATCGGCAAGACGCCGCGCTCTTGCCCGGCCACGTACATCGGCGTGTGGGACACCATCCGCAAGCTGTTCGCGCAGACGCTGGAAGCCAAGGCGCGCGGCTATTCCGCCTCGCGCTTTTCCTTCAACACCGGCGACGGCCGCTGCCCGGCCTGCGAAGGCCAGGGCGTGCGCACCATCGGCATGAGCTTCCTGCCCGATGTGAAGGTGCATTGCGACGTCTGCCACGGCCAGCGCTTCAACCCGGAAACGCTGGCGGTCACCTGGCGCGGCAAGAACATCGGCGACGTGCTGACGATGGAGATCGACGAGGCGGTGGCGTTCTTCTCCGCCATGTCCAATATCGCGCACCCGCTGCAGCTGATGAAGGATGTGGGCCTGGGCTACCTGACGCTGGGCCAGCCGTCGCCCACGCTGTCCGGCGGGGAGGCGCAGCGCATCAAGCTGGTGACCGAGCTGTCCAAGGTGCGCGACGACATCACGCGGCGCGGGCAGCAGGCGCCGCACACCCTGTACGTGCTGGACGAGCCGACTGTCGGACTGCATATGGCCGACGTGGCCAAGCTGATCCGCGTGCTGCACCGGCTGGCGGACGGTGGCCACAGCGTGGTGGTGATCGAGCACGACCTCGATGTGATCGCGGAAGCCGACTGGATCCTCGACCTGGGTCCCGAAGGCGGGGTGGCTGGCGGCGGCATCGTCGCGGCTACCGACCCGGAGGGGCTGGTGCGGGTGCGGGCCAGCCATACCGGCGCGGCGCTGGCGCCGGTGCTGGCGCGTGGCAAGCCGGCCGGCAAGGCGGCGGCCTGAGGCGTCCGGTGGCGCAAGATGGCCAGGCCGGCTCTCGCCGGCCTGCCGGAAAGCGAGGCCGCGGGCGGTTTTCACCCGGCGGCCCCGGTAGCTGAGACAATGACGGATTCAGCAACTGGTGGCCGCCGCCGGTCCTGCCGTTCGCCCATGAGTCGGGGCGGCCGGGCAGACCATGCGTCGCCGCCGTGTGACAGCGTGATCGAAAAGACTCTTTCTCCCATCCTGGCGGCGTTATGGCTCGGCCTGGCCAGTCCGGCCCTGCTGGCGGCACCCGCCGCCGCGTCGGACGCAAGCGGCGTGCGCGCGCCGGCCAAGGCCGGCACGCGCGCCGGCCGCACGCCGACATCGCAGGCCGCCCAGCAAGCCGCCAACGCGCCGTCAGTCAATCACGACCAATACGCACTGCGCCCCGAGCGCGACGTGCAGCCGCGCAGCAGCTTCGGCCTGCGCATGAAACCCGGCTGGCAGCAGCAGGACGATCCGGGCCGCTAGAGGGCGGCTCCCGGTCCGCTCCGGTGCTGCGATGCCGCGCATCGCATGCCACGCCAGCGCCGTGCTCAGCCCCTGGCAAGGATGCCATGGCGCACGGTCAGGTCGGGCGAACCTTCGATATGACGCAAATGTCCGGTGATCGGCGCGGTGGCGTCGGATGCAGGCGTGGTCAGTCGCGGCATTGACCCGCAAGGGTGCCTTTGCGGTACGCTTTCTCACCTGCCGCAAATCGGGCCGACTCTCACGGCATCCGGACCGGCATGACCCCCACACCACCAGGAGTCCAGATGTCCGTCAGCCCGACCGGCTTTGTGCCCGCCCCGGCCGCAGCCCGCGCCACCGTCCATGACCTGCGCGCTTCGCGCATCCGCGAGGTGGCTAACGCAGGCATCGGCCTGCCCGATGTGCTGCCCTTCTGGTTCGGCGAATCCGACCAGATCACGCCCGCCTTTATCCGCGATGCCGCTAGCCATGCGCTGGCCGGGGGCGCCACCTTCTACACGCACAATCTCGGCATCGCCCCGCTGCGCGGCGCGCTGGCCGAGTACGTCAGTGCGCTGCATGGTGCGACGGCGCCCGATAACGTGGTGGTCACCAGCGCGGGTGTCAACGCGCTGATGCTGGCGGCACAACTGGTGGCCGGGCCCGGCGACCGCGCCGTTGCGGTCACGCCGCTCTGGCCCAACCTGGTGGAGATTCCCAAGATTCTCGGCGCCGAGGTGGAAACCGTCTCGCTCGATTACGGCGCGCATGGCTGGACCCTGGACCTCGACAAGCTGCTGGCCGCGCTGACGCCCGAAACGCGCCTGTTGATGATCAACTCGCCCAACAATCCCACCGGCTGGGTGATGTCGCGCGCGGACCAGCAAGCGGTGCTGGCGCATTGCCGCCGCCACGGCATCTGGATCATTGCGGATGAAGTCTATGAGCGGCTGTACTACGGTACCGGCGATGGCGCCGTCGCGCCGTCCTTCCTGGATATCGCCAGCCGCGACGAGCGGGTGATCTGCGTGAACTCCTTCTCCAAGGCGTGGCTGATGACCGGCTGGCGCCTGGGCTGGATGGTGCTGCCGGCGGCGCTGACCGACGATCTCGGCAAGCTGGTCGAGTACAACACGTCGTGCGCGCCTTCCTTCGTGCAGGAAGCCGGCATCGTGGCGGTGCGCGAGGGCGAGGCTTTCACCCGCGAACTGGTCGGGCGGCTGCGCGCGGCGCGCGATCACCTGGTGGGTGCGCTGGCGGCCGTGCCGGGCGTGGATGTGCATGCGCCGGAAGGGGCGATGTATGTGTTCTTCCGGCTTGCGGGCGCGGGTGACAGTCTTGCGTTGTGCAAACAGCTGGTGCGCGAGGCTCGGCTGGGACTGGCGCCGGGGAGTGCGTTCGGCGAGGAGGGGGAGGGGTTTGTGCGCTGGTGCTATGCCTGCGATCCGGCGCGGCTGGACGAAGGCGTGCGGCGGTTGCGCGGGTTCCTGGGACGCTGAGCGGCTTCGCCGCGATATGGCGTGGTTGCGGGCACGATCCGCCAACCCGGCGCGAAGCGATCTGCCACGCTCCTTCTCGCGGGCGCCACCGGGCGTCGACTATCGCGCGGCTGACTCCTGCGGTTGCCACCAGCCGCCGCCCAGTGCCTGCAGCAGCGCCGCGGAATCGGTGAAACGGCTTGCGGTGGCCTGCGCCAGGGCGAGCGCAGCCTGCCGGTATTGCCGTTCGGCATCGAGCACGGCAAGCTGGCTGACTCCGCCAAGACGATACTGGCCCGACACCACGGCAAGCGTATCGGCCGCCTGCCTGGCGCTGTCGGCGCGTGCTTGCAGCGTGTTCGCATCCGCTTCCAGCGCGCGCAGTGCATCGGCCACTTCGCGCAGGCCCGTCAGCACCGTTTGCTGGTAGGCCGCCAGCGATTGCTCGTAGGCGGCCTCGGCGGCGCGCTTGCGCGCCACCAGCTCGCCGCCGCGGAACACCGGCTGCACCAGCCCCGCGGCCAGCGACCACACGTTGAGGCTGCCGAACAGGTCGCGCGCGGACAGGGACTGCGAACCGGCGTTGCCGGATAGCGTCAGCTGCGGATAGAGCTGCGCCGTGGCCACGCCGATGTTTGCCGATGCCTGGTGCAGCAGCGCTTCGGCCGCGCGGATGTCGGGGCGCCGTTGCGCCATCGTGGAGGGCAGGCTGAGCGGCAGCGTGGCGGGCAGCGTGAGATCGGCCAGGCGGAATTCGGGCAGGTCGGCACTGGCCGGCGCCTGTCCCAGGTACACCGCAAGCTGGTGGCGCGTGGCCGCGAGTTGTTGCGCGAGGCCTGGCAGCAGGGCCTGGCTCTGCGCCAGTTCGTTGCGCTGGCGCTGCACGTCGACCTCCGCCACGCCGCCGGCGCGCAGGCGCTGCCCCGCAATATCGAGCTGGCGCTGCTGGGCCCGCACGATGGCCTCGGTGTCGGCGATCTGCGCGCGCAAGCCGGCCTCGCGGATCGCGGCGGTGGCCACGTTGCCGGCCAGCGTCAGGCGCGCGGCTTCCAGTTCGAAACGCTGGTAGTCCACCGCCGCGCGCAAGCCCTCCAGCTCGCGCCGCTGGCCGCCGAACAGGTCGAGCGTGTAGGAGATTTCCACGCTGGCGCCATACAGCGTGAACGGCCCCGGACTGGGAAAGGCGGTAATGCCCAGCGAGTTGAAATTGACCTGCTCGCGGGTAGTGTTCAGCCTGGCGTCCACGCGCGGCAGCAAGCGCGCGCCGGTGGTGGCCGCCAGCTCCTGGCGCGCCTGCTCGATGCGGGCCTGTGCCTGCGCCAGCGTCGGGCTGGCGTCCAGCGCCGCGCGGATCGTGCGGTCCAGCGCCGGGCTGCGGAACAGCGCCCACCATTGCGCCGGCACGTCGCCGCCACTCTCCAGCACCTGCGCCTGGCCGTGCGGCACGTCGGCGGCGCTGGTGCGCTCCGGTTGCGTGCCGGCGGTGTAAGCCGGCACCGCGGGCGCGGCCGGCACGGTGAAATCGGGGCCGACCGCGCAGGCCGTCAGTGCGGCCGCCGCCAGCATGGCGAGGGCCGTGCGGTGCGAGGTGATCCGGCGTTGTGGCGAGGCTTGCATGGCAGGCTCCCTCAATCGAGCGTGCGGCGATAGAAACGCACCGCAATGGTCATGACGACTAGCGTGAACAGCGCCATCGGCCACACGTTCGGCCATAGCTCGGTCCAGCCGTTGCCCTTGAGCAGGATGCCGCGGACCAGGCGGTTGAAGTAGGTCATCGGCAATACGTTGCCGATGACCTGCGCCCAGCGCGGCATGCCCTGGAAGGGGAACATGAAGCCCGACAGCAGGATGTTCGGCAGGAAGTAGAAGAAGGTCAGCTGGACCGCCTGCAACTGGTTCTGCGCCAGCGAGGAGAGGGTGATGCCCACCGTCAGGTTGGCGGCGATAAAGAGCAGCGCCGACAGGTAGACCGCTACCACCGAGCCGACGAAGGGCACGCCAAATACCCAGCGCGCGGCCAGCAGGATGATGGTGGACTGGATCAGGCCGATGAAGATGTAGGGGATGATCTTGCCGGTGATCACCTCGAGCGGCCTGACCGGCGTGGCCAGCAGGTTCTCCATGGTGCCGCGCTCGCGCTCGCGGGTCATCGCCAGGCCCGTCATCATGACCATCGTCATGGTCAGGATCACCCCCATCAGGCCGGGGATGATGTTGTACTGCGTGAGGCCTTCCGGGTTGTAGAGCCGCTGCACCTGCACGTCGAAGGGCGGCTTGCCGCCTGCCAGGTGCGCCAGCGCGCCCTGCAGGTCCCTGTCCGCCACCGAGAGCGGCAGCTGCGACAGCGCGGAGATGGCCATGCCGGTGGCGGAAGGATCGGTGGCGTCCGCCTCGACCAGCAACGAGGGACGCTCGCCGCGCAGCAGCCGGCTGGTGAAATCGGCCGGGATGCTGAGCACGAACTGCACCTCGCCCTTCATCAGCGCCTCGCGCCCGGCGGCTTCGTCGGGCAGGGTGCGCACCACGTCGAAGTAGGTGGACGTCTGCATGGCGGCGACGAAGGTGCGGGTGAACTCGCTCTGGTCCGCGGCGATCACCGCGGTGGCCATGTGGCGCGGATCGCTGTTGATGGCGAAGCCGAACAACATCAGCTGGATGATCGGCAGCCCGACGATCATGCCGAAGGTCACGCGGTCGCGGCGCAGTTGCAGGAACTCCTTGAGCACGATGCTCCACCAGCGGTCCAGGGAGAACGAGAAGCGGTCGCCGTTGCCGGCGCGCACGTTGCTTGCATTGCCGCGCTTCATGTCCTGGCCTCCTTGCGGCTGCCCTGGCCGGCGACGCGCATGTTGTCCTCGGCCTGGCTCATCATGTGGATGAAGACATCTTCCAGGCTGGTTTCGATCGGCTCGATCCGGTGCTGCGGGCCGGCGATGCGGCGCAGCGTGGCTTCAAGCGCCGGCGCGTCGTGCCCGGTGACATGCAGCGCGCTGCCGAACACCACGGTTTGCTCCACGCCGGGCGCGCCCTGCAACTGTTCCGACAGCGCGGAGAGCTGTTCGCCCAGCACGCTCCAGGTGACCAGCTTCTGGCTGGCGACCACTTCATTGGCCGTGCCCTGCGCCAGCAGTTTGCCGTAGGCGATGTAGGCCAGCTTGTGGCAGCGCTCGGCCTCGTCCATGTAATGCGTGCTGACGAGGACCGAGATGCCGCGGGCTGCGAGCTGGTGCAGTTGCGCCCAGAAATCGCGGCGCGCCTTGGGGTCGACCCCGGCGGTGGGTTCGTCGAGCAGCAGCAGTTCGGGCTCGTGCAACAGGCAGGCGGCCAGCGCCAGGCGCTGCTTCCAGCCGCCCGAAAGCGAGCCGGCCAGTTGCTGCGCGCGGCTGGCGAGGCCGAGGTCTTCGAGTGCCCGGTCCACGACCTCGCGGCGCCCTGGCATGCCGTACACGCGCGCCACGAAATCCAGGTTCTCGCGGATGGAGAGATCGTCCCAGTAGGAGAACTTCTGCGTCATATAGCCCACGCGCCGCTTGATCTCGGCGGTCTCGCGCAGGATGTCGTACCCCAGGCAGGTGCCGGAGCCGGAGTCCGGCGTCAGCAGCCCGCACATCATGCGGATCGAGGTGGTCTTGCCGCTGCCGTTGGGGCCGAGGAAGCCGAAGATCTCGCCGCGCGCCACCTGCAGGCTGAGGTTGTTGACCACGTGCTTGTCGCCGTAGTGCTTGTTGATGTCGTGCACGTCAATGGCCAGGCCGGTTGTTTCACCGGGCTGGCCGTTGCGCGGTGCGGTGTCGGCAAGGGGCGCGCTCATGGCCTTGCCACCTCGACCGGCTGGCCCGGATGGAGCTTCGGCGCATCGGCCGGCGCGGGACGTGCTTCCACCAGGAACACCAGCTTGCGGCGTGTTTCGTTGCTGTAGATCACCGGCGGCGTGTATTCGGCCTGGTTGGCGATGTAGCTGATGGTGGCCGCGACGGGCGCGGCGCAGCCATCGCAGCGCACGCGCACCGTCTCGCCCTGCTTGAGGGCGCCGACCACCGTCTCCGGCACGTAGAAGCGCACCTTCACGTTGCCCGGCGGCAGCAGCCGCACCACCGGGCTGCCGGCGGGCACCCAGTCGCCCAGGCGGAAGGGCGTGTCGTAGACCAGCCCGGCCTGCGTCGCGCCCACGGTCTTGCGCGACAGCTTCCACTCGGCCTGCGCTAGCGCAGCGCGCGCGGCGGCCACCTGGGCTTGCTGCGCGGCCTGCTGGGCGGTACGTCCCGGCAGCAGGGCCACGTCGATATCGCGCTGCAGTTCGCGCACGCGGGCGGCATCGGTCGCGGCGGTGGCGCGGCTGTCTTCCAGTTGCGCCAGCGCGATCCCGCCGATGGCGTACTGCGCCTCGTCGCGCTTGCGCTGCGCGGCGCTGCGTGCCGCGGCGGCCTGAGCCTGCGCGAGCTGCGCGCGGCTCACGTCCACTTCGGGCACGCGCTTGCCGGTTTGCAGGTCGGCCAGCTGCGACTCTGCCGCGCGCATCTGCTCCTCGGCCTGCTGGCGCGCCGCGCGTTCGTCCTCGGCTTCCAGCGCGAACAACGGCGCGCCGCTGGCGACCTGCTGGCCGCGCTGGACCGAGAGCCGGTCCAGGCGCCCGGCGAAGGGCGAGGCCACGCTGACGAATTCGCCTTCCACATAGCCTTGCCATGAAGGCGGCGCCTTTTCGCTGCAGGCACTCAGCAACGCGGCGCCGATGACCGCAGCCGGCGCGGCTGCCCGCCACGAGCGCGCGGCCCGGCGCGTGGCGGAGGCGGAAGGATCTTGGGAATGGTGGCGTGGCATACGGGCTCCGTGGCTGGCGGGCTGGATTCAGGCAGAGGGCGGCGGCGCGATCTGCGCCTGCGGCGACACGGCCAGGCCATGCGCCAGGAGCGCGCTGACGTGGCGCACCAGTGCCTCGCTGTCGATGGCTTCGGCACCGGGCAGGCGGCGCCAGATATGGGTGGTGGCCAGCGGCAGCAGCGTCAGGCCGATCAGCGACACCATCAGCAGCGCAGGCTCCAGTCCGGGGTTGATCTCGCCGCGCGCGCGCGCGGCGGCCAGCGGGGCGATCACCAGCCCGGCGCGCTGCATCGCGATCTTCTGCAGCACGCGCTGGTGCAGTTGTCCGTCGGCACCGACGATCTCGCGGATCCACAGGCCCGGGAACCATGGGGTAGCGGCTGCGGTGCGGATCAGCCGGCCGGCGATGCCCACCAGCATGGCGGCGGGGTCGGCGCTGTCGGCCACGGCGGGCAGGAACACTTGTTCGACCAGGGGCTGCAGGCGCTCGTCGACCACCGCATCGAGCAACTGGTCGCGGTCGCGGAAGTAGTAGTGCACCAGCGCCGGCGTGACGCCGGCATGGGTGGCGATGGTCTTGATCGCCGTGGCGGCCACGCCGCGTTGCGCGAACAGTTCGGTGGCGGCATCGAGCAACTGCTCGCGCTGGCCGGCGTTCCCAGCTTTGGCGGCGGCGGGGCGGCCGGGACGGCGGCTGGCGGGCGGATTGTCTGCGGCAGGGGGCATGGCTGGCTCCGGGCTATGCAGACAATATTAATTTTCTAATTAATTAATTCAAGGGCGGTTACAAAGTCGACAGACGGCAACTTCGGGAGTGGATATGTTGCGTCGCAGCAATGCAAGGTAGACATGTCATATAGGCTTGGCTATGCTTCGTGCGCCAGTCGGCGGGGCACTTATCCTTCACCCGCCCGCCGCTGTTTCTCCGGATTTTTCATGTTGCTTCGTCGCTTCCCAGCCGCCCCGGCGCGGCCACGCCTGTCTTTTGCCTCTCGCCTGGCTGCGGCTGCCCTGTCGCTGGCAGGCCTGGGCGGCATGGCGTCGATACCGGCGCTGGCGCAGGAGCAGGGCGCGGCAAGCGGCGACGTGCCTGTGCAGGCGGATGCCCCGGAGAACTTCGCCTTCCACGGCCAGGCCACTTATATCTGGCAGCGCAAGCCGTCCTTCGGCGCGGCTTACTCGGGCACCAACAGCCTCGCCACGGAGCGTGCCAAGAGCTATTCCTTCAGCAGCACGCTCGATCTCGGCGTGCGCCTGTGGCGCGGCGCGGAGTTCCATTTCAACCCGGAAGTGACGCAGGGGGTGCCGTTCTCGGAGTTGCACGGACTGGGCGGCTTGTCGAATGCCGAACTGGCCAAGGTGTCGAGCACCAGCCCGGTGTTCTACCGGGCGCGCGCTTTTATCCGGCAGACCTGGGGCCTGGGCGGCGGCAGCGAGCAGCTGGATGCCGACTTCAACCAATTGGCCGGCAGCGTCGACAAGCGCCGCGTGGTGCTGACCGCCGGCAATTTCGGCGTGCTCGACGTCTTCGACCAGAACGAGTACGGTTCCGACCCGCGCACCCAGTTCATGAACTGGTCGTTCCTGACGCACGGCTCCTTCGACTATCCGGCGGATGCGCGCGGCTACAACTGGGGCGTGGCGCTCGAGTACATTGGCGACGCCTGGTCGGTGCGGCTTGGCCGTTTCCTGCAGCCGCTGGAGTCCAACGGGCTGGAGCTCGATACACGGATGTTCGAGCACTATGGCGACATCCTCGAATTCGAGAAACGCTACAGCCTGGCGGGCAAGCCTGGCGTGGCGCGCCTGCTGTTCTGGCGCAACAAGGCGCGCATGGGCAGGTTCAGCGATGCGCTGCAGCTTGGCGCCGCCACCGGCACCACGCCGGACCTGGCCGATGTGCGCGAGGAACATGCCAAACTTGGCGTGGGCTTGTCGGTGATGCAGCGCGTGAACGATTCGCTCGGCGTGTTCGCGCGCGCCAATATGTCCGACGACAAGACAGAGACCTATGCCTTCACCGAAATCGGCCGCCAGGTAGCCGCCGGCGGCGTGCTTAACGGCAATGCGTGGGGACGGCCGCGCGATGTGGTGGGCCTGGCCATGTCGGTGAACATGCTGGGCTCGCACCACCAGGCCTATCTGGCCGCGGGCGGTCTGGGCGCATTCCTGGGCGACGGTGCGCTCAGGTACGGGCCAGAGCAGATCGTGGAACTGTTCTACAGCTTCCAGCCGGTCAAATACCTGAGCATCAGCCCGGACTTCCAGTACATCCGCAATCCCGGCTATAACCGCGACCGCGGCCCGGCGAAGTTCTACGGCGTGCGCCTGCACGCGGAGTTCTGAACCGCCGGGGCTTGCTCAGTTGCCCCGACTTTGTCAGCAGTCTGAAAGCCCGGCGCATGTGCCGGGCTTTCTCCTTTGCTGCACGGCTTGCGGCATCACTGCCGTGCATTGCGCCGGTTGTCCGGCCACGGCGTGTTGAAGTTGGTGCGGAACGGATTGATATCCAGCCCGCCGCGCCGCGTGTAGCGGGCATAGACCGCCAGCTTCACGGGCTTGCACTGGCGCAGCACGTCGGTGAAGATCCGCTCCACGCATTGCTCGTGGAACTCGTTGTGGTTGCGGAACGAGATCAGGTACTTGAGCAGCGCTTCCTGGTTGATCGGCGCGCCCACGTAGCGGATCTGCACGCTGCCCCAGTCCGGCTGGCCGGTCACCAGGCAGTTGGACTTGAGCAGGTGCGAGACCAGCGTTTCTTCCACCGGCGATTCGTCCTGGCTCGCGTGCAGCAGGTGCGGCGCCGGTTCGTAGATATCGGTCTCGATGTCGAGCCGGTCCAGCAGCAGGCCATCCAGCTCACCCATCTTCTGGGTGCCCAACTCGGCTTCGGTCACCAGGCGAACCTGCACCGTGCCGCCGGTGGCTTCGGACAGGTCGTGGTGCAGCAGTTGCTGCAGCGCTTCGGGCGAGGCGATCTTGCTCTGGTTGAACGAATTCAGGTAGAGCTTGAACGACTTGGATTCGACGATATTGGGCGTGTCGGCGGGAATGATGAAGCTGGCCAGCGCCACCTGCGGCTTGCCCTTCATGTTCAGCCACGAGAGCTCGTACGCGTTCCAGATGTCCACGCCGAAGAACGGCAGCGCGCGGCCCTCGGCCAGCCCGATCTCGGTGCGCTTGGGCTGGCGCGGGATGGGGAACAGCAGGGTGGGGTCGTACTCGGTCTTGTAGGCCGAGGGTTTGCCTAGCGGTGATTGTTCGGGAAGGCTCATGGTTGCCTCGCGTGTGGCTCCGCGCATGCCTGTCGGCAGGGATGCGCGGGGACCACGGGATTGATCAGGACAGGAACAGCTTGTATACCGGGTTCTCGGTCTCTTCCCAGTGTACATAGCCCAGCGTGGCGAGGAAGGCGCGGAAGGCGCGTTTCTCGTTCCTGGGCACCTGGATGCCAACCAGGATATTGGAGGTGTCGCCGCCCTGGTTGCGGTAGTGGAACAGGCTGATATTCCAGTTCGGGCTCATGCTCGACAGGAAGCGCATCAGCGCGCCCGGACGCTCCGGGAACTCGAAGCGGTACAGCAGTTCGTCATGCGCCAGCGGCGAGCGTCCGCCCACCATGTAGCGGATATGCTGCTTGGCCAGCTCGTTGTTGGACAGGTCGAGCGTATCGAAGCCGTGGCGGCGGAAACCGGCGGCGATCTTCTCGTTCTCCGCGCGGCTCGCGATCTGCACGCCGACGAAGATGTGGGCCATGCTGTTGTCGGCGATGCGGTAGTTGAACTCGGTCACATTGCGCGTGCCGACCTGCTCGCAGAAGCGCTTGAAGCTGCCGCGTTCCTCGGGGATGCTGACCGCGAACACCGCCTCGCGCGCCTCGCCCACCTCGGCGCGCTCCGCGACGAAGCGCAGGCGGTCGAAGTTCATGTTGGCGCCGCACGCAATGGCCACCAGGTGCTGGCCCTTGAGTTTCTCTCGCTCGGCATACAGCTTCAGGCCGGCGATGGCCATCGCGCCCGCGGGCTCCAGGATGCTGCGCGTATCCTGGAACACGTCCTTGAGCCCCGCGCAGATGGCGTCGGTGTCCACCAGGATGATCTCGTCGACCAGTTCGCGCGTGATGCGGAAGGTTTCCTTGCCGACCAGCTTGACGGCGGTGCCGTCCGAGAACAGGCCCACTTCCTTGAGTTCCACACGCTTGCCCGCATCCACCGAGCGCTTCATCGCGTCCGAATCCACGGTCTGCACGCCGATCACCTTGATCTCCGGGCGCACGGCCTTGATGTAGGACGCGATGCCGGAGATCAGGCCGCCGCCGCCGATCGCCACGAACACCGCATGCAGCGGGCCCGGATGCTGGCGCAGGATTTCCATGGCGATGGTGCCCTGGCCGGCGATGACTTCGGGATCGTCGAAAGGGTGGATGAAGGTCAGCTTGTGCTTCTTCTCCAGCTCTGCCGCGTGGTTGTAGGCATCGCTGTACGAGTCGCCGTGCAGCACGATTTCCACCCACTCGCCGCCGCGCTCGCGCACCGCGTCGATCTTTACCTGCGGGGTCGTGACCGGCATCGCGATCAGCGCCTTGCATTTGAGCCGCGCCGCCGACAGCGCCACGCCTTGCGCATGATTGCCGGCGGAGGCGGCGATCACGCCGCGCTTGAGTTCCTCCGGCGACAGCGAGGCCATCTTGTTGTACGCGCCGCGCAGCTTGAACGAGAACACCGGCTGGGTGTCCTCGCGCTTGAACCACACCTTGTTGCCGGTGCGCGCGGAGAGCAGGTTTGCGTAGGTGAGATCGGTCTCCTGGGCCACGTCATACACCTTGGCGGTCAGGATCTTTCTCAGGTAATCGGGTTTGCGGGTCATCGTGGACAGCCGGGGCGGGGATTGGCGGAAACCGCTAATGATAAAGGATGGCGCGGTGCGGCGATGCCGGCACCCCGGATCCGGTGGCCGCCAAGGGCAGGCCGGCGCACCTGCAAGGCCGCTGCGAAACGGCGCACCGCGGCGGTGCGGGCGCCATTGCGGCGCGGTGCGTGCAGAGGCGCACCGTGTAGGACGTTGTCCGGTGGACGGTGCGGGAACACTCGTGCTACGGTGTAACGCGATGCCCAACCTACCTCTTATCGAACCAAACACGGCGCTGTTCCTGGATTTCGACGGTACGCTGGCCGACCTCGCGCCACGTCCGGACCTCGTGCGGGTCGAACCGGAACTGGTGGGGACGCTGCGCGCCCTGCATCGGCATCTGGGCGGTGCCGTGGCGCTGGTTTCGGGCCGGCCGATCGCCGAGCTGGATCATTTCCTGCAGCCCCTGCAACTGCCCGCGGCAGGCGTGCACGGCGCGGAATTGCGCGACGCGGTCGGCCGCTGGCTGCGCCAGCCGGACCCCGGCGTGCCCCTGTTGCTGCCACCTCTCGAAGCCCTGGTCAACGCGTATCCCGGCTTGCAGCTGGAGCGCAAGTCGGTCGCGGTCGCGGTGCACTACCGCGCCGTCCCCCATCTCGAAGGGCTGGTACGCAACTTCGCGGCGCAGGTCGCCAGTGGCGTGCCCGGCATCGAAGTCTTGCACGGCAAGATGGTGGTGGAACTCAAGCCGGCCGGCATCGACAAGGGCGGCGCCATCGATACCTTTATGCGCGGGCCGCCGTTTGCGCGGCGCACGCCGCTGTTTGCCGGCGACGACATTACCGATGAGGCTGGCTTTTCCGTGGTGCGGCGCCTGGGCGGTGTCGCCTTGCTGGTAGGACAGCGGCCCAGCGCCGCCACCGTCAGCGTGACCGGTCCGGCCGCGCTGCGCTGCTGGCTGCATCGCTCCGCCAGGGCGCTGGAAGTCATGGCCTCCGCGGATGGCACGCTGGCGGCGGGAGCCACAACCACAACGACGTCTTGAGGGGGATTCGCTGTGAGCAACCAATCTACCGAGGGTACCCAGGGGAGCGCTGAGGGGGCAGGCCGCTATGCCGATCCCTCGCTGTCGCTGGGCATGATCGGCAACTGCGCGATCTCCGCGCTGGTCGACGGCCGCGGGCGCATCGTCTGGTGCTGCCTGCCGCGCTTCGATGGCGACCCGGTCTTCAACGCCTTGCTTGATCCTGGCCCGAACGCGGGCCACTTCGCCATCGAGATCGAGGACTTCCACGAGTCGGCGCAATGGTACGAGCCCAATACGGCCGTGCTGCGCACGCGGCTGACCGACCAGCATGGCAACTGCCTGGAGATCACCGATTTCGCGCCGCGACTCTTCCGGCTGGGCCGCTACTTTCGCCCCACCACGCTGATCCGGCGCATTCGTCCCATCAGCGGCGCGCCGCGCGTGCGGGTGACAGTGGCGCCGCGCTTCGACTGGGGACGCATCAAGCCCGAGATCACGCGTGGCAGCAGCCATGTGCGCTATGTCGGCGATGGCACGACGCTGCGCATGACCACCGATGCGCCGCTGACCTATGTGCTGTCGCGGACACCTTTCCTGCTGACCCGCGATCTCAACTTCATCCTCGGACCCGATGAAACCCTGCAAGGCGGCGTGGAGGAAGTCGCGCGCGACTTCGAGCAGGAAACCACGGCCTACTGGAAGATGTGGAGCCGCCGCCTCGCGGTGCCGCGCGAATGGCAGGACGCGGTGATCCGTGCCGCCATCACGCTCAAGCTGTCGCTCTATGAAGAGACCGGCGCCATCGTCGCGGCCATGACCACCAGCATTCCCGAGGCGCCGGGCAGCGGGCGCAACTGGGACTACCGATTCTGCTGGCTGCGCGATGCCTTCTTCGTGATCCGCGCGCTCAACAGCTTGTCCGAGGTCGGCACCATGGAGGACTACCTGCGCTGGTTGTCCAACGTGGTGATGCAGTCCAGGAACGGCCATATCCAGCCGCTGTACGGCATCGGGCTGGAACTCGAATTGCCGGAGAGCGTGCTCGATCACTTGTCGGGCTACCGCGGGATGGGCCCGGTGCGCGTGGGCAACCAGGCGCAGGAGCACTTCCAGCACGACGTCTACGGCAACGTGGTGCTGGGCGCGGCCCAGGCCTTCCACGACCATCGCCTGCTGCACCGCGGCGGGGTGGCCGAGTATCAAGTGCTGGAGACCGTGGGCGAACAGGCGGTACGCGTGTTCGGCACGCCCGATGCGGGCATGTGGGAGCTGCGCACGCGGGCGCGGGTGCATACCTCCTCTGCGCTGATGAGCTGGGCCGCGTGCGACCGTCTTGCCAAGATCGGCGATGCGCTGCAACTGCCCGACCGCGCGGCTTACTGGCGCCAGCATGCCGACGGCATGAAGGAGCGCATCGTGAGCGAGTCCTGGAGCGAGGAACGCCAGGCATTCGCCGAGAGCTTCGGCGGGCGCGAGCTCGATGCCAGCGTGCTGCTGATGGCCGAGGTGGGCATTATCGCCCCGTGGGACGAGCGCTTCATGTCGACGCTCAAGGCCCTGGAAGCGTCGCTGTGCGACGGGCCGTACATGCGTCGCTACGAGGCGCCAGACGATTTCGGCAAGCCCGAGACCGCCTTCAATATCTGCACCTTCTGGCGTATCGACGCGCTGGCGCGCGTGGGGCGCCGCGAGGAAGCACGCGAGATTTTCGAGGCCATGCTGGCGGCGCGCAACCCGCTTGGCTTGCTGTCCGAGGACACCCATCCGGTGACCGGCGAGATGTGGGGCAATTTTCCGCAGACCTACTCGATGGTGGGCCTGATCAACGGCGCCGTGCGCCTGTCCGCGCCATGGGATTCGGTGATTTGAGCACGCGATTTCCAGCGCGCGGGGCAGGGTTCTGGCAAAGGAACATATGGGCAGACTAGTCGTGGTATCCAACCGCATCGCAGATCCGCGCAACGTTGCCGCGGGCGGTCTCGCGGTGGCGTTGGGCGAGGCGCTCAAGGCCACCGGCGGGGTCTGGTTCGGCTGGAGCGGCAGGATCGTGGATGCCGCCCAGGGTGGCACGCCCGGCGAGGGGGAGCTGCATATCCAGCAGGCCGGCAATGTCACGCTGGCAACCGTTGACCTGTGCCGCGAGGACCACGACGCGTACTACCAGGGCTACAGCAACGGCGTGCTGTGGCCGGTGTTCCACTACCGCATCGACCTGGCGGATTTCGATTCCGGCTATCTCAACATCTATCGCCGCGTGAACCAGCTGTTTGCGCGCAAGCTGGCGCCACTGCTGCGTCCGGACGATGTGATCTGGATCCACGACTACCACCTGATCCCGCTCGCCTCCGAACTGCGCGCCATGGGCTGCGGGCAGCGCATGGGGTTCTTCCTGCATATCCCCTTGCCCCCGCCGCTGATCCTGGCTGCGATCCCGCAACACGAGTGGCTGATGCGGGCGCTGTTCGCCTATGACCTGGTCGGCTTCCAGAGCCAGCTCGATCTGGAGCATTTCTCGCGCTATGTGCAAAGGGAGGCGCAGGCCGAGCCGATGGGCGAGTACCGCTTCCGGGCTTTCCACCGCACCGTGCGCGCGCAGGCGTTCCCGATCGGCATCGACGTCGACGAATTCGCCGAGCTTGGGAAATGTGATGAATCGCGCGAGACCTACGAGATGATGCGGGGCCAGTACGCGAGCCGCCGGCTGTTACTGGGCGTCGATCGTCTCGATTACTCCAAGGGGCTGCCGCAGCGGCTCAAGGCGGTGCGGGCGCTGATGGCGCAGTATCCGGAGAACCGCCGCAGCGCCACGCTGATCCAGATCGCCGCGCCGTCGCGGGAGACGGTGGATGCCTATGCGGATCTGCGGCGCGAACTGGAAGGGTTGTCGGGGGCGATCAATGGGGAGTACGGGGAGCTGGACTGGATGCCGGTGCGCTATATCCATCGCACGACCGCGCGGCGTCGGCTGCCGGGGTTGTACCGCGCTTGCCGCGTGGCACTGGTCACGCCGTTGCGGGACGGAATGAACCTGGTGGCCAAGGAGTTCGTGGCGGCGCAGGATCCGGATGATCCGGGGGTGCTGGTCCTATCGCGGTTCGCCGGGGCTGCCGAGCAGCTTCGGGAGGCCTTGCTCGTCAATCCCTACGATATCAATGCCACGGCGCAGGCGATCCAGCAGGCGTTGCATATGCCGCTGGCCGAGCGCCAGTCGCGGCACCAGAAGCTGTTGGAGCGCATCCGCGGGCAGGATGTGCATTGGTGGAGGGAGGAGTATCTGAGGACGCTGGCGGAGACGGATGGCGGGTAGGGGGAGACTGCCACGGCGTGACTTCAAAGACGCAATACGTTCCGCCAGGCAAACCGCTACGCCAAGTCCCCCGGCGTATCCACATCCCTGAACGCCCCTTCGTCATCGGTGAGGATTCGCATCACCGGCTGCGTTTTCAACAATTCCCGCGCCCCTTCATCCCCGTCAAGCTTGAGGAGCGCTTCCCGCCAGGCGGCGCCAAATCCGACCGGATGCCCGCGCTGCCCGCCCCGCCAGGGCGCGGCGATGGCGTCGCGCGTGGTGATCGTCAATGCCACCGCGCGGACCAGTTCGGCCGGCAGCCACGGCATGTCGGCCAGCGCCACCACCCAGCCACGGGCGTCCGGCGTGGCGGCCACCGCTGCGGCCAGCGCGGCCCCCATGCCGGCCTCCGCGGCGGCGGTCTCCAGCACGCGGCAGCCTGCCCGCCGCAATTCGGCCGCCAGCGCGGCGTTGCCCGGGCGGATCACGGCGAGCGCGCCGGGCAGGACGCCGGCGAGGGTCCGCGCGCTGCGGCCGGCCACCGTGTGCCCGTCGGGCAGCGTGGCGAGCAGCTTGTTGCGCTGCCCGGCGGCATCGAAGCGGCGCCCGTAGCCGGCGGCCAGCAGGATGCCGGTGGGCAGCTCGGCGGCGTTGATGGCGCCGTTGAGGGGGCCATTGGCGGGGCCGTTCAGCGCGCCGGTCACGGGGCGGGGCTGCAGGTGCTGCCTTCGCTGGCCGCCATTTCGCGGGCGGCCTTGGCGCCTTCCACCTGCAGGATGTCGGGCAGCGAGACGTGGTTCTTGGCGGCCACGACTTCGGCCAGGATCGAGATCGCGATCTCCGGTGGCGTGCGGCTGCCGATGTAGATGCCCACCGGCCCGTGCAGCCGCGCCAGCTGCATGTCGTCGAGGTCGAATTCCTTGAGCCGTTCGCGGCGCGCCTGGTTGTTGCGGCGCGAACCGAGCGCGCCAACGTAGAAGGCGCGCGTGCGCAGCGCTTCCATCAGGGCCAGGTCGTCGAGCTTGGGATCGTGCGTGACGGCGATCACCGCGCTGCGCTCGTCGAGCTGCATCTCGGTCACGGTGTCATCCGGCATGGTGCGCACCATAGTGACGCCGGGGATGTCCCAGGTCTCGGTGTATTCCTCGCGCGGATCGCACACGGTGACCTGGAAGCCCAGGCCGACGGCGATCTGGCACAGGTATTTCGATAACTGCCCGGCGCCGATGACCAGCATGCGGTAGCGCGGCCCGTGGATGGTGAGCAGGGTGTTGCCGTCGAAGGCCAAGCCGTCCGTCGCTTGCGCCGGGCCGAGCGTGGCGCGGCCGCTTGCCATGTCGAGCGTGCGCGCCACCAGCCTGCCGCGTTCCACGGCTTCCAGCAGTTCGTCCAGATGGCTGTCGGCGCTGAGCGGCTCGGTCACCAGTTCGATGGTGCCGCCGCAGGGCAGGCCGAAGCGGTGCGCTTCCTCGGCGCTGATGCCGTACTTGACGGCTTCGGGGCGCCCGCTGGCAATGCCTTCGCGCCGTACCCGGTCGATGATGTCGTCCTCGATGCAGCCGCCCGAGACCGATCCCACCACCAGGCCGTCGTCGCGCACGGCCAGCATGGCGCCTTCCGGCCGGGGCGAGGAGCCCCAGGTTCTGACTACCGTTACCAATAGCGTGCGGTGGCCTTCGGCCAGCCAGCGTACGCTGCTTTTCAGGACTTCGAGATCCACGCTGTCCATGATCTTTTCCGCTTCGTTTCACCGGTTTGTTCATCGGGCGTGCTGCCATCGCCGGCCGCCGCTCCATCCTTGGCGACATCCTCGCCCGTGCCCGCTTCGTCACCTTGCTCGCCGGGCCCGCCCAGCGCCGCCGTGAAGCGGTCGAAGAAGGTATCGGCCATCTTGCGCGCGGCGGCATCGACCAGCCGCGAGCCGATCTGCGCGAGTTTGCCGCCAACCTGGGCGTTGACCGTATAGGTCAGCACCGTCTGCTCGCCCTCGGGGGCCAGCGTGACGTGCGCGGTGCCCTTGCCGAAGCCCGCGACGCCACCTTGGCCGTCGAACTGGATGGTGTAGCTGTCGGGCGCCTGGATGTCCTGCAAGGCCATGCGCCCCTTGAAGCGCGCCTTGACCGGGCCCACCGCGGCGGTCAGCGCCACCAGGTAGGCGTTGTCGCCGTCAGGCTCGATGCTCTCACATCCGGGGATGCATTGCTTGAGCAGCCCCGTGTCGTTCAGGGCTTCCCAGGCGTTTTGCTGCACTACCGGCAGTTGCCGCGTCTGTGTCATTTCCATGGCGGGGGCGTCTCCTTGGTGTCTTTCATGTTTCTAATGTCTCTGGGCATCGGCGCCGCAGGGAAAACGGGCATGGCCAGCGGTTCGCGCGCGGCCAGCAGCGATTCCAGCGCGAACAGGCTGTCCAGGTTGTGCGCCGAGCGCAGCGCATCCACGTGCGGCAGGATGGCTTGTACGCCACGCGCCTGCGGCGCGAAGCCGGCATAGCGCAGCAGTGGGTTGAGCCAGACGATGCGATGCGCGAAGCGGCGCAGGCGAGTCATTTCCGTGCCCAGCAAATCGATGTCTTCATGGTCCAGCCCGTCGGTGACCAGCAGCACGGTGGCGCGGCCGGACAGCGTGCGGCGGGCCCACTGGCGGTTGAAGGTGGCCAGCGCGGCGCCGATGCGGGTGCCGCCGGCCCAGTCGCGCACCTGTCCGGTGATGGCGCCGACCGCCTCGTCGGGGTCGCGCTCGCGCAGCGAGCGGGTGATGTTGGTCAGCCGGGTGCCGAACAGGAATACGGACAGCCGCTCGCGCGATTGCATCAGCGCATGGCAGAAATACAGCACCGCGCGCGAGTACTGGCTCATCGAGCCGGAGATGTCGAGCAGCAGCACCAGCGGCGGGCGCCGCTCGGCATGGCGGCGGAATTTCCAGCGTAGCCATTCGCCTTGCTGGCGCACCGCCAGCCTAGCGCTCGCGCGCAGGTCGGCGCGCGGCCCGCTGGCGGCGGCGCGCAGGCGGCGCGTGCGCTCGGTGGCCAGGCGCGCGTGGCGGGCGCGGATCATGTGCTGCAGCGCACGCCATTCTTCCGCGCTCAGGGTTTCAAAATCGCGCTGGGCCAGGCGCTCCTGGGCCGAGAAGGTGAGCGGGGCGGTAAAGCGTTCGGCGCTGTCCTCGGAGCGCCGGCCGGATTCGGGCGGGCGCTGGGCGGCGAGCGCATCGGCCAGCCGGTTGTTGCGCGGGGGCGGCGGAGCGCCGGCGTCGACGCGCGGCAGCAGCAGGGCGCGCAGCTTGCCCTCCCAGTCGGGGTCGCGCCAGAACAGGTCGAAGGCGGCGTCGAACAGCGGGCGCTGGTCGGGCCCGCTCACCATCAGGGCCGCCATCGCCGCGCGCACCTCGTCGCGCCGGCCGATGTCCACGTATTGCAGCGCCAGCAGCGCGTCCACGGCCTGCGCGGGCGAGAGCCCGAAGCCGGCATCGCGCAGCAGGCGCACGAAGTGCGTGACATTGCGCGCGAGCATGGGCAGCGTGCCGGCGGGTTGCGCGGCGGCAAGGGGGGCATCCGGATGCAGCCTGGGCATGCCTCAGCCTCCCGGCGCCCGGCTGGCCAGCAATTCCGCCACGGTCGGGCCGTCCACGCGGGCCAGGTCGTCCTGGTACTTGAGCAGCACGCCCAGCGTGTCGCGCACCGATTGCGGATCGAGCTCGCTGACGCCGAGCGCGGCCAGGGCGCGGCACCAGTCGATCGCCTCGGCAATGCCAGGCGACTTGAACAGGTCGATGCCGCGCAGCCGGTGAATGAAATCGATGGCCTGGTGCTGCAGCGCGGCAGCCGCTTCAGAGGCGCGCGCGGCCACGATCTGCAGTTCGCGCTCGCGTTGCGGATAGCCCATCCACTGGTACAGGCAGCGGCGCTTGAGCGCGTCATGCACCTCGCGCGTGCGGTTGGAGGTGACGATGATCAGCGGTGGCTGTTCGGCCCGCACCACGCCGATTTCGGGAATCGACACCTGGTATTCCGACAGTACCTCCAGCAGGAAGGCCTCGAAGGGCTCGTCGGCGCGGTCGATCTCGTCGATCAGCAGCACGCGCGGGATGCCCGGCGCGGCGGGATCGGGCAGCAGCGATTCCAGCAAGGGCCGCTTGAGGAGGAAATCGTCGTGGTAAAGCGATTGCGCGTCGGGCCGCTCGCCGCGGGCTTCCGCCAGGCGCAGCGCCATGATCTGGCGCGGGTAGTCCCATTCGTACAGCGCACTGGAAGCATCGAGCCCCTCGTAGCATTGCAGCCGCAGCAGGCGCGTGCCGAGCGCGTCGGCGATGGCCCGCGCCAGCGCGGTCTTGCCCACGCCGGGCTCGCCCTCCAGAAAAAGCGGCCGCTGCATGCGCAGCGCCAGGTAGAGCACGGTGGCGGTCTCGCGGTCTGCGAAATACTGCTGCGCCTCCAGCAGGGCGGCGGTTTGATCGATGGACTGGGGAAGCATGAAAATAGCCGGATGATGCTATGTGCACAGAGGGTCGGCGCAGGATGGACGCCTTCCTGTTTGCGCCCTCCCTCTTCCCGGCCCCTCTCTCGCAAGCGGGAGAGGGTGGCAAGCCGGTGGCCGGGGAAGCGGGTTCGGGCTGGATGGCTCGGCCCTATCCCTTGAGCGCTTGCTCCACCGCTCGTGCCGCCAGCACCGGGATCAGGTGCGCGCGGTACTCGGCCGAGGCATGCAGGTCGGCATTCAGCTGGCCTGCATCGACCACCACCGCGCGTGCCGCCGCCGGTGTGAAGCTGGCCGTCAGCGCCTGTTCCAGCGGCGCGCTGCGGAAGACGCTATCCGCCGCGCCCGTTATCGCCACCCGCACGACCTTGCCGAACTGCGCCACCATCACACCCACCAGCGCGAAACGCGACGCCGGGTTGCGAAACTTGATGTAGGCGGCCTTATCCGGCGTGGGGAAGCGTACGGCGGTAATCAGTTCATCGGCTTCCAGCGCGGTTTCGTAGAGGCTCTTGAAAAAATTGTCGGCGGCGATATTGCGGCGGTCCGTCACCACGGTGGCGTTGAGGCCGAGTACGGCCGCCGGGTAGCAGGCGGCCGGATCGTTGTTGGCGAGCGAGCCGCCCAGCGTGCCCATCGCGCGTACCTGCCGGTCGCCGATGCCGTTGGCGAGCGCGGCCAGCGCCGGGATGCGCTTGAGCACGTCGGCATTGGCCGCCACGTCGGCGTGGCGTGCCGCCGCGCCGATCACCAGCTCGTCGTTCTCGACACGGATATCCGCCATGCCGGGGATGCGCGCCACATCGATCAGCGCCGACGGCGCTGCCAGCCGCAGCTTCATCGCGGCCAGCAGACTCTGGCCGCCGCCGAGGAACTTGGCGTCGCTGTCCGCCTTGAGCCTGGCCACCGCCGACGTGGCATCGGCGGCGCGTTCGTAATTGAATGCGTACATGGTGTGCCTCCGACGTCAGTTGGCGGTCTGCGCGTGGCGAATCGCCTGCCATACGCGGTGCGGTGTGGCGGGCATCTGGATGTCGCTCACGCCCAGCGGCGAGAGCGCGTCCACCAGCGCATTGATGAATGCCGGCGGCGAGCCGATCGCCCCTGCCTCGCCGCAGCCCTTCACGCCCAGCGGGTTGTGCGTGCAGGGTGTGCCCTTGGCGGTCTCCACCGTGAAGTCGGGCAGGTCGCCGGCGCGCGGCATGGCGTAGTCCATGTAGGAGCCGGTCAGCAACTGGCCGCTGTCGTCGTCGTAGATGCACTGCTCCAGCATGGCCTGGCCGAGGCCCTGGCCGATGCCGCCATGCACCTGGCCTTCGACGATCATCGGGTTGATGATGTTGCCGAAATCGTCCACCGCGGTGAACTTGATCACCTTGCTTTCGCCCGTATCGGGGTCCACCTCCACTTCGCAGATGTAGGCGCCGGACGGGTAAGTGAAGTTGGTCGGGTCGTAGAAGGCGTTTTCGTTCAGGCCGGGTTCGAGCTTGTCGAGCGGATAGTTGTGCGGCACGTAGGCGGTCAGCGCAACCTCGCCGAAGGTCTTGCTGCGGTCAGTGCCGGCCACGCTGAACACGCCGTTCTTGAACTCGATGTCCGCGTCCGAGGCTTCCAGCAGGTGGGCCGCGATCTTCTTGGCCTTGGCCTCGATCTTTTCGAGCGCCTTCATGATGGCCGAGCCGCCCACCGACAGCGAGCGCGAACCATAGGTGCCCATGCCGAAGGGCACCCGGCCGGTATCGCCATGCACGATTTCCACCGCTTCGAGCGCAATGCCGAGGCGCTCGGCCACGATCTGCGCGAAGGTGGTCTCATGTCCCTGGCCGTGGCTGTGCGAGCCGGTGAAGACGGTCACGGTGCCGGTGGGGTGCACGCGGACCTCGCCAACCTCGAACAGGCCCGCGCGCGCGCCCAGGGCGCCGGCGATATTCGACGGCGCCAGACCGCACGCCTCGATGTAGCACGAGTAGCCCAGGCCACGCAGCTTGCCGCGCTGCTTCGCTTCGTCGCGCCGCGCGGGGAAGCCCTTGACGTCGGCCAGTTCCTGCGCGCGCGCGAGGCACGGCTCGTAGTCGCCGGTGTCGTAGGTCAGGCCGACGGGGGTGGCGTAGGGGAAGTCGTGGATGAAGTTCTTGCGGCGCAGTTCGGCCGGGTCCATCTTCAGTTCGCGCGCCGCGGTTTCCACCAGCCTTTCCACCACATAAGTGGCTTCCGGGCGGCCCGCGCCGCGGTAGGCATCCACCGGCGAGGTGTTGGTGAACACCGCGCGCACCTCGGCGTAGATCGCCGGGGTGGTGTACTGCCCGGCCAGCAGCGTGGCGTACAGGATGGTCGGCACGCTGGAGGCGAAGGTCGACAGGTAGGCACCCATGTTGGCGGTGGTGTGCACCCGCATTGCCAGGAACCTGCCATCGGCATCGAGCGCCAGCTCGGCCTTGGTGACGTGGTCGCGCCCGTGGGCATCGGTCAGGAAGGATTCGGAGCGCTCGGCGGTCCACTTGATCGGGCGCTTGACCTTCTTCGAGGCCCAGGTCAGCGCCACGTCCTCCGCGTACAGGAAGATCTTGGAGCCGAAGCCGCCACCCACGTCCGGCGCAATGATGCGCAGCCGAGATTCCGGCAGGCCCAGCACGAAGGCGCCCATCAGCAGGCGCTCCACGTGCGGGTTCTGGTTCGAGACGTAGACGGTGTAGCTGTCGTCCTGCCGGGTGTAGCTGGCATTGACGGCGCGCGGCTCGATCGCGTTGGGGATCAGGCGGTTGTTGACGATCTCGAGCGTGGTCACGTGGGCGGCCTTGGCAAAGGCGGCGTCGGTGGCGGCGCGGTCGCCGTGGCCCCAGACATAGCTGGTGTTCTCCGGCACGTCGTCGTGCACCAGCGTGCTGGCCGAGGCTGCCTGCGCGGTGTTCACCACGGCGGGCAGTTCCTCGTATGCCACGTCGATCCTCTCGGCGGCGTCCTTGGCCTGCTGCAGCGTCTCGGCTACCACCAGCGCGACCTGGTCGCCCACGTGGCGTGCCTTGCCCTGCGCCAGCACCGGGTGCGGCGGCTCCTTCATCGGGCTGCCGTCGATGCTGTGGATCAGCCAGCCGCAAGGCAGGCCGCCGACCTTGTCGGCGGCGACGTCGTCACCGGTGAAGATGGCGATCACGCCGGGCGAGGCCAGTGCCTCGGTCTTGTCGATGGAAGCGATGCGCGCGTGGGCGTGCGGCGAGCGCAGGAAGTAGCCGTAGCTTTGCTGCGGCAGCACGATGTCGTCGGTGTACTGGCCGTTGCCGGTGAGGAAGCGGTAGTCTTCCTTGCGCTTGACCGAGGCGCCGATCAGGTGCTGGTCGTCAGGTGCGTTCATGGCGGTCCCCTTATTCGGCGCTGACGCCATGCATCGCGGCCTGGCCTTCCTGCACCGCGCGCACGATGTTGTGGTAGCCGGTACAGCGGCACAGGTTGCCCTCGAGCTGCTCGCGGATGGCGGCGGCGTCGGCATTCGGCTCGGCCTGGACCAGCGCGGTGGCGCTCATGACCATGCCGGGCGTGCAGAAGCCGCATTGCAGCCCGTGGCAATTGCGAAAGGCCTCCTGCATGGGATGGAGCTGGCCTTCGGGGGCCAGACCTTCAATGGTGGTGATCCTCGCACCATCCGCCTGCAGCGCCAGCATATTGCACGACTTGACCGCGCGGCCGTCCATATGGACGGTGCAAGACCCGCACTGGGCGGTGTCGCAGCCGACATGGGTGCCGGTGAGGCGGAGTTGTTCGCGCAGGAACTGGACGAGAAGGGTGTTGGGTTCTACCTGGGCATCCACGGCGCGGCCGTTGACGGTCAGGCGGATAGGAATCGCCATGCTTGTCTCCATGTGGGTGGACACGTGCATGACCAATCCGTGAATCCCGAAAATGCGCGGGACTGGCCACGACGCGTTACTGCCGTTTGCTGGTGACGGCTATTTCGTGATGTTGGTACTGCGGTGCTGCGGGCAGTGCGAATTGCTGCAGGTGCTGCATGTGCTGCGGGTGAAACCGGTAGGGCCAAGACGGCCGGGCCGCGAACGATTGGGCGCAGCAGGCTCTAACAGTTAATCACAAATCGCCGGCGCGTGCCATGCGGGTTGCCCCGCCGGCACCTCGCGCCGCCAGGACGCTGGCGGCGCGCTGCTAGAATGGCCCGCCGCCCGACCGCCAACCTGCACCGGCACCAATTCTCTCTATATGGAAGGCTTCATCGACTGGTTGTTCGAAACCGCCGCCCTGCCCAAAGTCGGGCTGCCGGCCATCTTCCTGGTCAGCCTGGTGTCCGCCACCTTGCTGCCCCTGGGCTCCGAGCCCGCGGTGTTCGGCTATATCAAGCTCAATCCGCATATGTTCTGGCCCGCCATCGTCGTGGCGACGCTGGGCAATACCGCGGGCGGAGCCATTGACTGGTGGCTGGGCTACGCGGCCAAGCTGGCGCTGGTGCGCTACCGCAAGCGGCGCCAGCAGCGCCAGCATGAGGAAGAGCACGCCGAGCACCGGAAGCACCCGCGCAAGCCGCGCAAGCCGGCCCTGGACGCGCGCTATTTCCGCTGGATGCGCAGGCTCGGTCCGCCAACCCTGCTCGCATCGTGGTTACCCGGGATTGGTGATCCTTTGTGCACTTTGGCGGGCTGGCTCCGGCTGCCGTTCTGGCCAAGCCTGGTTTACATGGCGATTGGCAAATTTCTGCGCTACCTTGCCATGACCATGGCCCTGCTATGGATCCCCAACAGTTTCTGGCATGGCATCGCCGCCGGCCTCAAAAGCCTGTTCTAGCGCGGCTTGCAGGCAGGTCCGGCGATGTGATGCAACCCTTGCCCAAGCAAGGTTCTGCCATGTTGCGGTGCGGCGAAAGCAGGCCTTGAAGTACAATTGCCCTTTAAAGACGATCCGGCGCACCGTCCCCGTGCGCTACAGGAAGCGGTCCCTCCCCATGAACGCCCCACTCGTGCTCGATGCCAAACTCGCCTCGCAGGATGCGCCCCCGCGCCTGCGTGAGATCCCTTATAACTACACGTCATTCTCGGATCGCGAGATTGTCATCCGGCTGCTAGGCGAAGAAGCCTGGCGCATCCTGCACGAGTTGCGCGCAGAGCGCCGCACCGGCCGGTCCGCCCGCATGCTGTACGAAGTGCTGGGCGATATCTGGGTGGTGCGCCGCAATCCCTACCTGCAGGACGACCTGCTGGAGAATCCCAAGCGCCGCCAGATGCTGGTGACCGCACTGCACCATCGGCTGTCCGAGGTGGAAAAGCGCCGCGCCGCCGACCGTGCCGAGCATGCCGAACCGGCGGCCGAGGACCGCTCCCACCGCGTCGAGCAGCTGGTCAGCTTTGCCAAGCAGGCGATCGAGGACTTCAAGCAGGAGTTCGCCGACGCCTACGACCTGCGCAAGCGCACCCTGCGCGTGCTGGGCCGCATCACGCAGAAGGACAACATCAAGTTCGACGGCTTGTCGCGCGTCTCGCATGTGACCGACGCGACTGACTGGCGGGTGGAATATCCCTTCGTGGTCCTCACGCCGGACACCGAAGAAGAGATCGCCGGCATGGTCAAGGGCTGTTTTGAGCTGGGCCTGACCATCATCCCGCGCGGAGGCGGCACCGGCTATACCGGCGGTGCCGTGCCGCTGACGCCGATGAGCGCGGTCATCAATACGGAAAAGCTCGAGCAGCTCGGGCCGGTGGAGCAGACCGACCTGCCTGGCGTATCGCACAAGGTCGCGACCATCTTCTCCGGCGCCGGCGTGGTGACGCGCCGCGTGGCGGATGCCGCCGACAAGGCGGGGCTGGTGTTCGCGGTCGACCCGACCTCGATCGACGCCTCCTGCATCGGCGGCAACGTGGCCATGAATGCCGGCGGCAAGAAGGCCGTGCTGTGGGGCACCGCGCTGGACAACCTGGCCTGGTGGCGCATGGTGGACCCGGAAGGCAACTGGCTGGAAGTCACGCGCCAGGACCACAACCTGGGCAAGATCCATGACGTGCCGGTCGCCACATTCGAGTTGAAATGGTCGGATGGCAACCGTGCGCCCGGCGAGAAGCCACTGCGCACGGAAACGCTGGTCATCGAAGGGCGCAAGTTCCGCAAGGAAGGCCTGGGCAAGGACGTGACCGACAAGTTCCTGGCCGGCCTGCCCGGTATCCAGAAGGAAGGCTGCGACGGCATCATCACCAGCGCCCGCTGGATCCTGCACCGCATGCCGGCGCATGTGCGCACGGTCTGCCTGGAGTTCTTCGGCCAGGCACGCGACGCCATTCCGAGCATCGTCGAGATCAAGGACTACCTCGACGCCGAGACGCGCACCCCCGGCGGCGCCATCCTGGCCGGCCTGGAGCATCTGGACGAGCGCTACCTGCGCGCGGTGGGCTATGCCACCAAGAGCAAGCGCAACGCCTTCCCCAAGATGGTGTTGATCGGCGATATCGTCGGCGACGACCAGGACGCGGTGGCCCGCGCCACCTCGGAAGTCATCCGCATGGCCAACGGCAAGAGCGGCGAAGGCTTCGTCGCGGTCAGCCCGGAGGCACGCAAGAAATTCTGGCTGGACCGCTCCCGTACCGCCGCCATCGCCAAGCACACCAACGCCTTCAAGATCAATGAAGACGTGGTGATCCCGCTGCCGCGCATGGGCGAGTACACCGATGGCATCGAGCGCATCAATATCGAGCTGTCGATCAAGAACAAGCTCCAGCTGACCGACGCGCTGGAAGCTTTCTTCGCGCGCGGCAACCTGCCGCTGGGCCGCAGCGACGACGCCAACGAGATCCCCAGCGCCGAACTGCTGGAAGACCGCGTGCAGCACGCCTTGCAGCTGCTGCGCGAGATCCGCTCGCGCTGGACCTATCTGCAGAACCATCTCGACACGCCGCTGGCCACCGCGCGCGCCGCGCTGATCGGCCACGGGCTGGGCCTGCTCGGCCAGGCCTTCGAGGCACGCCTGGCGCAGCAGCCGGACGCCACCGTGTTCCACTTGCTGCAGGACCGCACCATCCGCGTGTCCTGGAAGAGCGAGGTGCGCGCCGAGCTGCGCAATATCTTCAACGGCGGCGAGTTCAAGCCCATCCTCGACGAAGCGCAGAAGATCCACAAGCAGGTGCTGCGCGGCCGGGTTTTCGTGGCGCTGCACATGCACGCCGGCGACGGCAACGTGCACACCAACATCCCGGTCAATTCCGACGACTACGACATGCTGCAGGATGCCCACCGCGCGGTGGCCCGCATCATGGCGCTGGCGCGCTCGCTCGACGGCGTGATCTCCGGCGAGCACGGCATCGGCATCACCAAGCTGGAGTTCCTGACCGAAGACGAGATCGGCGAGTTCCGCGAGTACAAGCAGCGCGTGGACCCGCAGGGCCGCTTCAACAAGGGCAAGCTGTTGCCGGGCGCCGACCTGCGCAATGCCTATACGCCGTCGTTCGGGCTGATGGGACATGAGTCCATCATCATGCAGCAGAGCGATATCGGCGCTATCGCCGACAGCGTCAAGGACTGCCTGCGCTGCGGCAAGTGCAAGCCGGTGTGCGCCACCCACGTGCCGCGCGCCAACCTGCTGTACAGCCCGCGCAACAAGATCCTGGCGACTTCGCTGCTGGTGGAAGCCTTCCTGTACGAGGAGCAGACCCGCCGCGGCATCTCGATCAAGCACTGGGACGAGTTCTCCGACGTGGCCGACCACTGCACGGTCTGCCACAAGTGCGTGACGCCGTGCCCGGTCAAGATCGACTTCGGCGACGTGTCGATGAACATGCGCAACCTGCTGCGCAAGATGGGGCAGAAGAAGTTCAATCCCGGCACCGCCGCGTCGATGTTCTTCCTCAACGCCACCAATCCGCAGACCATCAACATGACCCGCAAGGTCATGATTGACTGGGGCTTCAAGGCGCAGCGCCTGGGCAACGACGTGCTCAAGAAGTTCGCCAGGAAGCAGGCCGCGCACCCGCCCGCCACGGTGGGCCGCGCGCCGGTGCAAGAGCAGGTGATCCACTTCATCAACAAGAAGATGCCGGGCAACCTGCCCAAGAAGACCGCGCGTGCGCTGCTGGATATCGAAGACAACGAGATCGTGCCGATCATCCGCGACCCGAAGCGGACCTCGCCCGAGACCGAGGCGGTGTTCTACTTCCCGGGTTGCGGCTCGGAGCGGCTGTTCTCGCAGGTCGGCCTCGCCACGCAGGCCATGCTGTGGCATGTCGGCGTGCAGACCGTGTTGCCGCCGGGCTACCTGTGCTGCGGCTATCCGCAGCGCGGCAACGGCCAGTACGACAAGGCCGAGAAGATGGTCACCGACAACCGGGTGCTGTTCCACCGGGTCGCCAACACGCTGAATTACCTCGATATCAAGACCGTGGTGGTGAGCTGCGGCACCTGCTACGACCAGCTTGCCGGGTATGAATTCGACAAGATCTTCCCGGGCTGCCGCATCATCGACATCCACGAATACCTGCTGGAGAAGGGCGTCAAGCTGGAGGGCGTGACCGGTACGCGCTACATGTACCACGACCCCTGCCACACCCCGATCAAGACCATGGACCCGACCAAGCTCGTCAACGAGCTGATGGGCGGCAACGAGGGCGGCGGCAAGATCGAGAAGAACGAACGTTGCTGCGGCGAGTCTGGCACCCTGGCGGTGTCGCGTCCGGACGTTTCCACCCAGATCCGCTTCCGCAAGGAAGAGGAAATGACCAAGGGCGCGGACAAGCTGCGCACCGACGGCTTCGTCGGCGACGTCAAGATCCTGACCAGTTGCCCGTCCTGCCTGCAGGGTTTGTCGCGCTACAACGAAGACGCCACGGTAACGGCGGACTACATCGTGGTGGAAATGGCCAGGCACCTGCTGGGCGAGAACTGGATGCCGGACTACGTGGCCAAGGCCAATTCGGGCGGCATCGAGCGGGTGCTGGTGTGATGGAAGGGGCGAGGGCGGTGAGCACGATGCGCTTCGGCAAGCCTCTGGTTTGCGCCCCTCTCCCGCTTGCGGGAGAGCAGCCGGGGGAGAGGGCGGACGGGCGCCGGCCCGCAGGCTCTCACTCCGTGCAGGCTCCCGCCCTCTCCCCCAACCCAGGGCAGCGGACTGATGCCCCCGGCGTCCCGGGAGTGATCGCATGAACCTCATCCCCGACTGCCCCCTGTGCGAGACCGACGGCGGCGAACTGGCCTGGCGCGGCGAGCGCGCCCGCGTCATCCTGGTCGAGCACGAGCGCTTTCCAGGCTTTTGCCGGGTGGTCTGGAACGGCCACGTGGCCGAGCAGACCGACCTGCCCGAGGACGACCAGGCCTGGCTGATGCGCCTGGTGGCGCGCGTGGAGCGCGCGGTGCGCGAGACCATGTCGCCCGACAAGGTCAACCTTGCCGCTTTCGGCAATATGGTGCCGCACCTGCACTGGCATATCATTCCACGCTATCGCTGGGACACGCATTTCCCCGAAGCCGTCTGGGCGGCCCCGCAGCGCGAGCCCGATGCCGCGCGCCTGGCCGGCCTTGCGCAGCGCCTGCCGGCATTGCGTGCGGCCCTGGCGAAACTGGACGAAGTACGCTGACCCGAGGCGCGGATTGCTGCCGGTTTTTTGGAGTTTCCGGAACCAGCCGGGCAGCGCCGTCTTCTAACACCCGTTGTCTTCATTCACACAAGAGCGGGGCCGGTGGATCAGCCATGGCCCGCCCGCGCGAAAGGTGCCATGTCCACACCGACTTCCGTTACCGTTCCAGGCCCGGCCGTGCCGGCCCGTGCCCTCAAAGTCCAGAGCCGCCTGCGGATGGGCGAGACCTGGGACCTGATCAAGCCTTACTGGATATCCGAGGACCGCAAGGCCGGGCTGGGGCTACTGGCCTTCGTCGTCGCGCTCAATCTCGGCATCGTCTATATCAATGTGCTGCTCAATGACTGGACCCGCGTGTTCTACAACGCGCTGGAGCAGCACGACTACGCCTCCTTCAAGGCGCTGCTGATCCGCTTTTCGTGGATTGCCGGCTTCTTCATCGTGGCGGCCATCTCGCGCCAGTACTACACCATGATGCTGCAAATGCGCTGGCGTACGTGGATGACGGGGCGCTTCATGGACCACTGGCTCAGTCATCAGGCGTACTACCGCATCGAGCAGACCCATACCACTGACAACCCTGACCAGCGGCTGGCCGACGACCTGCGCTCGTTTACCGATGGTGCCCTGACGCTCTCGCTCGGGCTGCTCAATTCGGTGGTAACGCTGCTGTCCTTCGTTGGCATCCTGTGGGCGGTGTCAGGGCCGATCAGCTTCATGCTCGGCGGCAACGAGATCATCATTCCCGGCTATATGGTGTGGTTCGCCATCGGCTACGCGGTGATCGGGTCGCTGATCGCCCACCTCGTGGGCCGGCCGCTGATCGGGCTGAGCTACCAGCAGGAGCGGTACGAGGCGGATTTTCGCTTCACGCTGGTGCGCCTGCGCGAGAACAGCGAGCCCGTGGCGCTGTACCGGGGGGAACCGACCGAACAGGCCGGCCTGCGCTCGCGCTTCGACCGCATTCGCGCCAACTGGAACCAGTTGATGCGTTATACGCGGCGCCTGACCTTCGTCAATTCCGGCTATGCCCAGTTCGCCATCATCTTCCCGCTGATCGTGGCCGCTCCGCGCTACTTCGCCGGCAAGATGACGCTCGGCGGGTTGATGCAGGTGAGTTCGGCATTCGGCCAGGTGCAGGGCGCCCTGTCCTGGTTCGTCGATAACTACGCGACGCTGGTCGGCTGGAAGGCCGCGGCCAACCGGCTGATCGATTTCCGCGACGCCATCCGGGTGGCCGAGCGGCAGGACCAGGAACACACCGGCGTGCGCGATATCGAGGTGGACCAGGCGGATGCCGACGGCATCCGCATCGACACCCTAGCACTGGCGCTGCCGGTGCGCACGGGCAATGGCGGCGAAATCCACCAGCGGCCGCTGGTGGCGCCGTTCTCGCTGGAGATCGGCGCCGGCGAGCGCTGGCTGGTCAGCGGTCCCTCCGGCTGCGGCAAGAGCGTGTTGTTCCGCGCGCTGGCCGGCATCTGGCCATATGGCAGCGGCACGGTAGCCATGCCGCGCGCGGCCAGCTTGCTGTTCCTGCCGCAACGCAGCTACCTGCCGATCGGGTCGCTGGCCGATGCGCTGGCTTATCCCGACGCCGGCACCGCCCACAGCCGCGAGGCTCTGCAGGAGGTGCTGCGCCAGGCCCAGCTCGGCGCCCTGACCGAGCAGCTTGATGTGTTCGACAACTGGTCGCTGCGTTTGTCGCCGGGCGAACAGCAGCGGCTCGCCTTCGCGCGGGCGCTGCTGCAAAAGCCCGACTACCTCTTCCTCGACGAAGCCACCAGCGCGCTCGACGAGGAGACCGAGAGCGCGATGTACCGCCTGATGGTGGAATCGCTGCCCGGCGCGGCGATCATCAGCATCGCCCACCGCAGCACGGTAGCCGCCTTTCATGATCGCCGCCTGCGCTACGTTGCCGCGGACGGCGCGCACTGGAAGACGGAGCAAGATGGGCAAGGCGAGGCGGCTGCGGTAAGCTATCGGGTCGTACACGAAGCGTGAAGGCGGGTGTGGCCGCGATTTGCGGCGCGCCGAAAGCCGCGCGCCACCCATCATGGCAGGCCTCGAAAAAGATACTCCCCACCCCACCGCCCTCACCGTGCACACCCAGTCGCGCGTGCTGGAGGTGGGCTTCGACAACGGTGCCAGCTTCCGGCTGCCCTTCGAGTACCTGAGGGTGAACTCGCCCTCGGCCGAAGTGCAGGGCCACGGCCCGGGCCAGGAAGTGCTGCAGACCGGCAAGCGCGATGTCACCATCGCCGCGGTCGAGCCGGTTGGCAACTACGCCATCCTGATCCGTTTTTCCGACGGTCACGATACCGGCATCTATTCCTGGGAGCTGCTTTACCGCCTGGGCGCAGAGCAGGATGCCATCTGGCAGGCCTACCTGCAGCGCCTGGAAGCGGCCGGGGTCGACCGCGACACCCCGATGGTGGCCGGCGGCGGCCATGCCTGCGGCCATCACTGAGCGCCCCGCGGGCCATTACTGAATTCTGGAGCGAGTCATGAGCGAAACCCACTTCGGGTTCGAGAAGGTCAAGGAAGAAGAGAAGGCCGGCAAGGTGGCCGAAGTCTTCCATTCGGTGGCCAACAAGTACGATGTCATGAACGACCTGATGTCCGGCGGCATGCACCGGCTGTGGAAGATGTTCACCATCGCCCAGGCCGGCGTGCGGCCCGGTTTCAAGGTGCTCGACATCGCCGGCGGCACCGGCGACCTGGCCAAGGCCTTCGCGCGCCAGGCCGGACCTGCCGGCGAGGTCTGGCTGACCGATATCAACGAATCCATGCTGCGGGTGGGCCGCGATCGCCTATTGAACAAGGGCATCGTCATCCCCACCTGCCTGTGTGACGCGGAGCGGATTCCCTTCCCCGACAATTACTTCGATGTGGTCACCGTATCCTTCGGGTTGCGCAACATGACCCACAAGGACGTGGCGCTGGCCGAGATGCGCCGCGTGATCAAGCCGGGCGGCAAGGTCATGGTGCTGGAGTTCTCCAAGGTGTGGAAGCCGCTGGAAAAGGCCTACGATCTCTATTCGCTGAAGTTCCTGCCGTGGCTGGGGCAGCGCGTGGTACAGGATTCCGATAGCTATCGCTATCTGGCGGAATCCATCAGAATGCATCCAGACCAGGTTTCACTTGTACGTCTTATGGAACATGCGGGCCTGGACAATGTCGAATACTTCAACCTGACGGCAGGAGTGGTAGCACTCCACGTCGGGCGAAAGTACTAGACTGATATAGGCTCACGGAAAAATGAGCGAACTTAACAGGGGAAGCACTGATATGTCGCTATTTCGCGCAAGATTCATGGCGGGTGTGCTGATTGGCACGCTTGCCCTCGGCATGGCGCTGGACGCGAACGCCAAACGCCTCGGCGGGTCTCGCAGCGTTGGCAAGCAATCGTCCGGCGTGACGCAGCGCCAGCAGGCGCCGGCACAGCAATCGCCGAACCAGACGCCCGCGCAGCAGCAACCGGCCCAGCAAGCCGCGCCGGCCGGTGCCGCTGCTGGCGCTGGCGCGGCAGCCGCTGCCGCACCCAAGCGCAACTGGGGAGGCATGCTCGGCGGCATCGCCGCCGGCCTGGGCATTGGCTGGCTGTTGTCGCACTTCGGCCTGGGCGGTGCCGCCATGGGCTTCTTGTCCAACCTGATCCTGATCGCCCTGGTGGCGTTCGTTGCGATCTGGCTGATCCGCAAGTTCCGCGGCGGCGCGAGCCGTCCGCAGCAACCGGCCTATGCCGGAGCGGGTGCTGGTAACGGCCCGGGTGGCATGGGCGGAAGCAACGAGCCGGTGCTGCGCCAGCAAGTGCCTGCCGGCGCACCGAATCCCGTGATGTCCGGATCTGGCGCCGCCTCGCCGCTGCAGTCCGCCGCGCCGGTGATGGCCGGTGCCGCCGCTGCTGCAGCCGTGGCCCAGCCTTGGGGCGTGCCGGCCGACTTCGACACTGAAGCCTTCCTGCGTAACGCCAAGGTTTACTACGTGCGCCTGCAGGCTGCCTGGGATGCCGGCAATCTCGAGGACATCCGTGAGTTCACCACGCCGGAAATGTTTGCCGAGATCAAGATGGACTTGTCCGAGCGGGGCGCCGAGGTCAACAAGACCGACGTGGTCACGCTGGAAGCCGAGCTGCTCGGCATCGAGGACAGCCCGGCCCAGCATCTGGCCAGCGTGCGCTTCTCCGGCATGATCCGTGAAAAGGCCGGCGATCCGGCACAGCCTTTCGCTGAAGTCTGGAACCTGGCGAAGCCGGTGACGGGTAGCGGTGGCTGGCTGCTGGCTGGTATTCAGCAGGTTTCCTGAGTGCTGGGAGTGCTCTGCTGGCCGCTGCACGGCCGGCAGGTGGCATAGAATGGAGGCCCACGTGAAAACGTGGGCTTTTCTTGTTTGTGGGGTGGGGAGATTCTGTTGCTTGGCTTCAAGGGCTTAACTTCAACGTCAAAGGCTTAAAGTCAAAGGCGGTTTCACCACCCCTGCGGGGCGGCGACCTACTTTCTTGTCTTGCCAAGAAAGTAGGCAAAGAAGGCGCGCCGGATGGGGCGAAAGACTCCTCGTCGGCAGACAAAAAGAGCGGCCGGGGGCCAAACTCGCATCGCCTTAAGGCGATACTCAAACATGGCCCCCTCTTTTCCGCTCTTTTTGCCTGCCGACGAGGCGCCCCATACGGCCTGGTACACCTTGACGGCTCGCTTCGCATCGCGGGACTGTGTTTGCCGCCCCTCGGTTGGTAAACACGGCTACAACCTGAAGGTTTGAGTCGGCCATGGGTTTGCTCCCCTCTCCCGCTTGCGGGAGAGGGGCCGGGGGAGAGGGAGGGCGTTTGCAAGGGCGGGTCCGTCAAGTAACGATTGGTAGCCGTGTGGAGCGCCCCCAGGGGCGGGCCACACCGTCCCGCGATGCGAAGCGAGCCGTCAAGGTGTACCAGGCCGTATGGGGCGCCTCGGGATCCGACGAAAAGAGCGGAAAAGAGGGACCCATGTTTGAGTATCGCCTTAAGGCGATGCGAGTTTGGGTCCCGGCCGCTCTTTTCGTCGGATCCCGAGGGGGTGTCGCCCCATCCGGCGCGCCTTCTTTGCCTACTTTCTTGGCAAGACAAGAAAGTAGGTCGCCCCCCGCAGGGGGGTGAAAC
>NZ_JBFTOX010000017.1:0-144011 GCF_056398185.1 Cupriavidus sp. 05L310
CGTTACCGGTGCACCACCGCCCGATCTATCGTGATGATGGACGGCGCTGCCGCGCCGGGTGGCAGGCCGCTGGCATCGAGCGGTAGACACGCCGCCGGCACGCGTGTCTTGGAGCTGGCCAGCAGCTCGCCGACCGCCGCGCGAATAGCGCCTCCACCGGGCCGCCACCGCCGCACCGCCAGGCGCTCACGCTACAGGCCACCACGGCACGCATGAGCGGGACGCAGTCCGGTCACCACCTGGTCGGCAGCGAGCGGCGAGCCTGCGGCYCGCTGTAGGTCCTGCCGGCGCATCACCGTTGGGAGGGAGTTCCAAAGGCAGAGGGCGACGAGCATCAAGCCGCTGGCAAGACCCCGCTCAATAGGGAATATCGAAGCCCTCGCGCCAGTCATCCAGACGGATCGACTCCGACTGCTCGATAAGGTGGACGGCGCTGCCGCGCCGGGTGGCAGGCCGCCGCCGCACCGTCAGGCGCTCACGCTGCAGGCCATCACCGCTCGCCTGAGCGGGACGTAGGGCGTCACCACCTGGTCGGCATCGAGCGGCAAGCCTGTCGCCCGCTGCGGGCCTGCTGGCGGAGCACCACCCGATCTAGTTCGATCTTGCATAGTGGGACCCAAAGGGGCGCCGCACCTTGCAGCGCTCCGCGCTGTGAAGCGCCAGATGGTTAGGATTCCCTCTTCAGACAGGCTCTATGAAAGAGCCTACCAAACTCTGTGAGCTCCACAAACCAGTAGCGATGCCCTTCTAGCGAATCGTGCTCAAAGTTGTCGTACCTATTCGTGTAGCGCACTAGCCCGAGCGAAACTAGGTGTTCAAGATACGTCGTAAAGAGCGTTGGCTGAGCGAGTGCCTCAGGCTGCAACCAACACCCATTGAGAAACAATTGATCAGCACCGCTTAGCTGAGAAACAGATACGACCCGCACTCTCTCGACGGCATCAAGCAGCTTGGATGGCGAGGCATTTACGAGGATGTACGCGCTCGGATTCCTGACCGCAAGCTGCTCGATGAATGCGGCCTCATCCGGAGCAAGTTGACCAATCAAATGGACGAATGCCGGGTGCGCTTCACCGACACGCTCTCGGTCCATCGCACGAGCAAGCAACTCAACATACATCTCGGTAAGAACGCTCCCCTCGTCTTGATAGCGGAGCTTCTCAGCAATTGGCAAGACTAGCGACTCAACCGGTGCAATTCGACTCTCGGCAGGCACCTTGCGAATAGCCGCATTGATATAGCTGGCAACACGATCCTGAAATGCGGCGGTGAATTGCAACGGGAAAAGCGCGAGACGTATCGTTTTAACGGCGTCCACTCCCATCTTCCCCACCTCACGTAAAGCCCCACCAACCGCGTCGCTATAAACCTCTTTTGCAACCTCCGCCGGCACTGCTTTCAAGACACTAACAGGGTCTACCATTGCCCTCTCCTCTTCGGGACCGTGAGGCGAAGGATATCAAGGCTGTACGACACCTCTCCGCCAATATCGAAGATCATACTTCAATGAAGAACAGGCCAGTTCGCCCTTAGGATGAAGGTCACACATCCAGCTCGAATAGCCCCGAGGAAATGCAATACACGCGCGTTCGCCCCACACCGGGTATTCGCATCAGCTTGTCTGGCCGCCCGCTCTTCTCTTCGTGCTGCAGCACATCCATGGCGATCAACAGAGCAGCCACTGCCTTCGGGTCATAGCCCTTGCACACCTCCCTGCGCCACACCTCAGGTTGGATGAAGTACTCGCACGCGGAGGCCTCCTCCGCCTCATGGCTCATCTTGTCGCCAAACTCGCGCAGGTAGTCAGTATTGGTGTTGATCGGCGTTCCGTTGCCCGTTACCAGCCGCTTGTAACCCGCTCGACTCATCGTATTTGGCTTGTGATCATCCGCCGCACGATTCACCCAGGTGAAACGCGCATCGCCGTGCAGCTCCAGGAAGCTGCGCACCTGCCGGAGCATTGATTTGTGCTCGCCGCTGCCGGCCCCGCCCCGCTCAGAAAGCCACGCCTCAAAGCAGGCGCGGGCGGCATCAAGCGCCCCGCCCTCCGGCCAACCGGTCAATCCTGCTGACGAGGCGCACTCCCCCGCCATGCCCACCAGGGCGAAGCGGGAAGCAACACGGAATACTTGCCCATGCGCGCGGTCAGGCACCCACTCATTGACCAGATCATTGACGCCCTGCCGGAGATCCTCTGCCAACGTATCCTGGTTCTCCACAGCCCATTCAATAAAGCTCATACCGGCAACGCCGTAATAACTTCGCGTTGCCTCCTGCAGGTGGTCGGACAACGATTTTCCCGATGCAAACCCGCACAGGTGATCAAAGACGCCAAGTTTCTTACCAGCGTCAGCCGGGATATTTGCAAGGCGAATCTCCTGCCCTGATTTCGCAGTCTTTCCCGCTTCTGCCATGTGATCAGATAGCTTGATCTCGCCATCGGACAAGAAAAGCAGCCGCCACGTGAGCGCCGGCCGCGCCGTGGCAGTGCGAGTGGCGCGACCCTTGCCGGCCTCGTTGGCCAGCATGTAGACGGTATCCCCTATGATTTTCGGATCGACCTGCCCAATCTCATCCAGAATCAGCAGCGCATCCGAATGCTGCGCAGCGGTCAGTTCTAAGGCGTTGTCAGTCGCACGCCAGCTCCGCGCATAGTCACGCCCTCCAAACACTGAGGCCGCGACGCGTAAACCCGTTGTCTTGCCGCTGGAGCTATCCCCTACCAGGTGAAAGCCGCCCGACTGCAAGCCGGCATGATGCAGGAGTGGTGCTGCAAACGCCGCAGAGGCGCAGAAGGTTAGCCGCGTGTTTCCGACGCACGCCGCCGCAACCTGCGTTTTCCACTCATCGAGCGTGCCACGTTGCTTGAACTGCGACACGACACCAGCTGCAGATTGGAATATCACCCGCTCGCCTTCTTGCTCACCAATAGTGCGATCTGGCAAGACGAATGCACCGCCGTGCCAGCCAATGCGATCCGTACACCGTGCACGTGCCTCCGTTTCCGCCGTTTGAATGTAGGTTGTCAGATAGTTCTTAGCCTTCGAGCCTGGTGCAATTTTGACGCCCATGGAAAGCAGCGTCGCCCGGTATTCCGTCCCATCGCCCGCCAACATACGCGCCGGCATTGCCCATTGCTTTGGGCGGCCATCTGCATCTTTGGCCACCAGGAGAAAACCCCACTCTCCATTGTGTTCGTCGCGGGTCTTGGCTTCGACATCGAGACACGAACAGACCCAGTACGGCGGCAACGGGTCGCCCTGGTCGCTAAAGCCGTGATGCCAAACCCCTTTCTCGTCCGCATCGAACCATCCGCGGCCAGCCGACCGGGCCGATTTAGCGGCCTTAGGCGCTTTCGCTTTGGTGGCGGCCACCTCACCCCCGCCCTGCACCTTTGCGTCGCGCGTAGCGGCTGCCTGCTGGCTCGCCGCAGCCTTATCACTGCAGCCCGCTGCGGCCACCTCCGAAAGCTGTGACCGCATAGCTGTCTCAAGCTGCTGGCGCACCTGATCAGTTCCAGAAGCGCGGGCCAGGTCGTTAAAGTCGCTGCCATCGTCTGGCAAGCCTGCCGGCGCCACCATCTGACCACGTGCCCGCCGCGCGGCGTCCTTGGCCGCCAGCAGCCCCGGATTCTTGCCCGTCTCAGCTTCGGTGGCCCGGTCATCATCGGCGCAGATAAGCAACTGCACATCCGGGAAGAGCCGCCGCATGGTTTCTGCCACGTGCCGCAGATTCGACGCATTGAAGGCGACCACCACCGGCAAGCCGCACACCTGGTGCAACGTCGCTGCCGTAGCATATCCCTCGGCCACCAGCAGCCATCCGGTCGCATCCGGCGTGCCAATCACGTGATAGCAGCCTGACACGCGGCCACCCTTCAAAAAGATCTTGTCATTCCCGCCGCTCAGCGGTTTGCCGTAGATCCGCTGCAGATTCCACAACTGGCCAGCAGCATCACGCACCGGCACCAGGATGCAGCCTTTGGCGAAGCGCAGGCCGTGGGCCTCCACGCCCTTGCGCTTGAGATAGGGCGAACTGCCCGACTCGGCCGCCGCCTCCCACAACTCCGCAGCCTTGGCAGCAGCCTGGCGCTGCTCGCCCTCCTGCTTTGCCTTGTCACTCAGCTCACGCTGTTTGCGCTCGGCATCGCGGCGCGCCGTCTCTTCTTTCGACAAGGCCGGCGCCGGGCCAAACCGCTTAGGATCGAAGCCCAATGCCATGGCGTCGCGCAGCAGCGTGCCAATGCCCACGCCACCCGAAGCCTTGCAGCTCTTCCAGGTAGCCTTAGCTGCGGCAGCATCGTAGTTCGCCGCGGATTCGCTCCACTCGTTGAATAGAGGCCAGCCATCGTCGCCGTACTCGTTTTTGAGGGCCATGCCCATGCGAACCCAGCGCTCCCGGTCATCAGCGGGGATATGGGTCAGGGCGGCGCGAATCTTGTCTGGTGTGTGTTCGTATTGCATCAGGCTTCGCCCCCTCCCTGAGGATTCACCCATTCGTCAATTCGTAGGGGCGAGTTCGCCCCGCCGACCCCGCAGCGGGCCAGCATGTAAAGTTCATTCACGGTGTTTTGTTCCTAGTGCAGGTGCGCAGCAGTGCCCGGGCCGGAGCTCATCCGGCCACCAAACCCCGCGAGCAAGTACTGCTGCAACCGACCCAGCAGCCCCGATACGAAAGCGTCGCCGGCCGCCACTAACTCGGCTGCGGGTACCGCTTGCCCTGCCTCTGCCCCCGCTCGCTGCAATGAAGCTCGAAAGCTCATTGCGCAACCCGGTACGAAAACGTGCAGCGGGATTTCACCAAGTTGCTGCAAGCAGCCATCCGCAGTCTCAATGCCCAGGTCGACGGCCCATTGATACTGAAGGCCAACAAAGGCGTCACGTGCCGGCGCGTGCGCAATGGCAGGAATCACGGCAGTCTTGGTACGGTTCATTGCGCTCATTGCCAGCTCCCCATAAAGCCATTCCAGATTTGGCGATCATTGCCAACCAGGCGAACTTTGCCGCTCTCCACCGCAGCCACCAGGCGCTCAATACCTACCACGTGCGCGGCACGGGCGAGCAACGCTGGCAGGCTAACAAAGGAAACCTGACCGGCCTCGCCGTGCAGCTCAGCGAGCAAGAGCGGATCGGAGCTTTCATCAACCGCAAAGCCGACGCTAACTAGCGCAGCCCGCACCTGGCCGAACGGGTTCTGCATGGTAACGAGGGCGTCGGCAGCGGCGACGCTCGGAACGGGTTTGATAGTGCTATGCATGGCGCACCTCCGCTTGCAGGGCACGCACGCGGTCAGCGATGGACACAAGGGCAGCGCCGGCGACATCGAGCGATTCGCGGTCAGTAGGCGCGGAAACGGCATCACGCAACGCGGCGCGGACGATAGCGAGGATTTCGGGAAGGGGGGATTGCCCGGTATGGGCGAGCGAAGACTGGCGCATAGTGCGGCCTCCTATGGTGGTGGAGGCCCGCCGCTCATTCTCACATGAGTGGTGGCAGGCCTGACAGCGAGGGTGAGAATCCGGCCCATAGGAAACCGGCCAGCCTTGCGGCTGCCCCGCCCGGCCCGCCATAGAAGTAAGCGCGCAGGAGCAGACAGACGAAAAAAAGCCGCCAAAAGTAGGCGGTCGTCCGCCTATGGAACTCGGGTTCTCACGCCCGGCCGCTGTGGTTGCAGCGACGGGCACAGTATAGCGCGAGCTGGCCATCGTGGCGAAGGCCCACGCCGGCGAGGCCTGCGAGGCCAGCACCAGGGCAAGGGGCTCTGGGCCGCAGCGGGCGAGCGTCAGGGCGGCTGACATGGCCACAAGGCGCAAGTGGCTAGCGAAAGCGCTCACAACAGCTCCCCCTGCATGGCCAGCGCGGATTTGCCCGCCAGGCAGGCGCCGCGACAGCAATAGTTGCCTTGCGGCGTGACGCAGGCCGGCGCCAAGAGGCCGGGCTCCTCCGTCGCATGGATGCGCAATCGGCCCACCAGCCACGCACGCGATGCGCCGGATTGCCGGCACAGCATCAACATTTTGCGAATACGCAGTTGATCGAGTGGGCGCCGCAGCGCTTCCGGCAAGATTCGCGTGCCCAGTGCGCCAGGTGCATCCGCCACAGCCACCTCAACCAATGCCTCCACGATGGCAAACAGCTGACAGCCACCCGTCAGCAGTGGTGCAGAGTCGGCCGCGGCGCCAGATTTTCCAAGATTTACGTTACGCGGCATGGCGTTCACGCTCCCTCTCGCTGGCAGCCCACCTGATCGCCGAAGGGAACCAGGCGCGTCATGCTGCACCACATTTAGAGCGCGAGGCAGCCCAGGCCAATACCTCCGACGAGTACCAGGCGCGGGAACGCTCGGACAGGTGCACGGGCAACGGCGCATCGCCGGCCGCCATCATGCGGTACCACTGCGACTTGCTAATGCTGGTGTACTCCAGCACGCGCGGCAGCCGCCACAGCGGACCGCTACGCAATGCAGCCGCCTCGGCCGGGCTTCCGGTGGGTTCAGTGCGCACGTATTCGGCCGGCGCTGGCACTGCCGCGTGATGAATTGACAGGCCCGCGCGTTGTCGGGTTTGTCGCTCTCTTTCGTTCATATCTGGCCTCGTAATACCCGCTGGTGCGGGATGGGACCCGCCGAAGCGGTACGAATCCAGTGTGAGGCTCGCCAATGCGTCAAGAAAGACGCCTAAGCCGGCAGACGAGGGAGCGAGCTTGTTGACGGTGCGTCCAGCTTGCTCGATAGCCGTTGAGCTAGCTGACCGGGTATTGACAAAGCCAAGCGCCGAGGCTGGCTGCGAGATGCCGGGACCGGGGGCGGGTGTCGTTTAGGGGTCCCTTTGGGCGTGCCGAGCGGCTGGCCTGAACAGTCCATTGCGAGGCCTCTGGTACATTGTCAAGCCTCCGGAATGCCTCTCCCCTTGGCCCAACCGGCAATCCAAGTCTCAATGGTCCCCACACTCTTAATGTGTTCGCATTTGGAGTGCATATCCCGGGAAAATTCCGCTCCAGACGGATATCTCCGCTTCCCGCTTCGCCAGTCTTGCCAGCAATCGTAGACAAAAAGCTTGTCCTTTAGACTATCCCGATGCCGAGCCTTGCCGCCGGCCGTGGCAACCTCACGAAGCGTAACCATCCGATTCTCATAAGGGCGGAGGGCCATGCACGCGGAGTTATAGTTTTCTGTGGCCTCCATCGCTAGTCGGACGGCGCCCTGCGCATTTCCCCGCTGCAGCATAAGTATCGCGTCGTCAATAGACACGAGGCTAGCCACGCAATACATGCGGCACAAGAAGAGTCGCGCGTCGGGGATGGCTGCTTTCAGTCGCTGCGCTTCGACACGCCACCGCTCGTCGGTTACTCCTAGCGCCTGCCCAAACGCTAACGCGGCGGAACCCAGCGAGTAATCCCTATCTCGAAGCCCCCCCTGAACGATGGACGAAGCAGCTTGTTCTGCGAAACAGTGGTCCTGCGTGACCATGCGAGCAAATTCGTCACGCCACCACGTCATTTCGCAGACGGCTCGATTCAGACCAGCATCATCGAGCGAGATGCCACAGTCGTTTTCCAATAGGTCATACGCGGCATGAGCAAGAATAAAAAGGCCGTGAGCAGCTTGCCCGGTAAAGCTCTGCGTAGCGCCGCCAGGCCGGCAGCGTCCCATCGGCGCGGCGCCACGGACGAGCAATTTCGTGCCCCATGCGTCGAGCCACTCTAGCCACTCTGTAGAGCCGTCGTCATCCAACTCGAACAGTGATCGCTCAAAACTGACACGCAATGAGCGCCAATATCGCAGCCTAGCCACGTGCCTTCCCTCCGCTTCGGAGCGCAGATGGGACCGACAGTCTTTCGACCAGACGGCTACCTTGCGCATTCCTTCCAATGCCCTTCAGGGGATGCGAGGCCAGCTGGTGAAGGAATCCGGCTTTCGGGTGGCCGCCCTAGGCCTCGCAGTGTGCGATTCTATCGTCGCCAGTGTGCGCAATCAAAGCTATTGGTGCACAAGGAATGGTGGTGCAACTCCACCCACACTACCGGCGTTTCGAAACATCCATAACGTAACGTAACGTAACGAAACATAACGCCATAACGCAATGGCTTGATGGCTTATCTCGCCCCCGCCAAATCAACTGCAAGGAGCAAGCCTTGGATCCTCACTACCCAATCAATATCCGTTACCCGGAGCGAACGCCTCTAGATCGAGGCGCGGTGTTTGTCAGGCTAAGTACGCTGGAAGAACTCGGCACTTTCTGGCGCGAAAATCGTGCCAATCTGCCGTTTGCCGCCCAGGAAAGCACCGTGGGAGGGAACGTGTTCCTCGACGACCGCGCGTGGATCTTCGCGCCCACCAAGGTCGCCTTGGTCCAGACGGTATTGCGTTGGGATGCGTTCGGCCTTGGCGTTGCCTATGACCCGCCCGGTGTCATCTATGGGTGCCCTTATGACGGCAGTTGGGCGCTCACGGGCTCTCTACCTGGCACCTCACCGCTGATGGAGTGGCTATCCCCTCGCCGAAATGTCCCGGATGATCCCGCGCTGACGCCCGAACAGGTGACTGCCCAGTTCCAGGAATTGATCTTTGACGAACTGCGCGACGAATCGGGCGGACTGCGTTTCTATGAACCCGAGGCGTTCGAGGCCATGCTGGTTTGCGCGCACGAGGAACGCGTTGCCCGCCGCTCAACATATGGCGACGACTAGGCAAGCTCGACAAGGACCGGGCGGGTTCCATTGGGGCATAGACCGGGTCTGGCAAACAGCACATTGCCGATGTTATCCACAAAAATCCATCCACGAATGCATTACTCGGTACTTTTACGGCCTCCATCTATGGCTTACCGTCCGAGGATGCCCCAATTGCCCGGTCTTTGCCCCAATACGCCCATGTCGAACCCCCCAAGCCTAGACAGCCGATCTGACGTGCCACCCCATTCTGGAGATCTCGCCATGTCCAACTCAGGAACTCAAGTGAAGGCAATCCGCCGACCCTTCGACATCACCTATCCAGAACACACACCGCTGCAGAATGGCGCGCTCTTTGTCGTACTTCCCACCCTGCACGAGCAGGAGGAATTCTGGCGCAGCCATGGCGCGCAGTTGCCGTACGCCGTGGAAGAAGGATGGACGTGCGATACCTATCTGGGCGATGACGGCTGGCTATTCGCGCCGACCAAAGCCTCCCTGGTCAAGGCCGTCCTACGATGGGATGCACTAGGAATCGGCGTGGCATACGTGCCGGCTGGGGTAGACGAGTTTGGGCGGCCCTATGCCGCAGGCTGGACCCTGACCAATTTGCTTCCGAGCATGGATCTGGATGAACTGCTCTCGCCCGACGCCGCCATTCCAGACGACCCCAGCATGACCCCAGATGAAGTTGCGAGCGTCTTCCAGGACTTGGTCTTCGCCGGTGGACTCGATGGCTTAAGCCCGCTGTGGTTCCACGACGCGGCCGCCTTTGAGGCACAGCTCGCCCGGCGAAAGGAAGAGCGGTGGGATGACCAATAGCGAAGCGTAGAAGCGGCGGGACTGGAACAAGCGCAGGCGCCGGCCCTAGGGCGTGCTCTGCCGGGCTGGTTGACATAACAGTGATTGGCGCCAGGCCGGCCCGACCACGACACCGCTCATGCTGACCCATTGCCAATCTTTTGAGGGCGATATCGCATGGGCACCCGAGCCGTGGGGCGGCCACGGGGGGGGGGGTTTTCCTCGCGCTACATCCCGGACCATCCCGCCTAGCACCAGCAAGGGGGCAAGTACGGCTCCGCCTGCCGCGCGTAGCACGGGCGCACGCGAAACGCAAATATCACGGCGCCAAGCGGGTTTGCGGGCAGAAACGGCCCGCCAAGCCTGATGCCACCGTGCTCTATTTGGAACTGTCACCAACTTTGTCACCAAAATATATGTGTGTCACCAAAAAACACAAAGATAGTTGGTGACACTGAAACCGTTGACAGGCATGGCTTTCCGGCCGATCCCCTACCCTGTCACCATTGTCACCAAGCGTTTTTGCGGCTAGCTTTTCCAGCGAGCCGGCGCAGCGTCCACGCAACACCGCCCACCACCGGTCGTTCGACAGGCGGGCGCGCGTCGCACTGAACCTCGCGGGAGGGGCAGCGTGCCCAGTTTGGGGGTAACTTTGGGGGTAACTTTCGACAACCAGAAATCAGGATCGGCCATCACAGCCACTTTCCGGCAACTATTCGATTGACGCCGGCCCACCAATATTCAGTCCCGGATAATCCCGGGACTACCCAAACCCCCGAAGGCGCGACGCCTTTCGGGGGTTTTTCTTTTTGGTGGACTGCCTATAATCGGCCGCCATAATCCGGAGATACCAGGAACCATGGCGTTAGTGCGAATCTCGCATCGCACTAAAGAAATGGGCGACGCTTACCGCCCCAGCGACCTGTGCGCCGACGCCCAGCTGACAAGCACCTCGTGCTGGCGCACGGTGAGCTCGCGTCGCGCGTCGAGCCATGCCATGTCTGCCCGTAGGGCGGCATCGCGCGCGCTTGTCCCCGCCGCGACCAAAGCCCTGGCCGCGGCTTGGTCAGCCGCGCGCCGTGCGAGACCGGCTGCCGCGATTTCGCGCTGCCTGCTGGCGGTGGCTACGGCCCCGAGCGCGACCTCCACCTCGCCCAACGCGGCCAGCACCGTCCTGCGGTAAGCTGCTTCCTGCTCTTCGGCAGTCGCGGTCGCGTGGGCGGCATGGGCCCGCAGCCTGCCCCCGTCGAACAAGGGCATCTGTACCGCGGATCCGAGTGCCCAGCCAAGCGCATCGCCACTGAGCCACCGGCCCAGAGACTGGCTCAGGAACCCCGACGTGCCTGTCAGCGTGAGCGTGGGGTAGCGCTCGCGCCGTATCCGCTCGGCGGCCATGCTGGTGGCAACTACGCGGTGCCATGCCGCATCGATATCGGGGCGGCTGGAGATCACCGAAGCGGGCATGTCGGCGCGCAGGGACCCGGTGAGCGCCATCCGGCCGAGATATCCGTCCTGCGCCTCCAGTTGCAGTTCCGATGGCGCACGACCCAACAGCACCGCCAGGCGAGAGATGGCGTCGTGGCGATCTTGTTCAACCTGCACCAACGACTGCTGCCGCTGCGTCACCAGATCGGCCCGATGCCGGACGGCGGCCAACGTTGCGAGCCCAGCCTCGCGCCGACCGGATTCGTCCGCCGTCAGCTTGCGGGCAAGCTGCAGATCCAGCAGCAAATCCTGGCGTAGCGCGTCGGCCAGACGGACATCGGCGTAGGTGCGTACGACGTCATGAATCAGCCACTGCCGCACCGCGCGGCGATCCGCCTGCGTCGCATCGGCGTGGGCACCGGCCTCGCCCTGCGCAAGCGCCAGGCGGCCAAACAGATCGATTTCGTAGCTGGCGGCGAGTTGCGTGCCAAAGTGCGAACTCCGGTACGGTGGCACGCGAAATTGACCGCCCTCGCCATCCCGGAACGCGGATTGCTGGATACGCCCCCGCTCCGCGTTCACGTTCAGGTCCAGGCGCGGCATCCTGTTTGCACGCGCGGCATCCACCGAGGCGTGTGCCTGCCTGACCCGCGCGGCCGCTGCCCGCAAGTCCAGGCTGTCGTCGAGCGCGACATCCACCAGGCCGTTCAGAACGGGATCGCCGAGGCTTGTCCACCAATCGGCGGGCAGCGCCGCTTCGGCGGCATCGGGCAACCCGCTCGCTTCGGTGACAAGGCCGGACCACCGCTGGGCTGGCGGCGCGGGACGCGTTGGCGAGACCGTGCCGGGCACGCATCCGGCCAACAGGAACGAAAGCGCCAGCATGGCAATGCAGATTCGGTGCATCCTGTTCCTCCTCAGCTCGCCAGGAAGCGCACCACCACGCGCTGGCCAATAAGCAAGTCTTGCGCATCCAGCGCGACGACGACTTCTACGACACGGTTGTCCTGCTTTTCGGCGGGGTCATCGCCCGCGCTTCGCTGCCCGACGATTCTGCCAACGCGCAGCACCTTGCCGCGCCACCGCCGTGCGGGATCCGCCTCCAGGATGATTTCCGCCGGACCTCCCGTCTTGATGCCCGGGATGTATTGCTCTTCCAGTTCGGCACGAACGATGCGGCCAACATCCGGGGCGAACAGGAAGAGCGGCGTGACATTGAGCGTGCTGACGCCATTGCCGGGCCGCGCCTGCCGCTGGATGATCTGGCCGTCGAGCGGTGCCGTGATGGACCGCTCCTGCACTTCGCGCTCAGCGATGGCGTGCCTCGCGCCTGCCGTGACGATGGCGGCTTCGGCGGCAAGCAAGCCCACCGCCGCGCTGGCGCGCCGGTCCCTGGCCTGATCCAGTTCCTGGCGCGGAATGGTCTCGTCATCGGCAAGCGGCTGCAGCCGCCTGGCCTCGCGCTCGGCAGCCCCGAGTTCCACGCGGGCCTTGTTGCGTTCCTGGACGGCTTGCCCGACTTCGGCGCGGGCCAGAGCGAGGCCGCGCACCGCGATCTCCGTGTCCAGCGTTGCCAGCAACTGGCCAGCCCGCACTCGATCGCCTTCCTCGACCATGACGCGGGCAATCACGCCGTCGCGCCTGGCGGCCAGGCGCACCGGGCCGCCCTCGATGTCCACGCGCCCCTTGGCGCTGGCAAGCGCGCCCGCCGGGACGCCATGCCGGGCGGACGTTGGCGCACCTGGCGTTTCATGGCCGCATGCGCCCAGCCACAGCGCGGCGGCAACGAGCCAGCAAGCCTTCGGCAGGCGAATCGGACTATGCATATTCATGTTTGCGCTCCTCTGGCGCGAGGTTGTTTGCAGACGGCCGCCCACGCTGTCGCCGATCACGGATGACGATGCCGTCCTCTAGCTCGATGACGCGGTCGGCATGCGACAGGAGGCGGGGGTCATGGGTGACTCCCAGCACCGTTGCGCCATGCTCGGCGGCGATCCTCTTGAGCAGGTCGATCACGATCTCTCCGTTGGTCTTGTCCAGCGCTGACGTCGGTTCATCGGCAAAGATCAGCCGGGGGTTCTTGACCAGCGCCCTGGCAATGGCCACGCGCTGCTTCTCTCCCCCTGAAAGCTCGGCGGGCCGCAGGTGGCTGCGATGGCCGAGCCCCACTTCATCGAGCACGCGCCGCGCTCGCGCAGCCGCCGTTGCGCCACGCGCGCCGAGGTACTGCAGGGGCAGCAGCACGTTCTCGAACGCGGTGAGCGCCCCGAACAGGTTGAAGCCCTGAAAGACAAAGCCGCAGTTCTCCAGCCGGAACCGGTCCAGCGCCGCTTCATCCAGCGTCCACAGTTCGGTGTCCAGTGCAAAGACCTGGCCGGTGTCCGGCCTGAGCAGTCCGGACATCATCGACAGCATCGTGCTCTTGCCCGATCCCGAAGGCCCGACAATCAGCGTCAACGCCGCCGGATAAATCTCGAGACTGCTGTCCTTGATCACCTGCTGCGTGATCTTGCCGACCGTGACCGCCTTGGCGATGCCGCGACTGGCGAGTGAAGGTTGGATGGGCATGGGTTCCCCCTCAACGAAGCAGTGATGCCGGCTCGGCGCGGCCCAACGGCCTTAGCGCGAGCAGCCCGGAAACGATGGCGATCGCAAGCAGCAGCCCGCTGGCGCCTGCCAGCATCCAGGCGGGAAACCGCATGGAAATCCGCAAGGCATCGCCCAGCCATGCGATCAGCAACGTGAATATCCCCGTCGCGAACAGGCCGGCCACCCCGACCCAGAGCGACTGCTCAACCACGATGGCCCGCAGCGATTTGTGCGGTACGCCTAGCGCGCGCAGCGCGGCGAACTCCTTGACCGAGGCCAGGATGGCGCCTGAAAGCGTCTGGCTGGTTATGACCATGCCCACCACCAGGGCCAGCAGGGATGCAAACCCGGTGCCGATCCCCGAGCCCGACTCGAGCAGCCAGTAAGCCTGCGACTGCGTGGAAAGCGTATCTGCCGTCCAGACGCTGTAGCGTGGGAATCGCGCCTTGTCCGAGATCTCGGCGGCCACCTTGTGCGCATCGAATCCCGGCTTGAGCCGAACCAGGTAGAAGGCAGCCTGCTCGGCGGTTTCCGGAGCGAGGTATCGCGCGGTCGCGAACGAGGCCAGTACATTGACGCCGCCGACGGAGCGTATGCCTTCGACAACGCCGGCGATGCGCGCCCGCCGGCCATTGATCTCAACCGCGGTGCCTACCTGCGCGCCCAGTTTGCGCATGTCGGCAGCGTCGATGATGATGGCATTGGGCTCGCGCAGCAGCGTCCGCTCAGCCGGCGTGAGCAGCCGCGAAAAAACGAGCCCGGCACCGGACACATCCATGGCGTGGAGCAGCACCGCTACCGGCACCCCGTCCGGGCGCCTCAGGTCGCCGTATGCGGTGGTATAGGCTTCGATCCTGCCGGCACCGGAATGGGACCAGGCAAGCGCATCGCTCCCGCGCCCCAGCGGCCGGCCGAGATCGACACTTTGCGTGTTGCGAAAGCCGATCCACAGCTCGGCGCCGGATTTGTCGACTACCGCCGCGACCGAGCCGAACAGCCCCAGCAGCAGCGCTAGTTGCACAACGATCAGCAGGCCCGCGAAGGTGATGGCGAGCACGGCGGCGAGGTAGCGCCGCCATTCATGGACGAGGGTGGCACGAGCAAGGGAAACCATGCCTGCCTCACTCGCAACGAGGCGCCGGGGCAATGCGGCGGATCAGGGTGTATCGCTCGACCACCAGTCCGAGCGGGCCCCGCACCTCGACCAGCGCCCGGTGCGCGGAAGCCTGGCTGATATCGACCGGATGGCGGCTGACGGCTGTGCCACCGAGCAGCGTCTCGGGATCGGCGATCTGGCCAATCAGCATGGGCGCGTCCCCATCCTTGCTCTCTTGCGGCACTAGGCCATCGACCAGCACCGCGCCGCACAACTTATTGAGCTCTGCCTCGCTGCGCCGGTAAGCGGCCCGGGGCGGCTGCACGATCATGCCGCAGGCATTTCCCGGCACGTCCGGACACGGTCGGATGTCGATGACCGTGCCGTCGTCCAGGAAGGTCCACTGCCCCGCCATGCCCACTGGCCTGGCATGACCGCAAGCCAGGAGAAGGAGTGATCCAATAATAAACGGAGTAATCCGTCCGGTTTTGAGAAATGCCAGGAATACTTGCATATGCTGTGATATCGCTTTAATCAGCTGCCGTTACGTGGGCCGTCCCGCGGGATCAGGCAAAGATATAGACGCGGCAGAAATCCGCCATTGCGGTGGCCGTGGCCTGCATATCGATTTCGATGCCCGTGTCGCGGTCGAACCCCAGGCCGGAAAACATGGCCAGGATCAGGTTGGTAGCGCCGCGCGCATCGAGCGAGGCTCGCACCCAGCCCTCACGCTGGCCCCGTTCTAGCTCCATGGTCAGGGTCTGGCGCAAGTCCCGGTCAAAGGCCAGCACCTTCTCGTTCCATTCCGGATCGCGCTGTAGTTCCAGCCAGCTATCCGCGCCCAGGTCGTACTCGGAGGGCGCGAGGACCGCCGCCAGCCCTGCCGCATCTACCTGGCCGAGCCATTCAAGCCCTTCCCTGCTCGCCAGTTGGCGAACCTCGCCCTGGTAACGCGCGAACTCGCGGGCGGCAATCTCCATGATCATTTCCTGCTTGCTGCCGAAATGCCTGAACACGGTCCCGGCGCTCAGTCCAGCCTCGGCGCAGATGTCCTCGGTACGCGCGGAGTGGAATCCCTTCGTCTTGAAGGTGCGCGCGGCCGCCCGCAAGATGTCGTCCCGGCGCTGAGCGTGAAGCTGTTCGTCCTTCGTCCTGGCCATGATTGTAATAAACGGAGTAATCCGTCGCATTATATGGACATTCGGAGCGATGTCAACTGTCCGCCGCGGACTTGCCGCAGCCGCCATGTCTTGCGAATACGCGCGGTATTCGCCCAGAATTTTTGCACCCTCTCTGCGAAATTAAGAGCCGTCTGATTCACATTGGCAATGATTCTCTGCATCATCTGGTCAGATCGCCTCCCAGGAGGCGACCTTCCAGGTCGGGGGAATCACCCTCCCGGCCATCAGTTGCCCTCCAGCGCCCGCCAGTTCCTGTGCGGGCGTCTTTTTCGCGAGGCATATACCCGATGCCAGCCGATTTCGGAACGCGCAAGCACCGCGGCACCCCTCTGCCGTCTACTGCATTAATTTGTAATCAGCTGTTACAGTCCACTTTTTTTTTCGACAACCGGAAGGCGGCGCCAGCGCCGCCCGGGTTCACCGGAACGGGCAACGTATAAATGAAAAGAACGATTGGGGCAGCCGGCTTCGCGCTGGTTCTCGTGGGCTGCGGCGGATCGGGGGATAACGATGGCGGACTGGCGATCATACGGACCCCACCGGCCACTGTCCCCGCTGAACCGGCGGTCCCGGCGGTCCCGGTGGTTCCACCGGCTCCGGACACCAATGCGCTGGGCACGGGCATCTACACCGGCACTACCGTCGCCAACGAACGGTTCAACATCCTGGTCCTCGACGAGAATGTCTATTACGCGTTCTACGCCAGGGCAGGTGTACCGGACGTACCGTCCGGCGTGGTGACCGGCAACTATAGTTCCGGCAATGGCGCGCTCACCACCAACAACAACGGACGGGACTTCAACCTGGTGGACGTGGGCTACAGCCTCACGGCAGCGAACCTGGCCGCTTCCTACACGCCAGGCACGGCACTGCAGGCGCAACTCAACTACCGCAACGGCAGCGTCGCGACGGTCAACACCACCTACAGCACGGACTACAACTACATCGCCACGGCCGATGGGTTGAAGGGAACGTACTACGGCGCGACGGAGGTGATCGATACCACCGGGCTTGGCCCGGGATTCGCGCGGCTGGATATCGATGCCAACGGCAAGTTCACCGTCGACGGCGGCACGGGTTGCAGCTTTACGGGCAGCGCCACGCCGCGCCGCCAGGGCAAGGTCTACAACGTCAGCATTACACTGGGCGGCCCGCCCTGCCGCAATCCGAATACCGTCATGAGCGGCGTGGCCTATTACGATCCGACCACCACGCATAGCCTGCCCACCCCCGGCCAGCTCTATCTGTTCGCGATGCGGGCCGATCGCGAGGTGGGCTTCCTCTTCACCGGCAAGCACTGATGCCAGGGCGCGGCAATCGCGCCCTGAATGGCACGCCCGTGCGGCTTAGAGGAAACGGTCCAGCAGCTTGCGGCTGGCCTTGTCCAGGCCCATCAGGTTACGTACCAGATAGTGGATGCCGTGGCTGTCGGAGATCAGCAGCGTGGAACCAGCCAGGCGGCGGATGTCTTCCTCGCCGCGCAGTACCAGCGAGGTGCGGCCGCGGTCGGTCTCCACATCCCAGGTGCTGGGGGTGGCATAGGTCGACACCGAGCGGATCCGGCGGATCTCCGGCATGAATTCCCGGCTGGCCAGTTCGGCCTCGATCATCTCGCGCACGGAGACCGGCAAGGTGTCCAGGCGAGGCAGCCACGCCAGTTCGCGGCCGTCGGCGCTGATCATGCCGACGCCATCGTCCGGCGCGGCGATCGGGAAAGCGCGCACGGGCACTACGCCCTCATGCACGGTCCCATCCGCCGTGGTCATCACCAGGCGCCCAAAGGCATTGCGGGAGAGCTTGAAATCGACTTGTTGCATAGGGCCTCCCTTCCTTATTGCACGGTGACGGTGACCGCGGCGGCAGCATCGAGATCCGCCTCGGCATCGGCGTCAACGTTGCGGGCCTGCGCCTGGTAGAGCTTGTAGTAGGCGCCTTCGCGCGCCAGCAACTCCTCATGGCCGCCCACTTCGACAATCTGTCCACGGTCCATCACCACCAGGCGATCCGCCTTGCGCAGCGTGGACAAGCGGTGCGCGATGGCGATGGTGGTACGGCCTTGCACCAGGTTGTCCAGCGCCTTCTGGATTTCCTTCTCGGTGGCGGTATCGACCGAGGAGGTGGCTTCATCCATGATCAGGATGCGCGGATTGATCAGTAGCGCGCGGGCAATCGAGATGCGCTGGCGCTCACCGCCGGACAGCGCCTGGCCTCGCTCGCCCACCAGCGAATCGTAGCCATGCGGCAGCCGGAGGATGAACTCATGCGCGTGGGCTGCCCGCGCGGCGGCGATGATCTCCTCGCGGCTGGCGCCCGGCTTGCCATAGGCAATGTTCTCGGCAATCGTGCCGAAGAACAGGAACGGCTCCTGCAGCACCAGCCCGATATGGCTGCGGAATTCCGACACCGGCAGCGAACGGATATCGACGCCATCGAGTCGGATTGCGCCTTCGGAGACGTCGTAGAAGCGGCAGATCAGGTTGACCAGCGTGCTCTTGCCGGAGCCGCTGTGCCCCACCAGGCCGATCATCTCGCCCGGCTTGATCGACAGGTTAAGCCCTCGGATCACGGCGCGATTGCCGTAGCGGAAACCCAGGTCGCGCAGTTCGATGGCGCCTTCGACGCGCTCCAGGTGCGCCGGCCGCACGGGCTCCGGCACGCTCGATACGTGGTCGAGGATATCGAAGATGCGCTTGGCACCGGCGGCGGCCTTTTGCGTGACCGAGACGATGCGGCTCATCGAATCCAGCCGGGTGTAGAAGCGGCTGATATAGGTAAGGAAGGCCACCAGCACGCCGACCGTGATCGCGTTGTGCGAAACCTGCCAGATGCCGAAGATCCACACCACCAGCAGGCCGATCTCGGTCAGCAGCGTGACGGTCGGGGTGAACAGCGACCACACGGCGTTGACGCGGTCGTTGATCGCCAGGTTGTGCCGGTTGGCCTCGCGGAAACGCTCAACCTCGCGCTTCTCCTGGGCAAAGGCCTTGACCACGCGGATGCCGGGAATGGTATCGGCCAGCACGTTGGTGATCTCCGACCAGATCCGGTCGATCTTCTCGAAGCCGTGGCGCAAACGATCGCGCACCAGATGGATCATCCACGCGATGAACGGCAGCGGCACCAGGGTGACCAATGCCAGCCACGGGTTGATGGAGATCAGGATGGCCGCCGTCATGACGATCATCAGCACATCGGTGGCAAAATCCAGCAGGTGCAGCGACAGGAACACGCAGATGCGGTCGCTTTCCGAGCCGATGCGGGCCATCAGGTCGCCGGTGCGCTTGCCGCCGAAGTACTCCAGCGACAAGCGCAGCAAGTGTTCGTAGGTGGTCGTGCGCAGGTCGGCGCCGATGCGCTCGGACACCCGCGCCAGCAGGTACGTCCGCGCCCAGCCCAGGCTCCATGCCACCAGCGCCGCGCCCAGCAGGCCGGCCAGGTACAGCTTGACCCGGCTGTAGTCGATAGGCAGGCCGTTCTGGTACGGGATCAGCACGTTGTCCATCAACGGCATGGTCAGGTACGGCGGCACCAGCGTGGCGGCGGTGGACAGCAGGGTCAGCAGGAAGCCGGCCAGCAACTGGAACCGGTACGGCCTGGCAAAGCGCCACAGGCGCAGCAGCGCCCAGGTCGACGGCGGGGTCTCCAGATCGCGGCTACATTGCGGACATTGGTCGTCGTCCGGCGGCAGGGGTGCCTTGCAGGTCGGGCAGACCGCCTCCACATCGGCCTCGGCCAGCCCTCCCCGGCCCGAGCCGGACAGGTCGCACTGCGCGTGGAACTGGTCGATCAGGCGCAGCGCGGCCGGGTTGTGGCCGAGCGTGTAGCGCCAGGTGGCCAGTAATCGCCCACTGTCGTGCAGTTCAAGCGTGCCAACCCCGGCGTGATCGGCGTGATGCAGCGATAATCCGGGCTGGATCGTCCATTCCTGCCAGTCTTTTTGCCCCGGCATGCGCGCCAGCAAGCGACGATCCGTCACAAGTACCCAGCCTTGGGTAAAATGCAGCTTTGCGTCTAGGTCGACTTCCAGCCAGGCCAGGACGGCCTCGCCGGGTTGCAGGCGGGTGCCGATTTCGTTACGCCACGGCTCGTTCGGGGCGTCGCTGTCAATCACGGGCAAGGAAGGTTGGGTCATCGTTGGTACGGCATGCTGCGTCCCTGGGCTATGGACATAACTTGAAACAATTTAAGGCGGGCGCACCATGGCGGCCCGCCGATTTGCCCGCAGTATACATAAGGCCAAACACACGGGCGTCCCTGATGCACTGCACAATCGCTTTTTAATCAAGAAAGTCAACCGGCTGACCGTTGTAACGTTACTGAAAGGTTAGGCTTCTATTTCTCGGGCACTCGCCCACTGCCTCAAGCTAAATCAATGAAAAAGAAGGACATTGAGATTTTCGATGTCATGTCGCTGCGCGGCCCGAATATGTGGACATATCGGCCTGTGCTGGAGGCGTGGGTCGATATCGGGGAACTGGAGGATTTTCCCTCCAACACGATTCCGGGGTTCTACGAGCGCCTGTCGGCATGGCTGCCCTCGCTGATCGAGCATCGCTGCAGTATCGGCGAGCGCGGCGGCTTCCTGCAGCGGCTCAAGGAAGGCACGTGGCCTGGCCACATCCTGGAACATGTCACGCTTGAGCTGCAAAACCTCGCCGGCATGCCCGGCGGCTTCGGCAAGGCGCGCGAGACCCCGATCCGCGGTGTCTACAAGGTGATCGTGCGGGCCTGGCATGAGGACGTCACCCGTGCGGCCCTGTTCGCCGCCCGCGACCTCGTGATGGCAGCCATCGGGGACCGCCCCTACGACGTCCAGGAGACGGTGGACCACCTGCGCCGCCTGGTGGACAAGCACTGCCTGGGCCCGAGCACCGCCTGCATCGTCGACGCTGCCGACGACCGCGACATCCCTGCCCTGCGCCTGTCGGAGGGCAACCTGGTGCAACTCGGCTATGGCAGCCGCCAGCGCCGCATCTGGACCGCCGAGACCGACCGCACCGCCGCCATCGCCGAGAGCATCTCGCGCGACAAGGACCTGACCAAGAGCCTGCTGGAGTCATGCGGCGTGCCCGTGCCCGAAGGCCGGCTGGTGGAAAGTGCCGCCGACGCCTGGGACGCCGCCGAGGACATCGGCCTGCCGGTGGTGGTCAAGCCCTATGACGGCAACCATGGCCGCGGCGTGTTCACCAACCTGACCACCCGCGAGGAAGTCGAGACCGCCTACGGCGTGGCCATCGACGAAGGCAGCGGCGTCATCGTCGAACGCTTCGTGCCGGGCAACGAACACCGCCTGCTGGTGGTGGGCGGCCGCCTGGTGGCCGCCGCCATGGGCGAGACCGCCAGCGTGACCGGCGATGGCAAGTCGACCATCGACGAGCTGATCGAGTCGCAGATCAATTCCGATCCGCGCCGCGGCAGCACCGAAGATCACCCGCTCAACAAGGTCCGGCTGGATTCGGCCGCGCGCCTGGAGCTCAAGCGCCAGGGCTTCGACGCCACATCCGTGCCGCCCGAAGGCAAGCACGTGCTGATCCAGCGCAACGGCAACGTCGCCTTCGACGTGACTGACCGCGTGCATCCCAGCGTGGCCGCGCATGCCTCCCTGGCCGCCCGCGTGGTCGGCCTGGATATCGCCGGGGTCGACCTGGTGGCGCAGGATATCTCGCGCCCGCTCGCCGAGCAGCGCGGCGCCATCGTCGAGGTCAATGCCGGCCCTGGCCTGCTGATGCACCTCAAGCCCTCCAACGGCGAAGCGCGCCCGGTGGGCCGTGCCGTCGTGGATCACCTGTTCCCGGCCGGCGAAGGCGACGACAACGGCCGCATTCCGGTGGTCGGCATCACCGGTACCAACGGCAAGACCGTGGTGGCCAAGCTGGTGGCGCGCCTGCTGCAACTCTCCGGCAAGCACACCGGCCTGGCTTGCAGCGACGGCCTCTATCTCGACCGCCGCCAGGTCCAGGGCGGCGACCGCGCCAACTGGGACGCAGCCCATCGCATCCTGATGAACCGCGCCGTCGATGCCGCCGTGCTCGAAAACGACAGCGGCGCCATCCTGTCCGAAGGCCTCGCCTACGACCGCTGCCAGGTCGGCGTGGTGACCAACATCGATGTGCCCGACCATCTCGGCCAGTACTACGTCGAAGAAGTCGAGAAGATGTACAACGTGCTGCGTACGCAAGTCGACGTGGTGCTGGACGGCGGCGTGGCGGTGCTCAACGCGCGCGACCCGCTGGTGGTGGAGATGGCGGAGCTGTGCGACGGCGACGTGATCTTCTTCGGCCTGTCCGCGGACCTCCCCGCCATTGCCGCGCATCGCGCGGCCGGACGCCGCGCGGTCTATGTGCGCGACGGCAAGGTAGTACTCGCCACCGGCAGCCGCGAGACGCCGCTGACCGACGTGGCGGCGATCCCTCTCACTTATGCTGGCCGGGTGGCCTTCCAGGTCGAGAACGTGCTGGCGGCTGTCGCCACCGGCTGGGCGCTTGGCATCTCAAACGACCTGATCCGCGCTGGCGTGGTGACCTTCGATGTGGGCCAGGTGGATGCGCCCGGCCGCTTCACGCTGTTCGAGCGCAACGGCGCCACCGTGGTGATCGACGACGCCCACAATGCCCCGGCGCTGGAAGCGCTGGTGGCCGCGCTGGAACGCTTCCCGAGCGATCGGCGCGTGGTGGTGTATGGCGCCGGCGTGCAGCGACGCGACGAAGACATGGTCAAGCAAGGCAAGGTGCTGGGCGCCGCCTTCGACCGCGTCTTCCTGTGCGAGGATCGCTCCGTCAACAGCGCCCTGCCCGATGCCGAAGCGCGCGCGCTGCTCAAGCAAGGCCTTTACGAAGGCCGCCGCGTGACCAAGATCATCGACGAAGGCACGCGCCGCCAGGCCATCGAGGCCGCGCTCGCGCAAGTCGTGGCCGGCGACCTGCTGGTCCTGCAATGCGATGAGGCATCGACGCTGCCGACCATCGATCTGGTGCACCAGTGGATGGGCCAACCGGGCCGCCGCGCCTGATCCGGAAGGAAACTGATTTCATGGAAGTCTCACGTATCCGGGCCCTGCGCGGCCCCAACCTGTGGTGTCGCCACACTGCCATCGAAGCCATCGTATCGTGCTCCGACGAGGCCCACACCCTGGCCGACCTGCCCGGTTTCGAAGAGCGCCTGCGCGCGCGCTTTCCCGAGGTGGGCCCGCTGCGGCCCGACGACAACGAAGGCGTGGTGTCGCTGGCGCACGCGCTGGAATGCGCGGCGATGCGCCTGCAGGCGGAGGCCGGCTGCCCGGTCAGCTTCAGCCGCACCGCGCCTACCGTGGAACCCGGCACCTACCAGGTGGTGGTGCAGTACAGCGAGGAGGAAGTCGGACGCCTCGCGATGGAACTGGCCGCCACGCTGTGCCGCGCCGCGCGCGACGACGTGCCCTTCGACCTGGCCGACGCGCTGCATCGCCTGCGCGAGCTCGACGAAGACCTGCGCCTGGGACCGAGCACCGGCTCCATCGTCTATGCGGGCGTGGCACGCGGCATTCCTTACCGTCGCCTGACGCAAGGCAGCATGGTGCAGTTCGGCTGGGGCAGCAAGCAACGCCGCATCCAGGCCGCCGAAACCGATATGACCAGCGCCGTCGCGGAATCGATCGCGCAGGATAAGGAACTCACCAAGACCTTGCTGCACGCGGCCGGCGTGCCGGTGCCGATGGGCCGCTCGGTATCCGATCCCGACGAAGCCTGGGCCGTGGCGCAGGAAATCGATGCGCCGGTGGTGGTCAAGCCGCGCGACGGCAACCAGGGCAAGGGCGTGGCGGTGCGTATCCGCACCCGCGAGGAAATCATCGCCGCCTATGAGGTGGCTGCGGACATCAGCTCCGACGTGATCGTCGAGCGCTATATCCCCGGTCACGATTTCCGCCTGCTGGTGGTGGGCAATCACCTGGTCGCCGCTGCCCGCCGCGACCCGCCCCAGGTCACCGGCGACGGCAAGCACACCGTGCGCGAGCTGGTCGAGGAAGTCAATCGCGACCCGCGCCGCGGCGAGGGCCACGCTACCTCGCTGACCAAGATCCGCTTCGACGATATCGCGCTGGCTACGCTGGCCAAGCAAAACCTGACGGCGGACTCCGTGCCGCCCAAGGGCACCCGCGTGGTGCTGCGTAACAACGCCAACCTGTCCACCGGCGGCAGCGCCACCGACGTCACCGACGACGTCCACCCCGAAATGGCCGCGCGCGCCGTGGCCGCCGCGCGCATGGTCGGCCTCGACATCTGCGGCGTCGACGCGGTCTGCGAGACCGTGCTCAAGCCGTTCGAGGAACAGGCAGGCGGCATTGTCGAGGTCAACGCAGCGCCGGGCCTGCGCATGCATCTGCAGCCCTCCTACGGCAAGGGCCGCGCGGTGGGCGAGGCCATCATCTCCACCATGTTCTCCGACGGCGACGATGGCCGCATCCCAGTGGTGGCGGTCTCCGGCACCAATGGCAAGACCACCACGGTCCGCCTGATCACCCACCTGCTCGCCGCCAGCGGCCTGCGCATGGGCATGACCGGCACCGACGGCGTCTACATCAAGGGCGAGCGCATCGATACCGGCGACTGCAGCGGCCCGCGCAGCGCCCGCAATGTGCTGATGCACCCCGACGTGGACGCCGCCGTGTTCGAGACCGCGCGCGGCGGCCTGCTGCGCGAAGGCCTGGCCTTCGACCGCTGCGACGTGGCGGTGGTCACCAATGTGGGTGAAGGCGATCACCTCGGGCTGTCCTACATCAGCACCGTGGAAGATCTCGCCGTGCTCAAGAGCGTCATCGTGCAAAACGTGGCGCCGCATGGCATGGCGGTGCTCAATGCAGCCGACCCCATGGTGGTACGCATGGCGGACGCCTGCCCCGGCGCCGTGACCTTCTTCGCGGCCGACCTGAACAATCCGGTGATGGCCACGCACTGCGCGCAGGGCAAGCGCGTGGTGTACGTCGAGGACGGCCATATCGTGGCCGCCGAAGGCGAGAACCAGGTTCGCATTGCGCTGTCGGGCATCCCGCTGACGCGCGGCGGCACCATCGGCTTCCAGGTCGAGAACGCCATGTCCGCCACGGCCGCGGCTTGGGCGCTCGGCATCGACTGGGATGTGATCCGCCGTGGCCTCGCCACGTTCGTCAACGACGCAGCCAATGCGCCCGGACGCTTCAATGTGTTCGACTACAAGGGTGCGACGCTGATCGCCGACTATGGCCACAACCCGGATGCGATCCAGGCGCTGTGCAACGCCATCGAGGGCATGCCGGCCAAGCGCCGTTCGGTGGTGATCAGTGGCGCGGGCGACCGCCGCGATGTCGACATCCGCCGCCAGACGGAGATTCTTGGCGGTGTATTCGACGAGGTGATCCTGTATCAAGACCAGTGCCAGCGCGGCCGGGAAGACGGCGAAGTACTGGCTCTGCTGCGCGAAGGCCTGGAAGGCGCCAGGCGCGCGAGCGCGATTGAGGAGATCCGTGGGGAATTCCTCGCCATCGATACCGCACTGTCGCACCTGCAGCCGGGCGACCTTTGCCTGATCCTGGTGGACCAGGTGGAGGAAGCGCTGGGGCATATCGAGCAGAGGATTGCCCAGGGGTGAGGGTGGGAGTCGCCTCGCGGTAAACAAGAAAGCCAGCCTTATCGGCTGGCTTTCTTGCTTTCTTGCTTTCGTGCTGCGGGGCGCGGCGTAGCTTCTTTGAGCGGCGTTGGCTCTTGCATTCAACAGCCATACGACATCGCCCTGCGAGGTTGGTCGCTGTTTCTTTTTGCGGCGATGGTTTTTGCACCCAAGTGCGTACGACATCCCCCTGCGGGGGATGCCGGTCACTCTTCTTTGCTTCGGCAAAGAAGACTAACGAGAAGAAAGCCGACCCTGCCGGGGGCAGAGCAATCAGGCCTATGAGGCTCGGTGGTTTCGTCGTACGGCCCGGAGTTCCGGCGAGCTTCTGCCGGTACCGGCTTGAGCGGCCACGAATCTGCCAGCTTCCGGGATTCACGGTGGGGCCCCCGGTAGCGGACATCACATGCTACAAGCCGTCTGTCGCGCGCGAAGTGGGCGGCCACGAAGTTGCAAGCGCACCGGTTCCGTCGTGGGCGCGGTGGCACCGCTTTGAAAAGCCCGAAACCTTGACCACCGCGCCCGCCCCACTACGAAACCATTGGCGGGCGATGTGTCGTGGTGGTTCGCGCCGGTAACGGTAGATGGTCGAATGGGCAAGGATTCCGCTACCGGGGGCCACACCACGAATCCTGGAAATTGGCAGATTCGTGGCCGCTCAAACCGGTACCGGCAGATGCCAGCAGAACTGTAGCCGTACGACGAATCTCCTGTCCCTTGCACCCGCGATTGCTCTGCCCCCGGCAGGGTCGGCTTTCTTCTCGTTAGTCTTCTTTGCCGAAGCAAAGAAGAGTGACCGGCATCCCCCGCAGGGGGATGTCGTACGCACTTGGGTGCAACAACCATCGCCGCAAAAAGAAACAGCGACCAACCTCGCAGGGCGATGTCGTATGGCTATTGGGTGCAAACGCCAACACCGCCAAAATCAAAAACCACCTCCCCCTACCCCCTACCCCCTAATGCCTCCCCGGCAGCGACAACCGCCGCTCCAGCCGCCGCTGCACCTGCGACAACGCCGTACTGAGCATCCAGTAGATCGCAGCCACCGCAAGATAAAGCGGCAGCGGCTGGTAGGTTGCCGCTATCACCTCCTGCGCCGTGCGCAGCAGTTCGGTCACGGTAATCACCGACACCAGCGAGGTGTCCTTGATCAGGCTGATCAGGCTGTTCGACAGGCTTGGCACCGCCAGCCGCAACGCCTGCGGCCCTACCACGTAGCGCAGCGTCTGGCCCTGGGTCAGCCCCAGGCTATAAGCCGCCAGCCACTGGCCGCGCGGGATGCCAAGGATGGCGCCGCGCATGCTTTCGGAAAGATAAGCCCCCACGTTCAGGCTCAGCGTGAGCACGCCGGCCGGCGTGGGCTCCAGTGCAATGCCGATGCCGGGCAACCCGTAGTACACCACGAAGATCTGCACCAGCAGCGGCGTGCCGCGCATGATGCTGACATAGACCCGCGCGATGGCCATCAGCACACGCCGGTGGCTGATGCCCATCAGGGCGACCACGGTGCCGATCACCAGTCCGAAGACCATCGACAGCAGGGCAAACTTGATGGTGAGCAACATGCCCTGCATCAGCACGGGCAGCGAATCGGCGACAAGCTGGAGAGCGGACATGGTAGGCCCTGGAGCATGCCGGCCACGGCAACGAGGGCGGCCATGGCAGCATCACAACGTCACAACGCCCGGTTGACAGGCTCGCGCCCGGCAGGCGCAACCCGCGCTTACTTGGCCGGCCTGGTCACGTCCGCGCCGAACCACTTCACCGAGAGCTTGCCGAGGCTGCCGTCCTTGCGCATCTCGTCGAGCGCGCGGTCGATGGCCTGCCTGAACTTCGGATTGTCCTTGCGGAAGGGGATCGCCACCTCGGCATTGCCACCTTCGACGATCGCGCCGGGCCGCAGCGGCAGGCTCGACGTCTTGATCAGGTAGCCGATCATCAGGCGGTCGTTGAGCGCGGCGTCCACGCGTTCCGCCGCCAGGTCGCGCAGGTACTCCGGTGCGCCGGGATAGGTCTTGACGTCGATGCCGGCCACCGACTTGGCCAGCTCGTTGTAGTTGCTGCCCAGGCTCACCCCGAGCTTCTTGCCCTTCAGGTCATCGAGCGATTTGAACTGGCGCTTGTCGTCTTTGCGCTGGATCAGCTGCGCTGCCGAATAGACATAAGGCGTGGAGAAATCCAGCACCTGCTTGCGCTGCGGTGTGACCGCGACCTGATTGACGATCACATCGAACTTGCCAGCCTGTAGCCCGGCAATGATGCCGCTCCACTCGGTGGTGACGAACTCCGGCTTGACGCCGAGCTTGGCCGCCACGCCCTTGGCCACGTCGACGTCGAAACCCTCCAGCTGGTTGCCGCCGCCGCGGTAGTTGAACGGCGGATAGGTACCCTCCAGGCCAATCTTCAGCACGCCGGCCTGCTTCACGGTGTCGAGCAGGTCGGCGGCCTGCACGGCGGCACCCGTTGCCAGCAGCGAAACGGCGAGCAGTGCCCCGAGGCAGCCAGTACGAAGCGATCGCATATGTTCTCCAGTCAGCACAAGCGGCGCGAACCGCATTCGCGCCGCCAAGGGTTGGCCCACCAGGAGCGTAGACCTGCATTGAGCCTACCGCAACTTCCCGTTGCACAGCAATAACGATTCGCCCTGCCCGCGCCGGCCTGGCCTACTGGAACGCCTTGTCGTTAGGCTGTGCGTAAAGATCCTTCATCTCGGCCGAGAGCGGATAGTTGAGATTGATGCCGCGCGGCGGGATCGGCGACTGGAACCATTTCTTGTAGAGCTGCTCGGCGCGGCCGCTGGTCATCAGCCCGGCGATTACGCCATCGGCCAGCTTCTTGAAGGACGGATCGTCCTTGCGGAACATGCACGCGTAGTTCTCCGTCTGCAGCGGCGTGCCTACCACCGTCCACTCGCCGTGGTTCTTGGCCTTGGTCAGCTCACCGTACAGCAGCGGCTCGTCCATCACGAAGGCCACCGCGCGGCCGGTCTCCAGGATCAGGAAGGACTGGCCGTGATCCTTGGCGCTGATCAGGTTCATGTTCATGCCCTTCTCGCCGTTCATCTTCACCAGCAGGCGTTCGTCGGTGGTGCCCGCCGTGGTCACCACGTTGCGGTCCTTCAGGTCCGGGAAGTCCTTCACGCCCGAGTCCTTCTTCGTCAGCATGCGCAGGCCGTAGACGAAGAGGCTGTTGGAAAACGCCACCTGCTTCTGACGCTCGAGGTTGTTGGTGGTGGTGCCGCACTCGATGTCGATGGTGCCGTTCTGCACCAGCGTAATGCGGTTCTGAGAGGTAATCGGGACCAGCTTGACCTGCAGGTTGGGCATCTGCAGTTGCGTTTTCACCTTGTCGACGATCTGCAGCAGGATTTCGTGCGAGTAGCCCATCACGTCCTTGCCATTGGTATAGGAGAACGGGATCGACGACTCGCGATAGCCCAGCGAGATCACGCCGGTATCCTTGATCTTGCGCAGCGTCTCGCCATCGTCGGCGATGGCCGCGCCGGCGGCACACGCAAGCATGGCGGCAGCCAGCAGGCAGCGGGAGAATCGGTGGGGACGAACGTTGGATTGCATATCGCTTTCTCCTTGGGTTGGTGACGGCTCGTGAAGTATTGAGGTGGTGACGTCTCTGCGCCTTGACGCAAACAAAACTGCAACGCCGGCGCTAGGGCTCAGGCCAGCGTCGCGGCGAAATCCCCGGCTTCGATGACCGGCTTGCGCCCTGCCAGGCCATCGGCCAGCAAACCCGCGCTGCCCATGGCCAGCGTGAAGCCGAGCGCGCCGTGGCCGATATCAAGCCACAAGCCGCGCAGGCGCGAAGGCCCCACCATCGGCAGGCCGCTCGGCGTAGCCGGACGCAGGCCGGCCCATGGCTGCAACTGCCCAGGTTCCATGCGCGGCGCGATGTCGCCAAACAGTGCGCGCGTCTCGCCGGCCAGCGTGGCGATCCGCGCGCGGTCGATGACGGTGTCCGCCCGCACCAGATCGGCCATGCCGGCCACGCGCAAGGTATTGCCGATGCGGGCATAGACGATCTTGCGCGCAAAGTCGGTGATGCTGATATGCGGCGCGCTGGCGCCATCCGCGATCGGCACCGTGATGCTGTAGCCCTTGAGCGGCCACAAGGGCGGCCGCAGGCCCAGCGGCTTGAGCAGCGCCACGCTGCCGATGCCGCCGGCCACCACCACCGCATCGGCGCGCTCGATGCCGGACGCGGTGCGCACGCCGGTCACACGGTCGCCTTCGCACTCGATGCCCAGCACGCTGGCGCCGAAGCGCAGCGACACGCCAGGCCTGCCGCGCAGCAACTGTGCCAGTGCCAGGCAAAAGCGATGGCAATCGGCCACTTCCTCGCTCGGGGTATGAATGGCGCCGGCGATCTCGCCGCGCATGCCGGCCAGCGCCGGCTCCAGCGCCACGCACGCATCGCCGTCCAGCGCCTGTTGCTCGCAGCCCAGGCTGGCCTGATAGTCGAGCAGGCGGCAGGCTGCCTCGAAACTGTCTTTATCGCGATGCACAATGAGCTTGCCGCGCCGGGCGAAGCCGAACTCCGCCGGCTGGCTGTCGACGAAAGCCTGCATCAGGTCGCGGGAGTAAAAGGCAAGGCGCAGCAGCTTGCGCGTGGTGGCTTCACTGGTGGCGGCGTTGCAGGCACGGGCAAACGCAGCCAGCCAGCGCCACTGCGCGGGGTCCCCCGAGGGCCGGAAGCGCATCGGCGAATCGGGACGCAGCAGCCAGCCAGGCACTTTGCCCAGCACCCCCGGGCCTGCCAGGGGGGCGACATAGCTGTAGCTGAGCTGCCCGCCGTTGGCGAAGCTGGTTTCCTCGCCGGGGCCGCCGTGCCGCTCCAGCACGGTCACCTCATGCCCGTCGCCTGCCAGCCGCCACGCGGCGCTCATCCCGATCACGCCCGCCCCCACGATCACAACCTTCATCGTCCGCCTCTCTGCCCCGGTCCAATCCGATCCGACGAAGGTTAGACCAAGCAGCCAGCCTTGCCCAATGCGAATACGTGCAAGAATATGTCTTTAGGCTATAGGTGCTCCCCAGGCACCATCCGTTACCCGATGCGATTGCGCCAGATCGAGGTCTTTCGTGCGGTCATGCTGACCGGCACCGTCAGCGAGGCGGCCCGCCTGCTGCATGTCTCGCAGCCTGTCGTCACGCGCGTGCTGCAGCATGCCGAGGCCACGCTCGGATTTCGCCTGTTCGACCGGATCAAGGGCAGGCTGCAGGCCACGCCGGAGGCCACCGCGCTCTACGGTGATGTCGAGCGGCTCTATGGCGAGATCGAGCGGGTGCGGCGCGTCTCCGAAAGCCTGCGCCACAAAGGTGCCGGCCGCCTGCGTGTGGCGGCCACGCCGAGCCTGGCCAGCCCCTTGCTGGTGCCTGCCGTACGCGCTTTCTGCGCGCGCCATCCCGAGACCCAGGTTCAGGTGCTGACCCACCACACCGACGAGATCGTGCAGGGGCTGCTGGCCAACCAGATCGACCTGGGTTTTGCCTTCTCGCCGCCGCGCCACGAGGCCATCTCCAGCGAGCCGGTGGCCGGCGGGCAGATGCTGCTGGCGGTGCCTCGGGGCGAGCCGCTATCGTCGCGCGGGCGCCGGGCCGACGTGCCGATGCACCGGCTGGTGGAACGCCCCTTCATCGCCTACGACGACAACAGTTCGCTCGGCCTGCTGGTGCGCCAGACGCTGGCACGCAACGCGCTTGAGCCGCGCTCCACGCTGGAAGTCCAGACTTACTCGCTGGCACTGGCCCTGGTCGATGCCGGCCTCGGCCTAACCTTGCTCGACCAGTACACCGCGCTGGGCGCAAACCCCGAGCGCGTCTCGCTGCACGAGGTAAAGCCCGCCCTGTCGTTCGAGATCCAGTTGCTGCGCGCCAGCCACCGCGGCAGCTCCAGCCTGGCCGACGATATGCGCGAGCAGTTTGCCGCCGCGGCGCGGGAGGTGGCTGCTGCGCTGCCGCAGCGGCTGGAGGCGCCGGCGGTCAGTTTCGAGCACGCCCCTAAATGAGCCCTTTTGCCGTCCTCTATGGAAGCTGAGGAATTTGACAGTACCGTGCGCCGTGCACCATCATCAAAGCGCCTGAACGGTGCTTTCCCAAACCTATGTTCGCCCTGACCCTGCTTCTCCTCATCCTGGTAAGCGCCTTCTTCTCGATATCCGAGATCGCGCTGACCGCTTCGCGCCGCACCAAGCTGCAGACCCTGTCCGAGCGTGGCGACCGCCGTGCCACCAAGATCATGCTGCTCAAGGAGGAGCCGGGCAACTTCTTCACCATCGTGCAGATCGGCGTCAACAGCGTGGCCATCCTGGCGGGTATCGTCGGCGAGAAGCATGTCTCCGACCTGGTGCAGGCCGCGCTGCTGCCCTACCTGGACGCCGTCGCGACGCAGCGCATCGCCAATGTCGGCTCCTTCCTGATCGTCACCCTGCTCTTCATCCAGTTCGCCGACCTGATCCCCAAGCGCATCGCCATGACGTACCCCGAAGCGTGCGCGCTGGTGGTGATCGACCCGATGCTGACCCTGATCAAGATCTTCAAGCCGCTCGTCTATGTGTTCAACGGCGCCGCCGACGCCACGCTGCGCCTGTTCGGCGTGCCCACCAAGCATATCGACCAGATCACTTCGGAAGACATCGCCGCCATGGTCGACGCCGGGGCGGAAGCGGGCGTGCTGCACAAGCACGAGATTCACCTGATCGAGAACGTGTTCGAGCTCGATGCCAAGAGCGTCACCGCCGTGATGACGCCGCGCGACGAGGTGGTCTACATCGGCCTGGACGAACCCGCCGACAGCCTGCGCCGCAAGCTGGTCAATTACCCGCACGCGCAATACCCGGTGTGCGGGCACAACCTCGACGACGTGCTGGGCTATATCGATTCGAAGGACATCCTGCAGATGTTCCTCGCCGACGATTCCACCGGCGTGATCGGCAACATCGGCAATATCGGCAAGCACCACGACAAGAACGTGCTGGTGATCCCGGACACGCTCACGCTCACCGAGTCGCTCACGCGCTTTCGCGAGATGCACCAGAACTTTGCCGTGGTGATGAACGAGTACGGGCTGGTGGTCGGCATCGTCGCGCTCGACGATATCGTCGGCGCGCTGATGGGCAACATCATCTACTCCACCGAAGACGAACAGATCGTGCGGCGCGACGAAAGCTCATGGCTGGTCGACGGCCTCACGCCGCTGGTGGACCTGAAGAAGGCGCTGGAGCTGGACGAGCTGCCCGGCGAGGATTACGTCGATACCGCCGCCGGGCTGGTGATCTACACGCTCAAGCGCATCCCGAAGAAGTCGGAATCCATCGAGGCCGCGGGTTTCCGCTTTGAAGTGGTGGATATCGACCATCACAAGATCGATCAGTTGCTGGTCTCGCGGCTGCCACCGGCGGAACCGTTCCAGCCGTAAGCGCACGGCGATAACGCTCCACCGTGGTGGGCAACTGGAACGCCACGATCCAGGCGCCAACCACCACCACCGCCGCAGCAGCGGCCACGCCCAGGCGTAGCGGCGCAAGGCGCTCCGGCGCGTGCAGGGTCGCGTAGGCGGTACCCAGCAGCACGATCCAGGCAAAACCGAGCGCGCAACCGGCCAGCACGTCGGACAGCCAGTGCATGCCAAGGTAGAGCCGCGACAGGCAAATCAGCGCCACCGTCACCGCGGTCAGCGCAATCACCGGGATCCGGGCGCGCCACGGCTGGCGCAAGCACAGCAGGAAAGCCAGGAAGCCATAGGTCACCATGCTGCTGGTGGCGTGCCCGCTGGGGAAGGAGAAGGACTCCAGGCCGCCGTAGATGCTGGCAGGACGGCTGCGCTCGAGCGCCAGTTTGAGCACCATCACGCAAGCGCGCGCACCGACCAGCGCCCCCACCCAGTAGGCCGCCGCCACCCAGGCACGGCGCCACGCCAGCCAGCCAAACACGGTCACGCCCACCGCCACGGAAACTCGCGCTCCACCCAGTTCGGTCAGCACAACCATGGCCGTATCGAGCCACCCTTGCTGCCACGCGCGCAGTTGCGCGAACACGGCCTGATCCACTTGCACCAGCGGCGCACCCTCGGCGATGGACTCGCCCAGCCACAATAAAGCGCCCGCGCAAGCCAGCAGCAAGACCCCGCCCAGCGCCAGCAGGAGCAGTTCGGCGATATCGCGCTCCAGCATGCGGACCACGCGCGGCCACTGCCGGCCGGCACGCGCGTGCAGCGCATCGCGGCCACGCAGGCGCGCGGCATCGAGCCGGCGCACGAGCGGGCGGATGACCAGCAACAAGCCGCGCACCAAGCACAGCAGCAATAGCGCAAACAAGGCTAGCAGGCCCACTACGCCCAGCGCGGTCGCCGGCGTGAGCCAGGAAGCGGTAGGCATCGGTCAGCCTCCCGCGGCCATGCGCGCGATATTGGCGCGTGCCGGCGCTTCGCAATCGGCGAACGCCGGCGTGAGGAAGAGCTGCGCGCGCTGCGCCAGGCCTTGCAGGAAAGCGATCCTGCGCTGCAGGAAGGCCGCGAACAGGGCATCGCCGTCCAGGCCGGTGCGATTAGCCAGCAGCGCACGGTTTTCCTCGAACACAGCGGTGGTCCAGGCACCGAAGTCCGCCGGTGACGCCGCCAGACGGCAGAGATCGAGATCCAGCACGAGTTCCGACTCGGGCACCGAGGCGCGATGCCCGCACGTATCCATCACGATGCGCGCGGCCAGCGATGTCACCGCGGCATCGACGCCGACGACCATGGTCTCGATCAGCGCGGCCGAGGCCGCTTCGTTATGCTCGCAGCCCGGCACGTAGACCGCGTCGTGAAACAGCACCGCCAGCGCTTGCGCGGGCGTCAGTGCCACACCGCGCGCCTGCGCGGCTTCAAACATCTCCAGCACATGCCGGCGATCATGGTAGTGCCGGTAAGGCGCGTCGTAGCAAGCCAGCACCTGCAACACCGTCGCGCGCGGCAGGAAGTCCAGGCAGCCCAGCGCCGCCGGCCAGTCCAGTGCGAAACGCGGCTGCGTGCCTTGTGGCGTAGCCACGTTTTCGGCGAACACATCCAGCGGACGCACCCACAACCGGGAGCGGTCCCGCATCGACTCGTACACCACCACCTGCGACATGTCCGACTCGATCACGCCGAGGCCGACGATGGCATAGGCGCCGCCTTTGTAGTGGCGATAAGGCATGTCCGGCAGATAGCCGGAAGGCAAATCGGCGCCGGATTGGGCTTGAGTGGAGGGCGGGAAAGAAGGCTGGGTCATGAGCGGCTGTTCGAATCGGAGCAGCGTCATGATAGTGCATTGACTGCGCGAGACCGCTTGGGCTGCTCGCGCCATGATGCGGGCAGCGCGATTCCGCACCCCCAATGCAAAAGCCCCACGACTCCGTGAAAAATCGTGGGGCTTTGCTTACTGCTGGCGGAGAGGGTCCTTTTCGAACCCCTTCCCACTTCGCCGGGCTTCTTCGTCGGCTAGCATTTGAAACGCTTCCTTGGGGTCCATGCCTGCTTCTTCGGCTAAGCGCCAGGCGGTGTGGAAGTCTGGTAGGCGCTCGCCTTTGGTGTATCGGTCGAAAGTTTTCTGCGGAACGCCAAAGTCCTTCGCGGCTCTGTTCACGCTCCGACCTTTCAGCGCTCTGGCTATCAGTTCTTGGTAGCTCATAGAAAACTCCTAATTGTGCACCTTGTCCATTCGGACTAATCTTCGTTTGTCCAAACGGACTTAGTCCGAATGGCTCAAGCGAAGTGTAGGCCGTAAACAACGTCGGGTAAACCGGCCATCCAAATTCATCGCTCATTCGTCGGAGCTCATATGTCTGCAACCCAAAAACTGACCGTTTTCGCTATCAACGTCCGCAGTGGCATCAGTTCCAAGACTGGTCGTCCGTACACCCTATATGACGCGCAATGCATGCTGACCGAAGGTGTGCCCGATGCGCTGGGCAAGATCACTGAGACCGTCCATGTCGGCCGCGTCAACGTGTCGGAAACGCTCAAGGACACCGTTCCTGGCGAGTACGTGGCCGATTTCAAGTTGCGTGTGAGCCGCGAGGGTGAGCTCATCGCGCAAATCGTGGAGCTCAAGCCGCTCAATGGGCGTCCGGTGGCACAGCCGGTGAAAGACAAGATCGCGGCCTAGTTGGCCATCTGCATGAGGCCGGTTCGCCGGCCTCTGTTTCGTTTACGAGGGGGTCAAGCATGGCGCCAGAAGATCGCCAAAGCGTGTTGGGGGAGCTCAGAAGCTTGCGTAACAGCTTCCGCTGCCACCTGGACATTGCGGAGTTGCTGACGCGCTATCCGGCTTGTGCGCCGACCTTTCCTCGGCTTGTGTCGTTGGGTCTTGTGCTCTCGCTTGAAGAGCTCGGCGGTTTGATGGGGGAATGGTGATGGATATCTCGCCTCTGGGGTGGGAGCAAGTAGCGAATCTGGTCACGGTTTCGGTGTTCTCCGTGATCGCGGGGGCGATGCTCGGGGGCTTCGTCTACAACCTCACGAAAAATGTGTGGGAGCACATTGGGGAAGTGCTGGCGAAAAAGGTCGACGCAGCAAACGCAAAAAAGGTCCGTGAGTTGTCAGCACGGGTATGGCGGGAAAAAAGGGGTCTGTAATGGCTTTGTGCGTTCAATTTGTCTCGGGCCAGCTGCAGCAGATTCAGGGCGACGCCTTGGCCTGCGATGGGTACCTGCTGGTGACGAAAGATGAATGGGCGCTGTCGCATTCGCTGCCACCGTTGTCCATGTCGGATGGCGCGATGATTGGCGCGGCGATCATGTTGGTGTGGGCCGCCGCGTGGATATTCCGGCCAATGGGTCGGTTCTTTGAACCTCAGGGAGAATGAAAAATGAAGAAGAATTTCAGCGCAGTTAAGGCTCTGGCAGCTCGGTCCGCTCAGAAGGTGATGGTTGCAGGTGCTTCGGTGGGCGGTGCGGTGTCCGCTCATGCTGATACCGGCATCACTCCGCCGGATACGTCCAGCATTGTCACGTTCATCGTGGGTTGCGTGGCTGCGGTGGCTGCAATCGGTGTTGCGACTCTCGGCGTCAAGGCAACCGTGGCTTGCTACACCTGGGTGCGTTCGGCGATCAAGTAATTCGGATCGCTTCGGGGTTAGCCCCGGCTGTTCTGACGGGGGCTTCGGCCTCCGTTTTCGTTTCAGGTTCTGTGCGTCGTTTTCGTCGTAGATTTTGCGTTACATGTGACGTTAATTTAGGGGTGCGTCATGGCGGGTTACTACGTGTTGGTTGCGTTGTTGGGGGCAGGATGGATTCTCTTCTCCGGGGGCTGATTTATGCGCTGGTCGTTCTCTCTCTTTCGGGCTGTGCTGGGCTGCTTAAGCATTCGCGCGATTCGTGCGATGTGTCTTACCTTGGCTCTGTGTGCCTTTGGCCTGAGTTGGGTTTCTGATGCTTATGCTGCTGCACCACAAACGATGTATCGGGTGCGGTTGCAGGCTTCTCCCTTTACGTTTTCGGCGTGGTTTACTACTAAGGCGGCTGCGTGTGCCGCGCTGAATCCGCAGGGCTATCCGGGGGTGGGTCCGGCGCAGAACGACACGATGTGTTTTCAGCCGAACGGCTATGCGTATGCAGATATTTATGTTGGGACTATGTGCGGGGATGGTTCTGCTCCCAATACGTCTAAGCCCCTGTCGGATCAGTGCGGGCCTCCGCCTCCGACGTGTCCGGCTGCCGGCCAAACTTCCAATGCGGACCACTATACGGTGACGTCAGACGCTCAATTGGCGGCGGGTGTCAATTTCTGCATTCCCATGACGGGCACGTCTGGCGGCTGCGGCATGATTGCCTCGGGGCGGGTTGGCGGTAAGAACCTGACCACGGGCAAGTGGGAATATCAGTTCATGGGGCCGCTGACGACCACGGGTCAGGTGTGCAGCGGGAATCCTGCTGGCGCGACTGATCCGGTGCAGGATCAGCCGATCAAATGCTCGGCGGGCATGTGTACCGGGACCGTCAATGGCGTGTCAATCTGCGTGAAGTGCGTGCAGACCGATAACGCGACTGCGGGCAAGGTGACTACCACGAATCCGGATGGCTCCACGACTCAGACCAGTACTGCGACAACCACGACCGTCAATAACAACAACGTGACGACCAATGTTGTAACTACTACGACAACGACGCCTGCTGGTGGGGGCACGCCGACCACGACCACGAAGACGGATGCCAACACGGAGAGTAAGGACTCGTTTTGCAGCAAGAACCCGAACGATCCGGTGTGCAAGAAATCGCTCGATAACACGGCGAGCGGTGGCGATGATTGCAACACGCCCCCGAGCTGCAGCGGTGATGCCATCCAATGCATGATGGTTCAGCAGCAGTGGAAGTCACGGTGCGATATGCAGAAGACGGATGACGCGACCGCGTATGGCGTTCAGCTGACGACGGGGCAAGACCCTCAGGCGAGTACTTTGCCGACGCCTAGCGGTGCTACTGAGGTCAGCATGAAGGACAAGTATGCGGCGGTCGACAGCATGGGCGTGGTGGCCAAGTGCATCCCGGACGTGGACATCTCGTTGCCGGGCATTGTCTGGATCGCGCCTACACACATCACGATCAGTACGGCGCCGCTGTGCGACATGGGCAAGCTGTTCGGCACGCTCAATATCTTGGGCACGCTGGCGCTGTGTGCCTACATGCTGAAAGGGGCTTTCTAATGCCGTTTATCACTGCGTTTGCCGCCGCTATCGTCGCGATGCTGGCTCGGGCCGTCGTGCCTCTGGTGGGCCGTGTGCTGGTGGCGCTTGGCCTGGGGTTCGCCAGCTTCACGGGCATCGATTTGATGCTCGGGGCATTGACTAAGCTGTTCAAGGACAAGTTGCTCGCAATGGGTGATCTTCCCTGGAACATTCTGGGCGTGCTGGGCGTGCTGCAGGTGCCCTACTGCTTCAATTTGATCGTCACGACGCTACTGATCCGGGCCACGCTCAACGGGCTCACCGGCGGCTCTCTGCGGAAAATTATCTCCAAATGATCCATCGCCCGATACTGTCCTGGCTGCGCCAATCCGGCTTCTTCGGCTCGCCTCTGCTGACCTTGATAACGGGCCAGCCGGGCAACGGAAAGAGCCTGTACACGTTGTTCTTTGTGGAGGAGATGCGTAAGCAGGAAAACCGGCCGGTGTTCTATCACGGTATTCCTGAGCTCACTCTCGATTGGCAGCTGCTTGAAGATCCAACGAAGTGGCACGAATGTCCGCCCAAGTCGATCATCGTGATTGATGAGGTGCAGAAGGTCATGAAGCCACGCCCGTCGTCGTCGGCGCCTCCGATCCATGTGCAGGAATTGGAGACGCATCGGCACAAAGGCTTCGATCTGTTCTTCATGACGCAGGACCCGTCGTTGGTCGACAACCACATCAAGAAGTTGGCCGGGGAGCATGTCCACCTGATCCGCCAGTTCGGACGGCAGGCGGCGGACGTGTTCAAGATGCAGAAGGTGCAGGACCCGACTAATGCCAATCTGAAGCGCGCGCAACGGTCGTCGTTTCCGTATCCCAAGCATGTTTTCGAGTGGTACAAGTCGGCTGAGGCTCATACGCATAAGAAAAAGCTGCCGCTTAAGTACAAGCTCATGTTTGTGCTGCCGTTCGTGGTTTTGGCGGCGCTTGGGGCGGGTGGCAAGCTGCTGTGGAACCTCGCTCATCCGGCTGCAGAGAAATCAGCCGCGGCTGAGCCTGAGACCAAGAAGGTCGCGAATCCTTCGGCGGTGCTCAGTGGTCCCGGTGCTCCTGGTACGCAGCAGCAAAGCGGGCCGCTTACGCCGGAGCAATACGTGCAGCAGTACGCGCCGCGTGTGGCAGGTTTGGATTACACCGCGCCGGTGTATGACGAGCTCACGAAACCGAAGCGCGTGCCGGTGCCAGTGGCGTGTGTTCAGGTCAAGCATGGTTGTGCGTGCTACAGCCAGCAGGGCACGCGTTTGACCGTGTCGGATGGGCAGTGCCTGCAGATTGTCAAGGACGGCTTTTTTATGGCGTTTGATGCCGATGGTGCTGCGCCTGCATCTGGCGTACAGCAGACTGCGGTACAGGCTCCTGTGGGTGTTCCAGCGAGCGATTCGGCGCGGCGTGTTGAGGTGGTTCCACAGTATGTGGTGCCCATGGCGGCGACTGGGCGACTCGGTTCGCGGCGGCTGACGGCGGTTGACTTAGAGGCGTTTGGAGAGGATGAGGGCGTGGTCAAAGACCCTCGCAATTCGAAGCGTTGAATTGCCCCAATGCCGGTTGGGCGCGGCTGCTCGAAGGTGGAGACGGTGTCCGCGATAGCCTTTAGTTTTTGGTGGCTCGCGCAATAAGTTGCCACGATCGAAGACGATTTCCGACGACCTGGTTGTCGAATTTTGGTCTCGATGCGGCACAAAATTGCGCCTAGCGCTTGGTTTTGAGGCGCTCGGCCATGGGGAGCAAGCCACGAAGCATCGCGCCATCGTAGTCCATGACGCGGGCGACAAGGGAGCGGATGGTACGGCAGACAAACTGCTTGCCGTCTGGGCGGGTCCAAATGAAATGTGAGGTGTTGCGGATGAGTTTGCGAATCGGCAGTTTGAGCGCGAGTTGCTTCCAGGGCGCGAAAGCAAAGCGGCCTTTGACGTTGCGACGCTTGCGCGGGAGGGCGAACCACAGCGGTGCGTTGCAGGCGCCGCCGATGAGTGAGAGGGTCAGTTGGTTCATGGTGTTGTCCTTGAAAGGCACCGGGCCGCTAGATTCTGAGTCCCGGCGTATTCGTCTCCGGGAAGCCTGCCGAAGCTGCTTCGGCTCCAGTCCGCTGAGTTCGTCGTCCCGCGACCATGCTATGGCGCTCGCTTCGAAACGTGGAATAAATGGGAGGGGCCCGATTGCGGCCTTTTCGCAATTGGGAGGTCACCCGTTTATGCCGCGAAAGTTCGAAGCGAGTGACATATGGTCGATCAAGGGACGACGAGCTCAGCGGACTGGAGACGCTCGGATGGCTGACCGGAGATGCCGCGCGGCGAGCGCCGCTAACGCGAAGCGTTCTGATCGATCTTTTGATGTTGGTGTGGGGTTGCCTACCCGCGAGCAAAAGAATCGCGCCACGGCCCGCCTATCGCGTCCAGCGGTGGATTACGTTGGGCTAATGACGAATCAGCGGGGCAAGCTCGGGCGCCACGGGACGGAGCGTTAGCGAGGGCACGGGGCGCCCGAAGGGCGCCCCTACTTGTAGTAATAAGACTTAACGTAAATCCACTACCGGCGCGGCTCTCCGGGTAGCGGACAAAAGAAAAGGCCGGCGAGTGTTACCAGCACTCCCGGCCCGTACACAGCGACTCGTTTAGGACACTCGCCATGCGTGCATCTATGATAGTAGAAAATGATGAATCTATCGAGCGTGATAGTGAAACTGAAGGTTACAGCCCTTTCCGCGATGATGTGATTGGTCGGGTCCGGTCCTTCGATGATGGAAGCGTGGAGTTCTACGGCTACACAAAGGCTGTCCGCAAGCGCATCGATGAGATTCGAGCCCTTCCTCGCCGCAAGCGCGGGGATGAGGAAAATGAAAACCGGGATCGCAACATGCGGGTGGCTGCAAAGGCTGCGCGCAAGAATATCCGGTTGCGTGTGAAGTCGGTCAGGGCTACTCACATGGTCACCCTTACTACGCGTGAATGCATCTCTGATATCGCCCGCTTTATGGCCATCTGGGACGTTTTCCGCCGCCTCATGGCGAAGCATGCGCAGTTCCACTACATCGCGGTCCCTGAGTTGCAGAAACGTGGTGCGTGGCACATGCACGTAGCGGTGTCAGGCCGGGCTGCATTGCATCTGGCTCGGCGTTGCTGGCTCAAGGCTGTGGGTGGTCGTGGCAACGGCTACTGCCACATCAGGGCACCCAAGGATGGGCATTTCGGTAAGCAGTGGCGCCTGGATGCGTTGGCGGGGTATATCGCCAAATACATCGGCAAGGACCTTGAGAAACACGTCTTCAACAAAAAACGTTACTTCACGTCTCGGGGTATCAACGTGCCTCAGGCGACCACATATCTCCTGCAGACTGAATGCCCCTCGGTGATCGACGCTGTACGTGATGCGATGTATGCGCTGTGCGAGGAATTCGCCATTCAGGACATACGCTGTTTCGTGACGCGGGACGGTAGTCAGTACTGGATGAGCGCTACTAGGCCGGTTGACTTAAAGTCGGTGTGATATGCCTTGTAATTATCGTAACGTGTGACGATAATTAAGACTCCTAAAAGCGAGGGGGTTGTTATGCGTGACGCTAGCGATAAGGTGACTGGTGAGCTCGTACCGGTGAAACGCAAGCGCGGGCGTCCGCCTACAGGCAATGCGATGACTGCTGCTGAGAGACAAGCGGCATACCGTGCGAGGCATGAGCTCGTATCGGTGACGGTGGAATTGCCTGCGGAGTTGGTCGAGTCCTTGAACGACTATCTCAAGTTCAAGGACGTTACACGCAATGAGGTATTCGCTAAGCTCCTGCGCTCCCAGTTACTGCGCAAGCGCTGAGCCGCGTTCAGTAGCCTGTCTGTTCGACTGTGATATGTTTGCGATAGGGTCACAGCAAGGGTCGCTAAATGCGTTATTTTCTTTTCGGCTTCGTCTGCCTTTCAATTCAATCCGGTATCGCTGGCGCACAGTCGTATAGCGTCACGACGACGACAACTACTACGACGCGTTCCGATGGGAAGGTTACTACCGAGACTGTTCAATCCGTTCCGTATTCGCCGGGCCGGTGTCAGAGGCTGATGGTCGATCAGCAAATGTTGCTTGATCAACTGCGGCGGACCGGCTGGAAGCTTGAACAGGATTCGGTTCGTGCGCAGTTGATGCAGGTGCAAGAGGAAATAGTCGCGCGCAGCTGTTAAGGGCGGTCGTGTTACGCTGCGTCCAGTAGGCTCAGCTGTATGCGTTCATTGTGGCGTTTAATCGCACGCTTGATGCTGCTTAGGTGGGTGCCGTATCGCTTGGCTAGTGACGTGCGGGTGTGGTTCCCGCTGAACCATAGACGCAGGCATTCCTCTTCGTCTTTCGGCGTCATTGCTGTCGGCCTACCCATCTTCACGCCGCGTCGCATGGCTGCTGCCATGCCGACTTTCGTCCGCTCCCGGATCAGTTCCCGCTCGAATTCTGCGAAAGCTCCAACGATCTGAAAGATCATGCGGCCAGCTGGCGAGCGCGTGTCGATGTGCTCGGTCAGGCTTCGAAACTGCGCACCGCACGCCTCGATGCGTTCGATGATGACCAACAGGTCCTTCAGTGACCGCGCGATGCGGTCCAGCTTGTAGACGACCACTGTGTCGCCTGGACCGATCTTGGTGAGCATTTCCTCGAGCGCTGGTCTGCGGTTCATGCTGCCACCGGACCGCTTTTCAGAAAAAATAAAACCGACGCCTGCTGATTGCAGTGCGTCGGTTTGAGCGTGTGTTTCTTGTTCCTGCGTACTAACCCGGGCGTATCCTACAAGCATTTGACCGTTGCAAATTTTGTTGTTTGCGTCAGTCTATCAACGGCCCGGGTGAGCACGTTTTTTATATGGCGGAGAGGGTGGGATTCGAACCCACGGTAGGCTCGCACCTACGCCTGATTTCGAGTCAGGTACATTCGACCACTCTGCCACCTCTCCGGTAACTGGGTCGCTTGTCGCGAAGAACAAGATTATAGAGGAAATCCCGCTCCAACCGCAAGCCCCCGGCGGCGAAAATTTATGCCTCGGGGCCCAGGCGCGTCAGGCCGCCCAGATACGGCTGCAATGCGGCCGGTACCGTCACCGAGCCATCGGCGTTCTGGTAGTTCTCCAGGATCGCCACCAGCGTGCGGCCAACGGCCAGGCCCGAGCCATTGAGCGTGTGCAGCAGCTCCGGCTTGCCCTGGCCCGCGCGGAAACGGGCCTGCATGCGGCGCGCCTGGAAGTCGCCCATGTTCGAGCAGGAGCTGATCTCGCGGTACGTGCCCTGCGCGGGGATCCAGACTTCGAGGTCATAGGTCTTGGTGCTGCCGAAGCCCATGTCGCCCGTGCAAAGCGCGACGGTGCGGAACGGCAGGTCCAGCTTCTTCAGGATGGCTTCCGCATGGCCCGTGAGCTGTTCCAGCGCATCGAATGAATGCTCGGGCTGCACCACCTGCACGAGTTCGACCTTGTCGAACTGGTGCTGGCGGATCATGCCGCGCGTGTCCCTGCCGTAGGAACCGGCTTCCGAGCGGAAGCAAGGCGTGTGGGCAACGAAACGCAGCGGCAGCTTGTCGCCGGCCACGATGGCGTCGCGCACGATATTCGTCAGCGGCACCTCGGCGGTGGGGATCAGGTAGAAGTTCTCGAGGCGCTCGCCCTCTTCGCTGCCAACCTTGCGCGGCACCTTGAACAGGTCTTCCTCGAACTTGGGCAACTGGCCGGTGCCGCGCATCGATGCGGCATTGACGATGTACGGCACGTACATCTCGGTATAACCGTGCTCCAGCGTGTGGGTATCGAGCATCAGCTGCACCAGCGCGCGGTGCATGCGCGCGACGCCGCCACGCAGCATGGAGAAGCGCGAGCCCGTAACCTTGGCCGCGGTATCGAAATCCAGTCCGAGCCGCTCGCCCACGTCGACGTGGTCCTTGACCTCGAAGTCGAAGCTGCGCGGCGTGCCGACGCGGCGCACTTCCACGTTCTGGGTTTCGTCGCGGCCCACCGGCACGCTCTCGTGCGGCAGGTTGGGGATGGCTTCCAGGATTTCGGAGAGCTGGGCCTGGATTTCTTCCAGGCGCGCGGCCGATGCCTTGAGGGTATCGCCGATGCCGCCGACTTCGGCCATCACCGCCGAGGCGTCTTCGCCCTTGCCCTTGAGCATGCCGATCTGCTTGGAGAGGCTGTTGCGGCGCGCCTGCAGTTCCTCGGTCTGGGTCTGCAGTTGCTTGCGCTCGGCTTCGAGTGCCTGGAAGGCCGCTACGTCGAGTTGGAATCCGCGCGTGGCAAGGCGTTGCGCCACGGCGTCGATGTCTTTGCGGAACAGCTGGATGTCTAGCATGTTGCGTATGAGGGGAGGTGCATGGGCCAGCGGCATGCCGGCGGACCCGCCATTTTACTGTACTGGCCGGCGCAAGCGCCGAACCACCGGCCGGGGAACAGGCACGCGCTTCGGCCGCTGTTCCCGACGACGGCCCGCCCGGCGCTGTCGATGCGCGCTATTGCGCCCCGCCCTCGCCGCCTTCGTCCCTGCCCTTGCCTTTGCCCTGCTGCCGCTGCCACTGCGCATCGAGGTCGCGCAGGTGGCGCAGCTTGTCGCCGATCTTGCCTTCCAGCCCGCGCGGGGTGGGCTGGTACCAGCCCTGGCGCCTGAGGTCATCGGGGAAGTAATGCTCGCCGGCAGCATAGGCCTCCGGCTCGTCGTGCGCGTAGCGGTAGGCGTGGCCGTGGCCCAGCTCTTTCATCAGCTTGGTCGGGGCGTTGCGCAGGTGGACCGGCACGCCGCGCGACTTGTCCTTCGCCACGAAGGCGCGCGCGGCGTTGTAGGCGTTGTAGCCCGCGTTGGACTTGGGCGCGACTGCGAGGTAAATCAGCGCCTGCGCCAGCGCGAGTTCGCCTTCGGGCGAGCCCAGCCGCTCGTAGGTCTCGGCCGCGTCAAGCGTGATGCGGGCGGCACGCGGATCCGCCAGGCCGATGTCTTCCCATGCCATGCGCACGATGCGGCGCGCCAGGTAGCGCGGATCGGCGCCGCCGTCGAGCATGCGGCAGAACCAGTACAGCGTGGCGTCCGGGTCGGAGCCACGCACCGATTTATGCAGCGCGCTGATCTGGTCGTAGAAGGCGTCGCCGCCCTTGTCGAAGCGCCGCAGGTTCTCCGACAAGGCGCTGCCCAGCAGCGCCTTGTCGATGATGGCCGCGCCGGCGCTGCGCGCGGCACGCGCCACGATCTCGATATTGTTGAGCAGCTTGCGGCCGTCGCCATCGGCGGAGGCCACGGTCAGCTGCAGCGCCTCGTCCTCCCACTGCAGGCCGCCCAGTTCCTCGCCGGCGCGGCGCGCCAACTGCGTCAGCTCATCGTCATCCAGGCTCTTGAGCACATACACCGCGGCGCGCGACAGCAAGGCGCCGTTGACCTCGAAGGACGGGTTCTCCGTGGTGGCGCCGATAAAGGTGAACAGCCCGCTTTCCACGTGCGGCAGGAAGGCATCCTGCTGGCTCTTGTTGAAGCGGTGGACTTCGTCCACGAAGACCAGCGTGCGCCGGCCGTGGGCGCGGTATTGCTCGGCGCGCTCGACCGCCTCGCGGATGTCCTTGACGCCCGAGAGCACTGCCGACAGCGCAATGAACTCGGCATCGAAGGCCGTGGCCATCAGCCGCGCCAGCGTGGTCTTGCCCACACCGGGCGGGCCCCACAGGATCATGGAGTGCGGCTCGCCGGATGCGAACGCCACCCGCAACGGCTTGCCGACGCCAAGCAGGTGTTGCTGGCCGATCACCTCGTCGATGTTGCGTGGGCGCAGGCGCTCGGCCAGGGGTTGTAGGGAACGATCGGGAGCTTCGGAAAACAGCGTGTCCGCCACGGTATTCAGGCCTTTATGTCGGGGCAGGCGCGCACGGTGCGAACCGCTGCGCCTCGGAACCTGACAGTGTAGACCATCGCGCGTGGCGGCCCGCTCGGGCGAGCGCTTTAGCGCGCGGCGCGCTCGTTGCGCATGAAGGCATCCAGCACGCCGGCCCGCGCGCTGCCCACGCGCGCGCGCCACGCGGTTACCGCCCCCGCGCCGGCCTCGCGCAGTGCCTGCTGCACGGCCGCGGCAGGGCTTGCCTGGATGGTCACGCCGTTCGCGCGCATGCGCGCGGCGTTCTCTTCCAGCCGGGTACCCAGGCGCGTCCACTGCCGTTGCTCGGTAGCCTGCGCGGCGGCATCCACGGCGGCGCGCAACGCGCCCGGCAGGGCCGCGTAAGCGGCCGCGTTGATCGTGGTAAAGGACAGCGGCATGGCATAGCCAATGGCCGTGAAGTTGGGCAGGTAATCCCATAACTTGCGCCCCGCGCCGCCGTCGCCCGAGGACAGCACCGCGTTGACCGAACCGTCTTTCAGGCGCGGCATGGCGTCGGCAAAGGACAGGCTGGTGGCCTGCGCGCCGGCAGCGTGCATGACCTCGGTGGAAGTCTCGTCGTAGGTGCGTGCCGACAGCGCGCGCAGGTCGGCCAGCGTAGCGACCGGATTGCGCGACCACAACCCGGTCGGCGGCCACGGCGTGACATACAGCAGATGCTGCCCCTGCGCCTCGAAGGCCCGTGCGTAATCCGCGCGGGCCAGTTCGGCCAGGCGCCGGGCGGACTCCACCGAGGTCGCGACGAAAGGCAGCGAAGACAGCAGGAACAGGGGATCGACCGCGCCCAGCGCGCCACCGAAGGCGTCCCCGCCCTCCAGCCGCCCTTCTTTCACCGCTGCGGGCATCTGCGCGGACTTGACGCCCGCGCTGGCATCGAAGCTGGGCATCACCTCGATGGCGCCAGCCGTGCGCGTCTTCACCTCTTCGGCGAACGTGGCCAGCCCTTCGCCCGGCATGGCGCTGGCCGGATATTCGGTGGCCATGCGCCACGCCGTGGGGGTGGCGGCGGGCTGCGCCCAGCCCTGTCCGGCGCCACAGGCAAGCAGGGTGAGCAGCACGCCGCCGCGCAGCAGTTGACGGCGCAGCGGCCGGGACGCGCGCTTCAGGGAAGCAGACATGGTGGAAAGTCCTGGGGTCGTGGGGTAGTGAAGCCGTCGTATCCAAAAGGACCGACAAGAAGGGCAAGCGAGCTGCCAAATGCCCGCCGGCGTACACTCAGCCGCGCCGGAACGCCACGACATCCTCCACCTCCACACGGATGCCGATGCGCTCGCCGAGCGCATGATCGTGGTGCGAAGGCACCAGCGACAACACCTGCCCGCCGCCAGCCAGGCGCAGCGTGTACAGGATATCGGCTCCGCGAAAGGCTTTGTGCAGGATCTCGGCCTGCAACGGGCTGGCGTCGTCATGCACGATATCGTCGGGGCGAATCAGCACGTCCACCTCGGTGGTGGCGGGCGGCACGCCAAGCGGCTCACGGCTTTGCAGCGTGCCCAGCTCAAGCGTGACCACGTGCGGACTGGCGAGACGGCCCGGCATCAGCACGCCCTGGCCAATGAAGTCCGCAACCACGCGCGTGGCCGGCCGGTGATAGAGGTTGTGCGCGCTGTCCCACTGTTCGATCGCGCCGGCATGCATCACGCCGATCTCGTCAGCCATGGCGAAGGCCTCGTGCTGGTCGTGCGTGACGAGGATGGCGGTGGTGCCCTGAGCCTTGAGAATGTCGCGCACCTCCAGGCTCAGGCGTTCGCGCAGTTCGATATCCAGATTGGAGAATGGCTCGTCGAGCAGCAGCAATTCGGGACGCGGCGCCAGCGCCCGCGCCAGTGCCACGCGTTGCTGCTGGCCGCCCGACAGCTCATGCGGAAACTTGCCGCCGGAGCCGGCCAGCCCCACCAGCGCCAGCATCTCCCCGACCCGCGCGGCGCGTTCGCCGCGGCGCATGGCATGCAGCCCGAAGGCGATGTTGTCGGCCACGCTCAGGTGCGGGAACAAGGCGTAGTCCTGGAACACCATGCCGATGCGACGGTGCTCCGGCGCCACGGCAAAACCCGGCGACGACATCACCGTCCCCTGGAGCAGGATGCGCCCTTCGCGCAACGGCTCGAACCCTGCGATTGCGCGCAGCACGGTGGTCTTGCCGCAGCCGCTGGGCCCGAGCAGGCAGGCGATACTGCCGCGCGCCAGGGTAAAGGACAGGCCGTTGACGACGGCATGCCCGCCGAATCCATGATGGATGCGATCAACCACGATCACGGTGTCGGCTCGTGCTTGCTCGGACGAATTGGGAAGCGGGTGGCTTGGCATGCCGAGCATTATATGGAGGGCGGGCCCATCTGTGTGCCGCGCATGTATGCAGGCCGCCCTGCATGCATTGCTAGAATGCTGGGCCCGGCTATCGAAGCACCATGCTCGAATCACGCTGGCCCCGGGCGTCCCTGCCGGGATCGTCCGACCGGGCCTGCCAGCGGGCCTCATCCTCCCACGCACCATCACAGTCATCCAAGCCGCCACCGAATGAGCCTGCTTCGACCCAGCCCTACCAGCCGCCTGCACCCCCTCGCCCTAGTCGCCGGCCTGGCCGCACTGCTGATCGCGCTGCCGATCGCGCAGGTGGCCAGCAGCCTGCTCACGCCCAGCGGCGACACCTGGCGGCACCTCGCCGACACGGTGCTGGCCGAGTACGTGGTCAATACCTTGTGGCTGCTGGCCGGGGTCTGTGCCGGCGTGCTGCTGCTCGGCGTACCCACCGCCTGGCTGGTCAGCACCTACCGCTTTACCGGACGGGCATGGCTGGAATGGGCCCTCGTGCTGCCGCTGGCGATGCCCGCCTATGTCATCGCCTACGCTTATACCGATGCGCTGCAGTTCGCGGGCCCGGTGCAAAGCTGGCTGCGCGAGCTGACCGGCTGGCGCGCGCGCGAGTACTGGTTTCCGGATATCCGCTCGCTGGGCGGCGCCATCGCGCTGTTCACGCTGGTGCTCTATCCCTATGTCTACCTGACCGCGCGCGCGGCCTTCCTGCAGCAAACCCTGAACACGCTGGAGGCGGCGCGTCTGCTTGGCTATGGCACCTGGGGCAGCGTATGGCGCATCATGCTGCCGCTCGCGCGCCCCGGCATCGTCGCCGGCACCGCGCTCGCGCTGATGGAAACGCTGGCCGATTTCGGCACCGTGGCCTACTTCGGCATCCCGACCTTTTCCACCGGCATCTACCGCGCGTGGTTCTCGCTGGGCGACAAGAACGCAGCGGCCCAGTTGTCCGCCTTCATGCTGGTGTTCGTGATCGGCATCCTGCTGGCCGAACGCATCAGCCGCGGCCGTGCCCGCGTGCACGGCGGCCAGCGCCGCGCTCCGGCCTACCGGCTGCATGGCTGGCGGGCCGCGCTGGCGCTGCTGGTGTGCGTGCTGCCCGTGCTACTGGGTTTTGCCATCCCGGCGCTGATGCTGTGCAAGATGGCGCTGGCCGAGGGCGATGCGAAGTTCGGGCCGCGCTTTATAGGGCTGGTGCGCAACAGCTTCCTGCTGGCCAGCGTCACCGCGCTGGTAGCCGTGCTGGCCGCGCTGTTGATCGGCTATGCGGGACGTGGCATTGCCGCCGGCCGGGGCTGGCTGTTGCGCGCGCTCACGCGGGTGTGCGGCATGGGCTATGCCCTGCCCGGCTCGGTGGTGGCGGTGGGCGTGCTGGTGCCGGTGGCGCGGCTGGACAATGCCGTTTCGTCCTGGCTGCAACAGCATCTGGGATGGTCGGCCGGGCTCTTGCTGACCGGCGGCATTGCCGCGCTGGTCTATGCCTACCTGGTCCGCTTCCTGGGCGTGGCCCTGCAAACCGTCAACGCTGGCCTGGTCAAGATCACGCCAGGCATGGATGCGGCATCGCGCAGCCTGGGCCACGGCCCCGGCGCCACGTTGCGGCGCGTGCACCTGCCGATGCTACGTGGCAGCCTGCTGACCGCGGCGCTGATCGTCTTCGTCGATGTCATGAAGGAGTTGCCCGCCACCTTTGTGATGCGGCCGTTCAATTTCGATACGCTCGCGGTACAGGCCTACAATCTGGCATCCGACGAGCGCCTTGCCGAAGCCGCCACGGCGTCGCTGGTGATCGTGGCGGTGGGCCTGCTGCCGGTGATCCTGCTGTCGCGCTCGATACGGCGGGAGGCGCGGGAGTAACCCACAGGGATCGCCTGCAGAAACAGGTGCGAATACTCCTAAATTTCTTCAACGTATTGCCGATATCTCACTAGTCCGAAGCTGCGCCCCGGCTCGCCGCCCCCTTCCCGCGCGTGCCGGGCGGCCTGCCCCCGCCGCTGGCGTGCTTCGCGCCGCATCATGACTGTGCCGCCCGCAATCGTTGCCCGGCACTTGTTCGCAGCGACTTCAGAGAGTGTTATGCAGCTTCGTTACCGCATGCTCGTGTTCAAGCTGAACCGGCTGAACCCGCAAGACCGGGTCAGCGCCGTCGAGGAAATCGCCCTGGCGGGCCAACTGGCGGAGCAACTGGAAAAGCCAGGCATGGTCGAGCGCGTGGTGGCGGACCTGTTCGATCACGATAATTCCCATGTCAGGCGCATCGCGCTCAACGCGGTAAGGCGCGCGCACGGCTACCTGCAGACCGATATCTCGCTTGCCCTGCTGCGCAAGCTCCGCGACCCCGAGCCATGGCTGCGCCACGACGCTGCCTGGATCCTCCATGAGGCCGGGCTGGACAGCCCGCACATCCGCGCGGCACTGCGCCAACTGGCCGGCCCGGTCATGCTGCCTTACGACCAGGCGCGCGCCCGCGCCAATCCCTCCGACGCGATGCTGCACGCCCAGGTGCGCGCGCGGCAAGCACTGGACGTGCTGCTGGCACGCCAGACCGCAGGCGCCGTGGTGGCCAAGCTGCCGTACGCGGATGGCACCTTGGGCCACTCGCACACGCGGCGGCGCGAGCACTTGAAACTGACCTTCGAGAAGCACAGGGAGCGTGGCGCAAAGCTGCGCTTCCGGCGCCTGGAAAGCGGGGAAAACAAGGCCGCGGGCGCCTTGCAGCCGAAGCAGAAGGCCCCCGCATGAAAAATGGCGGCTTGCGCCGCCATTCCCGTCCCGCCCAGTCAGACCGCGCTTACTTGTAACCAGCCTTGTCCGCTACCTTCTGTGCTTGCGGCTGGTACTTGCCCAACTCAGCAACATTGATCTTGTCCGCCTTGAAGCTGCCCATGGCTTCGAGTGCCGGATTGCTGATCTTCACGCTTTCCACCACCGGCCACTCGTTATTGCCATCGGCAAAATAGCGCTGCGCCTCGTCGCTTGCCAGGTACTCCAGGAACGCGCGCGCCGATGCCTTGTTGGGCGCATGCTTGAGCATGCCGCCGCCAGAGATGTTCATATGCACGCCCTGGCTGGCCTGGTTGGGCCACACGACGCCCAGCTTCTCCGCCACGGCCTTGTCCTCGGGCTTGGCCGACTTCAGGATGCGGGCGATGTAGTAGGTATTGGCGACCGCGATATCGCATTCGCCGGCGGCCACCGCCTTGAGCTGGTCGGTATCGCCGCCCTTGGGCGCGCGCGCCAGGTTGGCCACCACACCGCGCGTCCATTGCTCCGTCCTGGCCTCGCCATCGTGGGCAATCAGGCTGGACATCAGCGACAGGTTGTAGACGTGCCCGCTGGAACGGATGCACAGCTTGCCCTTCCACTTGGGATCGGCCAGGTCTTCATAGCTCTTGATGTCGCCGGGCTTGACTGCCGCCTTGTTGTAGGCGATCACGCGGGCCCGCGCCGAGAAACCGAACCAGTCGCCGTTCGGGTCGCGGTAGTTGGCGGGAATGCGCGAGTCCAGCACGCTCGATTTGAGTGGCGCGAACACGCCCGCCTGCTGGGCTCGCCACAGGCGGCCGATGTCGACCGTGATGAACACGTCGGCGGGGCTGTTCGCACCCTCGCTCTTGATGCGCTCCAGCAGCGGGTCTTCCTGGCCTTCGATGCGGTTGATCTTGATGCCGGTCTGCTTGGTGAAATTGGCGTAGAGCGCTTCGTCGGTCTGGTAATGGCGTGCCGTGTAAAGGTTCAGCACTTTTTCCTGTGCGCTCGCGGCGAGCGGCAGCGCCAACACGGCAAGCGCGGCGGCGCGCGGCAGCAAGTGACGGAATACGGTCATGACTCTCCCCCTGGATGATGTTCTGCTTCGCCCTGGAGGTGCAGTGGAAGCATCCTCACACAAGACGAACAAGGAACAATAATCATTCCTATTTCGGAGGTCAAGTTACAACGTTGTAATGTTGGAAGGCCCCGGGCGGGGCCATTCAGGCCGGATCATTACGCGGCATCACCATCGTGCCTCGCCCCGCCACCCGGATTCAGGCGCCGGCGCGCTCCACCAGCACTTTCATGGCATCGGCAGGCAGCGGCCCATGGCAGGTCCGTTCTCCGCTGCCCTTGCTGACGACCAGCCAGACCTTGCCCGGAGAACCCGCCGGATGCAGCAGCCAGGCCGGTCCGCGGCCGCTGCCGGTTGGGTGGAGGTCTTCCAGCACGCCACTGCTGGTCGATTGCAGCAACGCGGCGCAATCGTTGGCGCTTGCCTGCGTGGCGGTGAGGAAATCCGGATTGGCGAGCACTTCGGGCAAGGCGGTGTCGGAGGCGCGCAGGAAGGCATCGACATCGAAATGCTTGCTGGCGCCGTTCTGGCCCGCGCAGGCGGCGAGCAGCACGGCCACCGCGATGCCGGCGACGGCGCCGCCACGGCGCCGGGCCAGCCGGGAGAGGGAAGCTCGGATCATGGCAGGCCTCATTGCTTCAACACATCGGCGCCCTTGGGCACCGTGAACCGGAAGGTGTCGGCGGGCAGCGAGGGGTTCTTCTGCATCGCGCTGAACGTCAGCAGCGTCGTATTGCCGAACGCATCGCGCAATTCCATCGCCTCCAGGTTGCCGGCCTTGAAGCCGATGCCGATGCGTTCGAACTGTGTGTCCTTGGACCTGGGCGTCAGTTCGATCCACTCTACGCCGTCGCGGGTGGGACCGTTCTTCACGGCGAAGTTCTTTTCCAGGTCATTGCTGCCGAACAGGATCGCGGCGGGGCTCGAACCCAGGGCGCCGTCGAGCTTGCGCTCGGTCACCTGGTTCAGGTCCTTGTCGTAGATGTAGAGCGTCTGGCCATCGGCCTGCAGCAGCTGGTCGTAAGGCTTGACATAGCGCCAGGTGAACTTGCCCGGACGCGAAAACGCGAAAGTGCCGCTGGAGGTGCTGGCCACCTTGAGGCTGTCGCCCTGCCCTTTGACCTGGCGCTGGGTGAACTCGCCCCTGGCGCTCTTGACGCCCGCGACGAAGGCCTGGAGCTGGTCGGTGCCGGCAGCCATGGCCGCGCTTGCCGCCAGCGACAGCATGGCTGCCGCGGCACATGCCGACACGAGAATGCGGATTCGCATGGTTTGTCCTTGCTTGGTGGAGGGGGGGCGGCGCCAATGCGGCAGCGCCGCCTGTCCGGTTAGAGCCCTGGGCGCATGGCGGATTCCGCAACCATGTGCTTCGCGCGTAACAGCATGTTACGCGCGGCGGCTCATTCTTCTTCGCGGGCGGTGCCGGCCGGGGCCAGGATGTCGCGATTGCCGTTGCCGGACATGGCGGAAACCAGGCCGGCCTTTTCCATGTCCTCGAGCAGCCGCGCGGCGCGGTTGTAGCCGATGCGCAGGTGGCGCTGCACCAGGGAGATCGATGCGCGGCGGTTCTTCAGCACCACGTCGACGGCCTGGTCGTAGAGCGGATCGGCCTCGCCGCCGCCACCGCCGATGCCGGCGCCGCCGCCCATGCTGTCGCCGCCCAGGTCGCCCTCGGCCACGCCGCCTTCGAGAATGCCCTCGATATAGTTGGTCTCCCCGCCTTCCTTGAGCTTCTCGACCACGCGATGCACTTCCTCATCGGAAACAAAGGCGCCGTGGACGCGGATCGGCAAGCCGGTGCCGGGCGCCAGGTAGAGCATGTCGCCCATGCCCAGCAGCGCCTCCGCGCCCTGCTGGTCCAGGATGGTGCGCGAATCGATCTTGCTGCTGACCTGGAAGGCGATGCGGGTCGGCACATTGGCCTTGATCAGGCCGGTAATCACATCGACCGACGGCCGCTGCGTGGCCAGCACGAGATGGATGCCGGCGGCGCGGGCCTTCTGCGCGATACGCGCGATCAGCTCTTCCACCTTCTTGCCCACCACCATCATCAGGTCGGCCAGCTCGTCGATGACGATCACGATCATCGGCACTTTTTCGAGCGGCTCGGGCGCGTCCGGGGTCAGGCTGAACGGGTTGGGAATCTTCTCCTCGCGCGCGGCGGCTTCGTCGATCTTCTTGTTGTAGCCGGCCAGGTTGCGCACGCCGAGCTTGCTCATCAGCTTGTAGCGCCGCTCCATCTCTCCGACCGCCCAGTTGAGGGCGTTGCCGGCCTGGCGCATATCCGTCACCACCGGGCACAGCAAGTGCGGGATGCCTTCGTAGACGCTCATTTCGAGCATCTTGGGGTCGATCAGGATCAGCCGAACCTGCTCTGCCTTGGCCTTGTACAGCAGCGACAGGATCATGGCGTTGATGCCCACCGACTTGCCGGAGCCGGTGGTGCCGGCCACCATGCAGTGCGGCATCTTGGCCAGGTCCGCCACCATCGGCTTGCCGGCGATGTCCTTGCCCAGCGCCATGGTGAGGTTCGATGCGCTCTCGTTGTAGACCTGCGAGCCGAGGATCTCGGACAGCCGTACCGTCTGGCGCTTGGGGTTGGGCAGTTCCAGCCCCATGTAGACCTTGCCGGGAATGGTTTCCACCACCCGGATGGAAACCAGCGACAGCGACCGCGCCAGGTCGCGCGCCAGGTTGACCACCTGGCTGCCCTTGACGCCGGTGGCCGGCTCGATCTCGTAGCGGGTGATGACCGGACCCGGGTAGGCCGCCACCACCTTGACCTCGACGCCGAAATCCTTGAGCTTCTTCTCGATCAGGCGCGAGGTGAATTCCAGCGTCTCGGCGCTGACGGTTTCCTGGTGCGTCGGGATGGGGTCCAGCAGCGCCAGCGGCGGCAGGTCGGAGTCCTGGATATCGGCGAACAGCGGCTGTTGCTTCTCGCGCTCCACCCGCTCGTGCTTGGGCACCGCCTGCGGCCGCACGATCTGCACCGGCGCCGCCTCCTCGATCTTGACCCGCTGCACTTCCACGGTTTCGGTGCGCACGACCTTGGCCGCCTCGCCGATGATGCGGTCCTGCTTGCTCTCGCGGCGCGCCTTGAAGCCGAGGAAGAGGTTCTCGACAAAGCCGCCGATGTGCTCGGCCACCGACAGCCACGAGAAATGGAAGAACAGCGACAGGCCGATGGCCAGCGTCAGCAGCAGCAGCAGGGTCGCGCCGGTAAATCCCAGCGCCATCTGCATCCAGCCGCCCAGCAGGTCGCCCAGCACGCCGCCGGGGGCGCGCGGCAGCGCCGAGCGCAGCGGATACATGCGGATGGCTTCCAGGCCCATGCTGGCGGTCAGCGACAGGCCAAAGCCGATCCAGCTCACCACCAGCCCCTGGCGCGCCTCGCCGTTGCGCTCGGGCAGCTCGGCGGTCAGCGCGCGCCAGCCGCGCCAGCAGCGGCGTACCAACAGCACCGCCCACCAGTAGGCGGAGAAGCCGAAGATAAAGAACAGCACGTCGGCCATCCAGGCGCCCACGCGGCCGCCCAGGTTGTGGATGTCGGCCACCTGGTTGGCGTGCGACCAGCCGGGGTCCGCCTTGCTGTAGCTGGCCAGGATGCAGACGAAGGCCAGTGTGACAGCCAGCAACAGGAACCAGCGCACTTCGCCCAGCAGCTTGCCGATGCGCGAGGGCAGCGCGGATGGATCGGTACGTGTTGTCGTAGTAGCTCGGGCCATGCCTGGGTCTGGGTTACCGTGTGAAGTTTGGTTTGCCGGCCATTTTAACCTTGGCCGGGGCTATCGCTCCCATTGGAATTTGCAACAGTGAGCAAACGCCGGTCCACTTATAATGCTGGTTTCGATTCACGCTGGCGCGCACCAAGGCGCACCAGCCATAGGAAAGCATCATGGCCAAACACGCAAAAGTGCTGATTCTCGGTTCCGGCCCCGCCGGCTATACCGCTGCCGTCTACGCGGCCCGCGCCAACCTCCAGCCGGTGCTGATCACCGGCCTGGCCCAGGGTGGCCAGCTGATGACCACGACCGACGTGGAAAACTGGCCAGCCGATGCCAACGGCGTGCAAGGCCCGGAACTGATGCAGCGCTTCCTGGAGCATGCCGAGCGCTTCAACACCGAAATCATCTTCGATCACATCCATACCGCCAAGCTGACCGAACGCCCGATCCGCCTGGTCGGCGATGCCGGTGAATACACCTGCGATTCGCTGATCATCGCTACCGGCGCCTCGGCCCAGTACCTCGGCCTGCCATCGGAAGAACTGTTCATGGGCCGCGGCGTGTCGGCCTGCGCAACTTGCGACGGATTCTTCTACAAGAACCAGGAAGTCGCGGTTGTCGGCGGCGGCAATACCGCGGTGGAAGAAGCGCTCTACCTGTCGCATATCGCCAGCAAGGTCACCCTGATCCACCGCCGCGACAAATTCCGCGCCGAGCCGATCCTGGTCGACCGCCTGCTCCAGCGCGAGAAGGAAGGCCGCATCGAAATCCGCTACAACACCGTGCTGGACGAGGTGGTGGGCGACGAATCCGGCGTGACCGGCGTCAAGCTGCGCGATGCTCAGGGCGACAAGACCGAAGAACTCAAGCTGGCGGGCGTGTTCATCGCCATCGGCCACAAGCCCAATACCGACCTGTTCGAGGGCCAGCTCGACATGCGCAACGGCTATATCGTGACCAAGACCGGCCTGGCCGGCGATGCCACGGCTACCAGCATCCCCGGCGTGTTCGCCGCCGGCGACGTGCAGGACCACATCTACCGCCAGGCCATCACCAGCGCCGGCACGGGCTGCATGGCAGCGCTGGACGCCCAGCGTTACGTGGAAGCGCTGCAGTAAGCGCCTGCCCCCGGCACCTGCCGCACTGTGATTCGCTGCGCACAGCGATCACCGTGCCGCGGGCGCCCGGATAAATGGCCGCGCGAGCCCTTGGGCGCGACGCCAGTCCCGCCCGTCTGCACTACCTCCCCCCACTTTATAATCACGCCGAGCACCCCGGAGAATTCCATGACGCACGGCGCAAAGAAACCCGCCAGCCCGCCCAAGCGCTTCGGCCTGACCGACCTGGCTGGCCTGCGCGAATCCCTCAAGGCTGACACCGAGCGGCGCGAAGCCGAACGCCGCGAGGCGGAAAGCGTCGCCCAGCGCGCACGCGAGGAGGCTGACGTCTTCCGCAGCAGCGTGGGCAACGTCAGCGCCCTGCGCGACCGTAACCGCATCACGCCCACGCCGCGCCACCCCGCGCCGGTACCGGTACAAACCCAGCTGGACGACAAGGCCGTGCTGGCCGCATCGCTTTCCGACGAATTCGACGTCGAGAACCTGCTGGATACCGATGAAACCCTGTCGTTCCGCCGGCCGGGCATCGGCATGGACGTGGTCAAGAAGCTGCGCCGCGGCGAATGGGTGCCCCAGGACAAGATCGACCTGCACGGCCTGCGCAGCGACGAAGCGCGCGAGGTGCTGGCCGAGTTCGTGCGGCGCTCGGTCAAGCGCGGCGTGCGCTGCGTGCGCGTGATCCACGGCAAGGGCAACGGCTCGCCGGACAAGACGCCGGTGCTCAAGGGCAAGGTGCGCAGCTGGCTGGTACAGAAGGAAGAAGTGCTGGCCTTCGTTCAGGCGCGCGGTGCCGAGGGTGGCTCCGGCGCGCTGATGGTGCTGCTGCGCCAGCCGCACGCCTGAGGCCGCGCGCACGATGCATCTGCCGCTCGATCTCCTGATGGGGCGGTTGCCCCTGATCCTGCATGTCATGGAAGTGGTGGGCGTGCTCGCCTTCGCCGTCTCCGGCGTGGTCGACGCGCGCAAGCAGCGCTTCGATGCCGTGGGTACGTTTGTGGTGGCGTTCGCCACCGCCTTCGGCGGCGGCACGGTGCGCGACGTGCTGCTGGACCGCCGGCCCTTCTACTGGGTCGACCACGAAGGCTATGTGATCCTGATCTTCGTCATGTCGCTCGGCGCTTCGTTCGTGCTGCGGGTAGTCAGCCGGGTGGCGTCCGAGCGCACCATGATCACGGCCGATGCGATCGGCCTCGGGCTGTTTTCCGTCACCGGCACGTCGCTCGCGCTGGTGGCGCAGATGACGCCTACCGTGGCGGTCATGATGGGCATCATTTCCTCGGTGTTCGGCGGCGTGGTGCGCGATGTGCTGTGCAACGAGGTGCCGATGATCCTGCGCGACAGGTCGCCTTATGCCACCTGTGCCTTTGTCGGTTGCTGGGTCTATGTCGGCCTGACCTGGGTGCGGGCCGAGCAGGAACTGGCCCTGCTCGCGGGCGCGATCACCATCACGGCGACGCGCCTGCTGTGCGTGCGCTTCGGCTGGAAGCTGCCGAGCTAGCCGGGCAATCCGGGCGCCCCTCCCCCGGGACCGCCAGGATTGCGCCGGTGCTGAATTGCCTGCGCGGAGCGCTTAGACGGCGGCCTCGTCCTGCTCGCCGGTGCGGATGCGGATCACTCGCTCGATCTCGGTGACGAAGATCTTGCCGTCGCCGATCTTGCCGGTGTGCGCCGCCTTGACGATGGCGTCGAGCACGGTATCGAGCTGGTTCTCGGCAACCACGACCTCGATCTTGATCTTGGGCAGGAAATCGACCACGTACTCGGCGCCGCGGTACAGCTCGGTATGCCCTTTCTGGCGGCCAAAGCCCTTCACCTCGGTTACCGTCAACCCGGTCACGCCGATGTCAGCCAGCGCCTCGCGCACTTCGTCCAGCTTGAACGGTTTGATGATGGCGGTAATCTGCTTCATTTTGGCCCCTTATATAGTCGTTGGTTAGTGAGAGAGTTTAGCCTGCCCGGCGGGTTGCCGGATGTTGCCTGCCGCACCGCGCCATTTCCGGTAGACTCAACCGGCCCTGCCGCCCGCGCAAAGCTCGCGCGGCGCGGACAGCCATGGCGGAACAAGGCCCTGGCCGGCGCCACCGAGGCGTCGGCAGCAGGCAAATGATGAGCGGATCTAGCGCAATGCAGTCTGAATCTTGCAAGCCGGGACCGGACCACCCTGACGCAAGCCCCCCAGGGGCGGCTGCGGCACAAGGCGGACAGGAACACGAGCGGATGGAGAATTATCGCACGCAGATCGTTTTCGATCTGTCCGAGCTGCCGGCGGCCACATGGGATGCCCTGGTGGCGGCGCAGCCCGGCGCCACGCCGTTCCTGCGCCACGCCTTCCTGCACGCCCTGCACGCCAGCGGCAGCGCCTGCGACGAAACCGGCTGGAGCCCGCGCTACCTGACCCTGTGGGCTCCGCACGAAGGCGGCGGCGAGCGCCTGGTGGCGGCCATGCCGCTGTACGCGAAATCGCACTCGTATGGCGAATACGTGTTCGACTGGGCCTGGGCCGACGCCTATGCGCAGCACCGCCTTCCCTACTACCCAAAGCTGCTGTCCGCGATCCCCTTCACGCCCGTCCAGGGCGCGCGGCTGCTGGCCAAGGACGTGGGCGCGCGCCGTGTCCTGCTGCAAACCGCGCTGGCGGTGGCGGAGCAAAGCCAGTTGTCATCCCTGCATGTGCTCTTCCCGGACGAGCATGAGGCCGCGTTGATGGCAGACGCCGGCATGCTGATGCGGCATGGCGTGCAGTTCCACTGGACCAACCCGGGCTATGAGAGCTTCGAGGCGTTCCTGGCCACGCTCTCGCAAAAGAAGCGCAAGAACATCCGCGCCGAACGGCGCCGCGTGGCGGAAGCTGGCATCACCTTCCGCCAGTTGCGGGGCGCGGAGATCGGCGACGACGAATGGCGCTTCTTCCATCGCTGCTATCGCCAGACCTACCGCGAGCATCATTCCACGCCCTATCTGAACCTGGACTTCTTCCGGCGCATCGGTGCCGCCATGCCGGAGAACCTGCTGCTGGTGGTGGCCATGCGTGCCGGCCAGCCGATCGCCGCCTCCCTGGTGGTCTACGACGGCGACCCCGCACGCAGCACCTTGTTCGGGCGCTACTGGGGGGCGCTTGAGCACCACCCATGCCTGCACTTCGAGACCGCCTACTACCAGCCTCTGGAATTCTGCATCGCGCAGGGTATCCGCACCTTCGAAGGCGGCGCGCAGGGCGAACACAAGATGGCGCGCGGATTCCTGCCGGTCGCGACCCGCTCCGCCCACTGGCTGGCGCATCCGTCCTTCGCCGATGCCGTCGAGCGCTTCCTCGTGCGCGAGCGCCAGGGCATCGACGCCTACCTGGACGAACTCAACGACCGCACGCCGTTTGCCCGCGGCTGAAGCCGGCCATGGCTGGCCGGCTTGCCGCGTCAACGCCACATGCGCCGCAGCGTGTTGTCGCCCAGCATGTAGTGGTGGAACAGCGCGGCCACCGCATGCAGCCCGATCACCGTGTAGAAGGCGGTACCCAGCGTTTCATGGATTTCCTTGAGGGCATCCTTCAGGTCCGCGTTCTGCGCCACCAGCGAGGGCAGTTCGATGCCGAGCCCCGGCAGCGTCATCAGGTGGCCACCCGCGTTGAGGGCCAGCAGGCCCAGCACGGGCTGTATGAAGATAAACAGATAAAGCAGGAGGTGCATGGCGCCGCCCAGCAGATGCATCCAGCGCGGGCCGGGCTCGGGCGCCGGCGCCCCGCCCATCAGGCGCCACAGCAGGCGCGGCACCGCCAGCACAATCACCAGCGCGCCAGCCCACTCGTGGACCGACATCGACAGGGCGCGGGCGGCGCTGCCTTTTGCGGTAAAGCCCTTGAGTTCGATCGCGGCGTACGCGGTGGCAATCAGCAGGAACACCGCCCAGTGGAAGAAGACCGCCAGACCGGAATAGCGAACCGTCGCGGATGGCTTCGAAGAGGTAACGTACATGGGGATTGGCAGTCTTTCTGCCGAGTTGTTCTGTGATTGGAGCTTAACCCACAGGCTTCATGGTGTCTTTGGCCTCCATCAAACCCGACGCAACAAAAAACCCCGCCGTGGCGGGGTTCGTTCAGCTGCGGTTCAGCCAGGCGCGGGAAACGGCCATGACCGACCCTGCGGCGCGCCGCCCGGGGCGGCGAAGGCTTACTTCGTGTAGTTGGCCACGCCGTCGGTGATTTCCTTGTGGGCTTCCTCGATGCCGGCCCAGCCTTCCACCTTGACCCACTTGCCCGCTTCGAGTGCCTTGTAGTTCTCAAAGAAGTGCTTGATCTGGTCCAGCAGGTTCTGCGGCACGTCGGATAGGCCCTTCATGAAGGCGGTGGCCGGCGACAGCTTGTCCAGGGGCACGGCGATCAGCTTGGCATCCACACCCGACTCGTCGGTCATCTTGAGCATGCCCAGCGCGCGGCAACGCACGACGGCACCGGCCAGGATCGGGAACGGCGAGAGCACCAGCACGTCGACGGGGTCGCCGTCGCCCGACAGGGTCTGCGGAACAAAACCGTAGTTGGCGGGATAGCGCATGCCGGTGCCGATGAAACGGTCGACGAAGAGCAGGCCGGTTTCCTTGTCGGCTTCATACTTCACCGGATCGCTCTGGGCGGAGATTTCAATGATGACGTTGAAATCGTTCGGGATGTCCTTGCCGGGGGAAACGAGGTTGAAGCTCATGCTTGCTCTCCAGATGCCTGTGTTTGAGGATGGCGGGCATTATAGCGGTTCGAAGCTGACCCGGGCCTGACGCCACGTGCCTTGCGCGCCTCGCGCGGTGAGTGATAATGCTGAATTGTCCCAATGACGCATCGACAGGCGCACTAACAGCCACAGGCTGACGGTCGCATCCAGCCGGAGCCATTTCAATGCACGCCCAGCACTTCGTTGCCAACCGCCTGATCGCGCCGGATTCCGGCATGCGCATCAAGGTATTCGACCCTTCCAGCGGCGAGCCCTTCGCCGAAATCGCCCGCGGCAACGCGGTCGACATCAATGTGGCCGTCCACGCCGCCCGCCAGGCCGCCGAAGGCGCCTGGGGCGCCATGGCGCCCGCCGAGCGCGCACGCCTGCTCAACCGCGTGGCGCTGACGCTGATCGAGCATGAAGCCGAACTCGCCGCGCTGGAAGCGCGCGACACCGGCAAGCCCTTGCGCCAGGCTGCCGCCGACGCGCGCGCCGTGGCGCGCTACTTTGAGTTCTACGCCGGCGCGGCCGACAAGCTGCACGGGCAGACCATTCCCTACCAGCCGGGCTTCACCGTGCTGACCGTGCGCGAGCCGCATGGCGTGACCGGCCACATCATCCCTTGGAACTACCCGCTGCAGATCTTCGGGCGCAGCGTCGGCGCGGCGCTGGCCACGGGCAATGCCTGCGTGGTCAAGCCCGCCGAGGACGCCTGCCTGTCGCTGCTGCGGGTGGCGGAGCTGGCGGCCGGGGCCGGCCTGCCCGAAGGCGCGCTCAATATCGTCACCGGCTATGGCCACGAAGCCGGCGCCGCACTAGCGCGCCACCCCGGCATCAACCACATCTCCTTCACCGGTTCGCCGCAGACCGGCAAGCTGATCGCGCAGATGGCAGCCGAGAACCACGTGCCGGTCACGCTGGAACTGGGCGGCAAGTCGCCCCAGATCGTGTTCGCCGACGCCGATGTCGATGCGCTGGTGCCGGTCATCGTCAACGGCATCGTGCAGAACGCCGGCCAGACCTGCTCGGCGGGCAGCCGCGTGCTGGTGGAACGCCCGCTCTACAATGCCGTGCTCGACCGCCTTGCCACGGTGTTCGAGTCCCTGCGCGTGGGTCCATCGGAGCTGGACCTTGAATGCGGCCCGCTGATCAACCGCAAGCAGCAACAGCGTGTATGGGACTTCGTTTCCGACGCGCAGCACGCCGGCATTACCGCGATGGCGCAAGGACAGATCGTGGCGGAAGCGCCGGAATCCGGCTACTACCAGGTGCCGATGCTGTTCCGCGACGTGCCGCCGGCGCACCGGCTGGCGCAGGAAGAAGTCTTTGGGCCGCTGCTGGCGGCAACGCCCTTCGACACCGAGGCCGAAGCCATCGCGCTCGCCAACGGCACCCCCTACGGGCTGGTCGCCGGCGTCTGGACCCGCGACGGCGCACGGCAACTGCGGCTGGCGCACAAGCTGCGCGCGGGCCAGGTCTTTATCAACAACTACGGTGCCGGCGGCGGGGTGGAACTGCCTTTCGGCGGCAGCGGGCAGTCCGGCCACGGCCGCGAGAAGGGCTTCGAAGCCCTGTACGGATTCACCACACTGAAAACCATCGCCATACAACATGGGTAATATCAACTTCCTGTCGGTCGCGTTCGCCATTTTCTTCTTCTGGATGGCGTGGCATGTCAGAAACAAACGCGCCACCAACCCCTCGGCCATGCCGCGCCTGCAGGTCTTCAAGCGCAAGTGGGGCGACACCGTGGGCGACCGCGTGCACTGGTGCCTCTATGTGGCCCTGCCCTTCCTGCTCGCGCTGATGATGGTCGCCAACGCGCTGCGCGGCCGCGGCCCGTTCGCGCACTAGCAGGCCGCTCCAACATGAGCCCGGCACCGTTGCCGCGAACGGCACGCTTGCCGGCCGCCCTGCCCGCGCAAGGCGGTGGCACCGGTGCGGCCATCGCATTCAACGCGGGGGGCCGCATGTAGCAGGCGGCGCCCCTCATCCAGCGGTATCGTGCAATCACAGAGAGTAAATCCCAGAGGAGACAGCATGACAACAACCGCGGTACACAGCGGCGCAGCCGACCCCACCTTCGAGGATGCCACCTACCGCAAGGTGAGCTGGCGTCTCGTTCCCTTCCTGCTGCTTTGCTACGTAGTGGCCTACCTGGACCGGGTCAACGTAGGTTTTGCCAAACTGCAGATGCTTAACGACCTGCAGTTCAGCGAGACCGTCTACGGGCTGGGCGCGGGCATCTTCTTCATCGGCTACTTCCTGTTCGAGGTGCCCAGCAACGTGATCCTGCACAGGGTGGGCGCGCGCATCTGGATTGCCCGGATCATGATCACCTGGGGGCTGATCTCGGCGGCGATGATGTTCGTCACCACGCCGACGATGTTCTACGTGCTGCGCTTCCTGCTTGGTATCGCCGAGGCTGGCTTCTTCCCCGGCATCATCCTCTACCTGACCTACTGGTACCCATCGCATCGGCGCGGGCGCACCACCACCTATTTCATGACTGCGGTTGCGCTTGCCGGCGTGATCGGCGGGCCGCTGTCGGGCTGGGTGATGCAATCCTTCGACGGCCACAACGGCTGGTCGGGCTGGCAATGGATGTTCCTGCTCGAAGGCATCCCGTCGGTGCTGGTGGGGCTGGTGGTGCTGGCCTACCTCGACGACCGCATCGTCCACGCCAAGTGGCTGAACGATGAAGAGAAGGCCCTGCTCCAGCGCAATATCGCCAACGAGGACATGCACAAGGAAGACGCGCCGGTCAGCCAGGTGCTGACCAGCCCGCGTGTCTGGCTGATGAGTTCGATCTACTTCTGCTTCGTGATGGGCCTGTACGGCGTCAGCTTCTGGCTGCCCACGATCATCAAGCAGACCGGCGTGAAGAGCCCGCTGGACATCGGCCTGCTCACCGCCATTCCCTATGGCTGCGCGGTGGTCGGCATGATACTGGTGGCCTACAGCGCCGACCGCACGCGCGAGCGCCGCTGGCATATCGCCCTTCCCGCGCTGGCCGGCGCGCTTGGGCTGGTGCTGTCGGTGCAATGGCACAGCAACACAGTGCTGGCACTGCTCGGACTGACGCTGGCCACCATCGGCATCCTGACCACGCTGCCGCTGTTCTGGAGTCTGCCCACGGCATTTCTCGCGGGCACCGGCGCCGCGGCGGGTATTGCGCTGATCAACTCACTGGGCAACCTGGCAGGCTTTATCAGCCCGTATGCGGTAGGCTGGCTGAAGGACCTCACGCAAAGCACGGATTCCGGGATGTATCTGCTGGCGGCGTGTCTGGTGGTAGGCGCGGCGCTGACGCTGTCGGTGCCGGCGCGGATGGTGAACAAGTAGGAATTTGAGGGCGGGCGCCACATCAAGCGCCCACCCTCTCTCCCGTCCCCTCTCCCGCAAGCGGGAGAGCAAACCAGCGGCAAGGAAGAGCGATAGAGCCGGATCACGATGGGTGTAGCCGTGCGGAGCGCCCCCAAGGGCGGTCCGCACCCCGGCGCGATGCGAAGCGAGCCGTCAAGGTGTACCAGGCCGTATGGGGCGCCTAGTCGGCAGGCAAAAAGAGCGGAAAAGAGGGACCCATGTTTGAGTATCGCCTTAAGGCGATGCGAGTTTGGGTCCCGGCCGCTCTTTTTGTCTGCCGACGAGGGGGGGTCGCCCCATCCGGCGCGCCTTCTTTGCCTACTTTCTTGGAAAGACAAGAAAGTAGGTCGCCGCCCCGCAGGGGTGGTGAAACCGCCTTTGACTTTAGGGCTTTTAGGCTTTTAGGCTTTTAGGCTTTTAGGCTTTTAGGCTTTTAGGCTTTTAGGCTTTTAGGCTTTTAGGCTTTTAGGCTTTAAGGCTTTAAGTCTTTGACGCCAAGCCCCCCACCTCAATTCCCCGCATCCTCCCCCAACATCTGCGCCACCGACCCCGCCGTCCCCGCCGCACGCTCACCCAGCAACTGATGCAACGTAGTGAGCAGCTCATCCTCGTTATACGGCTTGCCCAGGTAGACATTGACACCGATCTCCGCAGCATAGCGGCGATGCTTCTCCGCCGTGCGCGAGGTAATCATCACCAGCGGCATATGCGCGGTACGGCTATCCGCCCGCACATTGCGAGTCAGGTCGAAGCCATCCATATGCGGCATCTCGATATCGACCAACATGGCATCCGGCATCATCTCCTGCAACTGCCGCAACGCATCCACGCCGTCCCGCGCGAGCGCCACCTGATAACCCGCGCGTGTCAGCAAGCGATGCGTGACCTTGCGCACGGTCAGCGAATCGTCCACCACCATGACGGTAGGCTGCGTGCCCAGGCCCTGCACCGGCGCGGCTTCGCCGTGTGAGAGTTCAGCCACCGCGCCCAGCAGCGCCGGTTGCGCCAGTTGCGCCGGTTGTTGCGCCAGGTAGGTGAGATCGGCGATCCGCGGACGCGCCGCCTCGCCGCGTTCGCGCACGAAGCGCTGCGCCAGCACCACCGGGTTGTAGATCAGCACGATCTCGCCATCGCCCAGCGTGGTCGCGCCGGCAATGCCTTCCAGGCGCGCCAGGTGCGGGCCGATGTGCTTGACCACCACTTCGCGGTTGCCGATCACTTCGTCCACGTGCACGGCGATGCGTTCGGCGCCGCTGCGCACCACCACCACCGGCGAATACTTCTTGCCCGCGGCAATCGCGGGCGTTTCCTCCAGCAACGTCCCGAGGTAATGGAACGGCACCGCGCCGCCGGGCACGTCGAGGCTGCCCTGGTTGTAGGCTTCGAGCAGCCCTTGCGAGCGCAATTGCTGGACCTGGTCGATCATGCCGCTCGGGATGGCGAACGGCCGGCCGCCCAGCGTGACCAGCAGCACCTGCGTGATGGCGGTTGTCAGCGGCAGGTGCACGGTAAAGCGGGTGCCTTGTCCGGATTGCGTGGCCAGCGCGATGCGCCCGCCCAGCGCCACGGTCTCGGCGCGCACCACGTCCATGCCGACGCCACGCCCGGCAAGTTCCGAGACGCTATCGGCCGTGCTGAAGCCGGGGGCGAAGATCAGTTCCGTGAGCCGCGCATCGCCCGCGTCGTCGTCCGGGGACAGCAGCTCTCGCTCGATGGCCCGTGCACGGATGCGGGCGAGGTCAAGGCCGCCGCCATCGTCGACGAAATGCAGCACCACCTCGTTGCCTTCCTGCTGCACTTCCAGCGTCAGCGCGCCGGCGGCCGGCTTGCCCGCGGCGCGGCGGACCTCGGCGGCCTCGATGCCATGCACCACCGCATTGCGGATCAGGTGTTCGATCGGGCCGGCCATGCGGTCCAGCACCGAGCGGTCGACTTCCACGGTGCCGCCCTTGATCAGCAGGCGCACGTCCTTGCCGGTCTCGCTGGAGGCCTGCCGCGCCACGCGGTACAGGCGTTCGGCCAGCGCGTCGAACTGCACCATGCGCGCCTGCATCAGGCTGCGCTGCAAGCCGCGCGTGAGGCGGGCCTGCGCATCGAGGTCGCCAGTGGCGCGGTCAAAGCCCCGCTGCAGGTTCTGCTCGACGGTTGCCACGTCGTTGACCGACTCGGCCATCATCCGCGTCAGTTCCTGGAAGCGCGTGAAGCGGTCGAACTCGAGCGGATCGAATTCCTGCTTGTGCTGGGCGTCGGCGATGCGCGAGGCCATCTGCGACTCCGCCTGGATCTCGATCTCGCGCAACTGGCCGCGCAAGCGCGCCACGTTGTCGTTGAGTTCGCCCAGGTAGCTGCGCATCGCATCCAGTTCGCTTTCCAGCCGCGCGCGCGTTGCGCCGACTTCGCCGGCGTCGGTGATCAGCGTATCCAGCGTGCGGGCCTGGACTCGCACCAGCGCGCGCTGGCGTTCGCCGGCGTCCGCTGCCGGCGCCAGCGCGTCGCCCGGCGCAGGCACCACGGGGCGCACGGGCCCGGCTTGCAGCCAGGGCTGTACGGCGGAACGCGCCAACGGCGCCGGGCTGCCCTCGCCACCACCTTGCGGGGCATCCTGTGGTGCATCTTGGGCGGGTACCGGCGTGCCGGCCATGTCCGCCGGGGCCCGCGCCGCCGGCGCGCTGTTCAGCCCGGTCAGGGCGTTGATCAGGTCGGCATCGTCCACCGGCAGCAGGCGGCCAGCCTGCAGCGCCTCGCTATGCGCGAGGATGCGGTCGTACCAGGCATACAGGCGCACGAACAAGACCGGCCCGACGCGATCCGCGCGCACGGCGGCGTCGAGCAGGGTCTCCATCTCGTGGGCTGCCTGGCCCAGCGCCATCGCGCCGGCCATGCGCGCACTGCCCTTGAGCGTATGCAAGGCGCGCAGGATCAGGCCAGCGTGGCTGGCGTGCCGGCCATCGCCGGACGCCGTCTCCCAGCCGCGCAGCAGCTTGCCCAGTTCGGGGAGGCTGCCGTGCGCCTCTTCCAGGAAAATCTCGACGAGCGCCGGATCGAGGGATTCTTCCGCAGCCATTTCATCGGCCAGCGGGTGCGCAGCGCCCGCGATTTCATGCACATCCGCGGCGCCGGGCGCCGGCGGGATCCTGCCGGTGTCGGCATGCGCGAAGAAGGAAGCTTCGCCCGTGTTGGCCGCATCGGCATGACCGGCATCCACACCCGCCGTATCCAATACCGTGATGGCGGCATCGTACAGCGCGCCGGCATTGGCCGCGGGCGCCAGCTTGCCGAACAACAGCGCAACCGGCGCGTCCTCCGCCTCGGGCGGCAACTCCGGCGCCGCCGGCATCGCCAGCCGCGGCCGCACCATGGCACGCTCGCCCAACTCGGCGAGACTGCGGCAGAGCGCTTCGTCGGCGGCCGGCCAGATGCCGGCGGCAAACTGGTGCAACATGCCGCGCACGCGCTCGACCGCCTGCTCCAGCAGGCGGAAGTCGCCAGGGTGCATCGCCACCGGGTGCGCGCCGAGTTGCAGCATCAGGCGCTCCAGCACCTCGGCAATCGCGCGCACCGGCTCCAGTCCGACCGTGGACGCGCTGCCTTGCAACGTGTGCGCCACGCGCAATGCCAGCTCGCTCGGGCAGGGCCGGCCTTCGTGGCGCCACTCGGAAACATCGGTGGCGAACTGGCGGATCAGGTCGTCGGCTTCCTGCAGGTAGACGTTGTACAGCGGCAGGCTGATACGCACCGGGCCGATCAGCTTGTAGTGATCGTTTTCCTCCGCGGGCGTGCTGGCGAAACGGAAGGGAATGACTTTGGCGTCCGCCCCGGCGCTGGCATCGTCGCCGGCTCCGGCCGCCGGAAGACCGGCCTGTGCCTCCTGTTCCGGCTCCGTTTCCGGTTCCGGTTCTGCCTGCCCTTGCTGCACCTGCCCGCTCTGCGCATCCAGGGACTGTGGCGCCACAAGGTCATGGCCCGATGCCGGCTCCGGCTGTTCGCCCGCGCGCACGGACTGTGCCACGGCCAGCAGGCCGGCGGCATCGTGCACCGCCTCGGCATCGCCGCGCAGCGCCTGGGCCCAGCCGGCAAGCTCCTGGTGGGCGCGCAACAACAGGTCCAGCAGGGCCTGCGCGGGGGCGCGTGCCTCGGCAATCCACAGATTCATCACCTGCTCGATGGCCCAGGCCACCTCGCCATAGCGGTGCAGGCCCACCATCCGGCTGGAACCCTTCAGCGTATGGAAGGCGCGCCGCAGGCGGCTGATGGTATCGGCATCCTGCAGCGCCGGCAGACCGCCGTCGAGATCGCTGGCGACCTCGCCCAGCACCTCGACGGATTCGCTGAGGAAAATGTCGAGCAGTTCGGCATCGATGCCGGCCGCATCTGCCTTCTCGGGCTTCTCGCTCTTCTGCGCATCCCCGGCCGCAGCCGGCATCGCGGGTGCGCCCGGTGCACCGGCCGGCAGCGCATCGGCCAGCGCCACCACCAGCCGCTCCGCCGCGCCGTGGGAACCGGCCAGCCAGGCATTGAGCTGGGTGGTGGCTTCGATGGCCTGGCGGCGCAAAGCGGCAGCATCGTCGATGGCGGCCTGTTCATTCATGGCCTGCAGCGCCGCGCGCAGCGTCTTCACCTCGGGCGCGTCGGCGGCGGCCGGGTGGCGCACGGCATCGCTGGCAGCCGCGCGCGCCCTGGCAAGCAGGGCCGCGTGGGAGACGGCGCCGCTTTGCACGGCCTGGCCGTCAGCCTTGGCGGCCTCGTCCCGCACCTCCGCCGCCGGGCTCCGGCCAAAGGCCAGCGCATCGATAAAGGCATGCACGGCGCCGAGTTCGCCGGCGATCGCGGCAAGCCGGGCGGCGCGCTCGCTCGCGGCGTGGGCCTCGTTGCCCGCACCGGTAGCGGCATCGCCCGGGACTTGCGTGGCGCGGGCGCCAGCGAGCCACTCCAGGGCTGGCATCACGCGCTCCAATGCCATCGCTACCGCCTGCGCGTCGGCGCGCAGCGCGTCGGGCAGCGCGCCGGCGTCGCGCAATTGCTCCAGCGTGCCGGCCAGCGCCACGAACGCGCGCTCGGCATCGCGCAGGTGTGCGCCGGCCTCGGCGCGGGCGGCGTCGCGGTCATAGGCATCGAGCCACGATTCGCCGCTGTCGAGATGGCCGCGCAACTGCGCGACCGCGGCCTCGCGCAAGCGTTGCGCGCGCGCCTGGTCCACCATCTGTGCGAGCCAGCGCGGGGGCGGCGTCGCCTGGTCGCCGCGCTGGCGCTCGCCGAGATGCGAGGCCAGTTCATCGCAACGGTGCGCGAATTCAGCCGCCGCGGCATGGCCGGTGCTGCCATGCACACGCCACGGCAAGGCAAGCGCACGCCCCAGGAACAGCGCGATGGCGCCGATGCCGCCAAGATTGTCATCGCCGGAACGGACCTGCAGCGCAGGGTGCGCGGCGGCATCCAGGCAGCGCTGCAACGCCGGCTGGGCCAGCGGCTGCGCGGCTTCGGCCAGCACCGCCAGCGCGTTTTGCCATTCAATGTATTCCGCGCCGGCGCCCGCCGCCCGTTCGAGCGCGGCGGCCGCCTGCTGCAGGTTGTGCGTATCGATCGGGTCGAGCCAGCCGTAGTAGCGCACGCGGAAATCGGCATGCGCCGACGCATGCGCCGCGTCGATGCGGAAGGCTTGCATGCACTCGCGGATGGCAGAGCGCAGCACCAGCACGGCCGCGCTCTCCGGCTCGCTGGCGGCCGGCATCCTGCTCGTGGTGACCAGCAAATACACGGCATCGTTGAGCAGCGCCTGGGGCACCCGCACCTGGCCCTGCAGGTACTGGCGCAGCAGCAGATGCGCACGCCCCGCCAGCCGCTTGGCCAGCAGGTCCGACGGCAGCAGGCCGTGGGCCAGCGCGCCAAACACCAGCGCCAGCACGTGCCACACGCCGCGGTCCGGGTGATCGGTGGCGCGGCGCAGCTCCTGTTCGCTCGCGCGCACGTCTTCCAGCGCGGATTCCAGCGGCAGATACGCTTCGCGCAACAGGCTGGGTTCGGAGCATGGCACCGGCAGGCGCAGCGCCTTGAGCAAGGCGCCCTCGAAACGCTGGCGCGCGCGCGTCACGGTGGAGGCCATGCGCGTCGGCAGCAGGATGCCGGGCAGCATCTGCAGTTCGTCGACCCACAGGTCGGCAGGGTGCACGCGGTCCTCGCCGAGCCGGCCCAGCACGTCGGCATAGGAGCAAAACAGCCGCACCGGATCTTCATCGTCGCCGACCATCAGGTCATCGACGTACTCGGCCAGCGCCTGCACGCCAAGGCGGAAGGCGGCCAAGGTCTGGGCGTCGGCGGCGACTGCCCCGCCGTCGATGCCTTCCAGCAGCCGGCGCAACGCCTGGCAATACGGATCGACACCGCGCAGGCCAACGATATGCACGGCGCCCGCGGCCTGGTGCAGATGCTGCCCCGCCAGGCGCAGCGAGGTGGTGTCCCGCGCGCCCAGCGCTTCGGGCGCCTGCTGCACTTCATCGACGTAATGACCCAGTTCGGCCGCGGCATCGTCCAGCGCGGCGCGCAGGCTCGGCGCCAGCCAGGCCAGCACGGAAAGGTCGCGCGCTACCGGGGCGGCGGGCGGAGCGACGGACAGGTCCCGTGCCGCAAAGGGCATCGGCGCCAGTGGATCCTGCACGGCCGGATCGGAGCCGGCGGCCTCGCGCGAGACAGGGAAATTCAATGACATGACTGCTTCCAATGCGTCCAATGCGGTGGCGCCGGCCCGTGGCCCGCTCGCGCGGCCCTTGCGTAACCCGTCAGGCGATCTTGAATCGCAGCACGGAGTTGCGCAGCTCTTCGGTCAGCAGAGTCAGCTGGCGCACCGACAGTGCGGTCTGCCGCGTGCCCGAGGAAGTCTGCTCGGTCACATGCAAGATGCCTTCGATATTGCGAGCCACCGCGGTGGCGAGCCCCGCCTCGTGCGAGGTGGTCTGCGAAATCTGCTCGATCAGCTCGGCGAGCTGGCGCGACACGCGGCCGATCTCCACCAGCGCGGCGCCGGCATTGTCGGACAGCTTGGCCCCTTCCACCACGCCTTGCGTGCTGCGCTCCATGGCGTGCACCGCATCCTGCGTATCGGTCTGGATGGTGCGGATCAGCGCGCCGATCTGCTTGGTTGCCTCGCCGGAGCGCTCGGCCAGGCGCTGCACTTCCTCGGCCACCACCGAGAAGCCGCGCCCGGCTTCGCCAGCCGATGCGGCCTGAATGGCGGCGTTGAGCGCCAGCACGTTGGTCTGCTCGGTAATGTCGGAAATCAGTTCGACGATTTCGCCGATCTCCTGCGACGATTCGCCCAGGCGCTTGATGCGTTTGGAGGTGTCCTGGATCTGCTCGCGGATGTCGTTCATGCCGACGATGGCGTTCTGCACCGCGTGCTGGCCCTGCTCGGCCGCGGCCAGCGAGGCGCGCGCCACGTTGGCGGATTCCGCCGCGCCGCGCGACACCTGCGTGATGCGATCCGCCATCTCCACCACCGATTCGCCGGTCTGGCGGATCTGGCGCGATTGCTCTTCCGACGCCGCGACCAGCTCGGTCGAGGTGTCCTGCACCTGGCTCGATGCCTGCGTCACCTCGCCGGCGGTCTGCTGCACGCGGCCCACCAGTTCGCGCAGTTCCTCCACCGTGTAGTTCACCGAGTCGGCGATGGCGCCGGTGATGTCCTCGGTCACGGTGGCCTGCTTGGTCAGGTCCCCGTCGGCGATGTCCTGCAGTTCGTTCATCAGCTGCAGAATGGCCTTCTGGGTAGCGTCGTTGTTGCGCTTTTCGTCCAGGCGGCGGGCTTCCGCCTCGCGTTCGCGGGCCTCCGCTTCGAGGGTACGGGCGCGGGAGTCGCGCAGGTACAGCGCGGCCAGGCCAGCCAGGAACAGCAGCGTGAGCAAGGCCGAGACGACGGTGGCGCCCAGCGTCAGCGGGCGCACGCGCGCGCCTTCGGCATAGGCTGCCTGCAGCGCGGACAGTTCGCCGCGCAGCGCCTCGTTGTCATTGAAGATCTGCTGCTGGGCGCGCTTGGCGGCGATCAGGCCGGGCAGGTTCTGCAGAATGGTCTGGGTGGTCTTCTGCACCGCGTCGAACCGCTGCGACAGCAGCTGCAGGTAGCCGCGGGTCTCTGCATCGCCGGCGGCGGACAAGCGCAGCGCTTCGCTGCCGTTCATCAGCCCGTCCAGGGTTTCGCGGAAGGTATTGGTGTCCTTGCCCAGCAGGAACGCGGTTTCCGGATTGACGCCTTCGCCCGCCAGGAACTCGTTGAGGTTCTTGCCCAGGCGCTGCGTCAGCATCACCAGCTGCGCGGAGGCAGCCACCTCGCGCGCATTGGCGCCGCTCTGCAGCTTGATCGCCGCCACCTGCTCGGCGCTTTCCAGCAGTTCCGGGTTGGAAGCGTTGAAGATCTGCAGGGTCTGGCCGATGGTGGTCAGGGTTGGCTGCTGGGCCAGTACGTCGCCAGCGCTCTTCTCGGTGCGCTGCCAGGACTCCATGGCCTTTTCCAGCAACGGCGCGGCCGCCCCGCCGGTGGCACGCACGTGCTTGGCGTCGCTGCCGTTTTGCAGCGCCTGCAAGTCGCCGGCGAGTTCGCTCTTGGACTGGCGCAGCTGCGTGAAGGCCTGCGCATTGCCCAGCAGGGCCACCGGCACCGCCTTGGCCAGGCGCTGGGAGTGCATCAGCATGTCGCCCGCGATCTCGATCTGCGCGGCGCCGTTGTTGGCTTCACGGTTGTCGAAATACACCGAGGCCAGCAGGGCGGTCAGCGACAGCACCACGCCCGCGGTCAGCGCGCGTTGCTGGCTGGCAAACGGGAGGCGGGAAAGCCTGTCCGAGAACCGCCGGGCCGGGGTGCTACGCGTGCCAGGCGCGGCGGCGGCATTCACCGCCGGTTCGGCGGCACTGACCACCTGTGCCTGGCGACCCAGGTTGAACATCTTGAAGCCCATAGCACCCTCTGTCCGTTATTTTTCGATTTTGATTTGTTGCAGCGGGCATGCCCGCGCGACGCTCAGGCGGCCTGCCGGCCCACCTGCAGGAAGGCCGGAGACGCCAGCAACCTGCGCACGTCGAGCACCTGCCAGTCACGCCCGTCGCGGTCGGCAAAACGGGCGCCCTCCCACTCCGGCGCCGCCTCCTGCCGAGCCGGCGCCCGGTCCGCGGACTCCGCCGGCAAGGACAGGTCGCCTGCATGACGCAGCCCGATCACGCGCGTGGCAAGAATGCCGCAAGCGCGCTCCACCTGGCGCGACAGCACCACGATCTTGCTGCCCGGCTGCAGCGCGGTGGCTCCCTCGCCGCAGAACAGGCCGAAATCGATCACGCCCAGCAGGCTGCCGCGTGCATTCACCAGTCCCGTGTACCAGGACTGCGTCAGCGGCACGCGGCTGGGCTGGCGCATCTCCAGCACCTCGCCCGTCTGCGGCAACGGCAGCAGCCAGTGCCGCTGGCCTACCTGCAAACCCAGGTAGCTGTCCACCGCCGGCAGGTTGCGCGCCTCGCGCAGGCGGCGGGCCAGCATGGCCTGGTAGTCCTGCAGCCGGGTCTGGCGGGCACGGAGGTCCTGGCGCGGCGCGTTCATGGTCTAGGTCCGGATGATAGGCGTAGGGAGGGAGCGGGTGCAGGATCGGCGCCTGGCTCAGTGGGTCAGCGCGGCGATCTTGGTGAGCAGTTCTTCGCCGTCGACCGGCTTGACGATGTAGTCTGCCGCGCCCTGGCGCATGCCCCAGATGCGGTCGGTGTCCAGGCCCTTGCTGGTGCACATGATCACGGGAATGTCCTTGAAGCGGTCGTCGCGCTTGATCGCGCGGGTCGCCTGGTAGCCGTTCTGGCCAGGCATCACCACGTCCATCAGGATCAGGTCGAAGGCTTCCTTCTCGAGCCGGGCGAAGGCCTGGTCGCTATTGCCGGCCACCGACACCTTGAAACCCTTCTTGCCGAGCAGGTCGGACATGAACAGGGCTTCGGTCGGGGAGTCGTCAACGATAAGGATTTTGCTGATAGTCATGAATATTCCTTGATATGCGCCTTGATATGCGCTCAAGCCGGCAAGGGGCTGGCCACGGCGGCGGCGCGCGGCACGCAGGCATCGACCGCCAGCAGCAGCGACTCGCGGGTAAACGGCTTGGCGAGATGGTCTTGCGCGCCGACCAGGCGGCCGCGCGAGCGGTCGAACACGCCGTCGCGGGAGGACAGCATGATCACCGGGATGGCATGGAATCGGGGGCTTTTCTTGATCAGGGCGCAGGTCTGGTAGCCATCCAGGCGCGGCATCAGGATGTCGCAGAAGATCAGGTCCGGATGCATGTCGCCGACCTTGGCGAGTGCCTCGAAGCCGTCTTCGGCGAGCAGCACCTGGCAGCCTGCCTGGGACAGGAAGATCTCGGCGGTGCGGCGGATGGTGCTGGAATCGTCGATGACGAGCACCTTGCGGCGCGCCGGCGCAGGCGCAGCAACGCCGCTGGCGCTGACGCCAGTTTCGACCGCGCCGCTGACCTCGGCGTTGACCCGAATGCTTTCTTGTAGTTGAGCGACCCGCATCTCGTTCCCGCGACCAGCGTGCTTCCCAGGGGGAAAGCGCCGGCATTCACTTGAGAACTTCCGCGCGGCGCAGCTGCCTGCCCCGACGGACCCCCGAAACAAAAACGATTTGATTCCCGAAAACGCGCCGGACCGGTGACCCGGTACGCGGCAAACGGCGGCGCGTGGTACCCGCGCCTGCCAAGGTCCACCCCCCTAAGGGATGGATTTTCAAATTTGAAACAGAGTGTGACAAGTCGCCGTGGGGCCGTCAATCCGGAAACCGGGGCAGCCCCGCCCGATCTGTCGCATTGACGCGACGCGCTACGGCGGGCCGGCGGCGTTCGTCACGGCCGCGTCATGCCCCCGCATTGCCAAATCACGCCGGCCGGCCTGACCTGGCGGGCGACGAACGGCTTGCGCGGTACGATGCGGCAGCTTTACAGGGCCACCATCTCGAAATCTTCCTTGCGCGCGCCACATTCCGGGCAGGTCCAGTTGATGGGCACGTCTTCCCATTTGGTGCCGGGGGCAATGCCGTCTTCGGGCGCGCCGGTGGCCTCGTCGTAAATCCACCCGCAGATCAGGCACATCCAGGTCTTGTATTCCATAACGGTACAGTCACTCTCCATTAAAATTCAGGGCCAGATGGTACCGAATCGGCGCCGCCGGCGCCAGCAGGGCAAGTACGATTCGGGCCAAATACGCCGTGTTCGCGCACGTTACCCGGCAAATGCCTCGCATTTCGACTCTTTTGCCGGCATTTTCCACGTAACTTGCTGCCTGATAGAACGCGTTTCTCCCGCTTTTGATTTCACGCAAAGCCATGTCTCGTAACCAGCAGCTCTTCGACCGCGCACAGCAAACCATTCCGGGCGGCGTCAATTCGCCCGTGCGCGCCTTTCGCTCGGTGGGCGGCACCCCCCGCTTCATCACGCGCGCCGAGGGCGCTTACATGTGGGACGCCGATGGCCAGCGCTACATCGACTATATCGGCTCCTGGGGCCCGATGATCGTCGGCCACGCCCACCCCGAGGTGGTGCGCGCGGTGCAGGAGACCGCTGGTCTCAGCTTCTCCTTTGGGGCGCCGACCGAAGCCGAAATCGAGATGGCCGAGGAAATCTGCAAGCTGGTGCCGTCGATCGAGCAGGTGCGGCTGGTTTCCTCCGGCACCGAGGCCACCATGAGCGCGCTGCGCCTGGCGCGCGGCTTTGCCAAGCGCGACCTGATCGTCAAGTTCGAGGGCTGCTACCACGGCCACGCCGACAGCCTGCTGGTCAAGGCGGGGTCCGGCCTGCTGACCTTTGCCGACACCACCAAGAACGCGCCCTCCTCGGCCGGCGTGCCCGCCGACGTGACCAAGCACACCATGGTGCTGGAATACAACAACGTCGAGCAGCTGGAGCAAGCCTTTATCAAGCATGCCGACGAAATCGCCGCGGTGATCGTGGAGCCGGTGGCCGGCAATATGAACCTGGTGCGCGCCAGCGATGCCTTCCTGCAAGCGATGCGCTCGCTGTGCACCAAGTACGGCGCGGTGCTGATCTTCGACGAGGTGATGACCGGCTTCCGCGTGGCGCTGGGCGGCGCGCAGGCGCACTACGGCATCACGCCGGACATGACCTGCCTGGGCAAGGTGATCGGCGGCGGCATGCCGGCGGCGGCCTTTGGCGGCCGGCGCGACATCATGGCCTGCCTGGCGCCGCTGGGCGGCGTGTACCAGGCCGGCACGCTATCGGGCAACCCGCTGGCGGTGGCGGCCGGGCTGACCACGCTCAAGCTGATCCAGGCGCCGGGCTTCCATGACCGGCTCGCCGCGCAAACCCGCAAGCTGGCCGACGGACTGGCCGCGGCTGCCCGCGAAGCCGGCGTGCCGTTCGCCGCGGACGCCATCGGCGGCATGTTCGGCCTGTACTTCCGCGAGGGCGTGCCGGGCAGCTTCGCCGAAGTCACGCAGTGCGATACGGCCCGCTTCAACCGCTTCTTCCACGCCATGCTGGATACAGGCGTCTACCTGGCGCCGTCCGCCTACGAGGCGGGCTTCGTCTCGGCGCAGCACGACGACGCCATCCTGGCCGCCACCATCGACGCCGCCCGCAAGGCCTTCGCGGCCTGAGGGTTCGCCGGCCGCGACCGCCCCGCCCTGGGGCTGGGCGCGGCTCAGCCGAGCAGATCGGGCGCAGCCGCCCCGATCTGCTCGCAGGCCTGCGCCAGTGCCGCCTGCAGCCCTGCGCTGGCGGGGGTCATCGGCGCGCGCAACTCATCGCGCAGCCATCCCTCCCGCGTCAGCATGGCCTTGAGCGGACCCGGATTGGGCTCCGTGAACAGCAGGCGGATCATCGGCATCAAGGCATGGAAGATCCGGCGCGCCGGGTCCAGCCGCTGCCCGGCCACTGCCCTGGCCAGCGCCGCGAACAGTTCCGGATATAGGTGGGCCGACGCGATGATCGCGCCCGTGCCGCCCAGGCACAGCGTACCCAGCACCTGGTGATCCTCGCCCGCCAGCACGGCGAGGCGTCCGTCCGCAATCACGGACTGCGTGCCGTGGTAGTCCCCGCCGCAGTCCTTGATGGCACGGATATTCGGATGGGTGGCCAGCGCCAGGATGGTTTCCGTCTCCAGCTTCACGCCGGTCCGGTAGGGAATGTCGTACAGCACCAGCGGCGCGGCGGCGCTGTCGGCCAGCGCATGGAAATAGTCCAGCAGGCCCGCCTGCGACGGGCGGACGTAGTAAGGCGCGGGCGCGAGCAGCCCGGCCAGCGGCCGCTCGGCAAGGCGGCGCACGCGCACCTGCACCTGCTTCAACTGGCTGCCCGCCACGCCCATGATCACCGGCAAGGCGCCGGCGCCGGACAGCACGGTGTCGAGCACGGCCAGTTGCTCCGCTTCGTCGAGGGCAGCCGCCTCTCCGGTGCTGCCACACACCACGAAGCCAGCGATGCCGCTACCGGCATAGCGCGCCACTAGCCGGGCCAGCGCGCCATGATCGACGGCGCCGCCGGCAAACGGCGTCACCAGCGGCAGCCAGATTCCAGAAAATACTTGTTGTGCTTGCTGCTGTGCTTGTTGAACTGCTTGCATCGGATCACTCCTGTGCGACCGGTCAATAAAACCGTGCAGAAGTGCGCCGGGTGGCAGATGAGCCCGCGTGGGCAGTGGGAAAGCATGAACCTGGCCTCGCCCCCTGTACGCCTGTGCGCAGGTGCCGTTCCGTCGCTCATCTGACGGAACAGCGCCCCGGTCAGACGAGCGGCTGTTTTTTGGCTTTGGCGCGCGCCGGCACCTGCCGCTGCGAGGCAGCGGAAGCAGGAGCGGAAATCATCGAAAAGGCGCGCATTGCAGGTTCGGGCTGGATGGTGATGCGGCACGGCGCCCGGCGGACACCGCCGTCGCAACCACGGCAGAGACGACAATCTACCCGTCTGGCCATGCCGCCGTCAAGCCACCCCCAAGTCATTTTGATTGCCCAGCCGGCCCCTGCGCTACACTGGTAATTCCACGAATTCCGGAGTCCTCGATGCGCGCATCCCTTCCCCTGTCCCTGTCCTCCGGGCAGTCCGTCTTGCGCTGGCTCATGCTGGCCTTGTGCGCGAGCCTGTTGTCCGCCTGCGGCTACAACGACTTCCAGACCAAGGACGAGGCCGTCAAGGCGGCCTGGGGCGAGGTGATCAACCAGTACCAGCGCCGCGCCGACCTGATCCCCAACCTGGTCAACACCGTCAAGGGCTACGCCACGCATGAGCGCGAGACGCTCGAGGCGGTCACCAAGGCCCGCGCCGCGGCTACCAGCATCCAGGTCTCGCCCGAGACGCTCAACGATCCTGAAGCGTTCAAGCGCTTCCAGCAGGCCCAGGGCGAGCTGAGCGGCGCGTTGTCGCGCCTGCTCGCGGTGTCGGAAAACTATCCGCAGCTCAAGGCCGATGCCTCCTTCCGCGACCTGCAGTCGCAGCTCGAAGGGACGGAGAACCGCATCACGGTGGCGCGCCAGCGCTACATCGCCGCGGTGCGCGACTACAACATCCTGGCGCGCAGCTTCCCCACCAACCTGACCGCGATGGTCTTCAAGTACCCGGTCAAGCCGTCGTTCTCGGTGGAAAACGAGAAAGCCATCTCAGCGCCGCCGGCGGTGAAGTTCTGATACGGACCGATGGCTATGCCGCATCTCCCTGAGCGCAGTGGCTGGACGGCCGCCATGCTGGCGCTGATGCTGTGGCTGGGCGCGCTGCTGGCGCCGCCCGCCATGGCCGCCGGCGACGGCTTCGTGGTGGTGCCGCCGCTCACGCAGCGGGTCACCGACCTCACCGGCACGCTGAGCGCCAGCCAGCGCGGCGCGCTGGAGAACGTGCTGGCCGAGTACGAGCAGCAGCGCGGCAGCCAGATCTTCGTGCTGATGGTGCCGACCACCGAGCCCGAGCCGATCGACGCCTACAGCATCCGCGTGGCCGACGCCTGGCGCGCCGGGCGCAAAGGCATCGACGATGGCGTGATCCTGCTGATCGCCAAGGACAATCCGCCCGGTCTGCGCAAGATGCGCCTGGAGGTGGGACGCGGCGTGCAGGGCTCGCTCACCGACGCGATGTCCAAGCGCATCCTGCAAGACGTGATGGCGCCGCATTTCCGCCAGAACGATTTCTACGGCGGCATCGCGGCCGGCGTATCGGCCATCCAGGCCACCATCGACAAGGAGGCCCTGCCGGGCCCGCAGGCCGGTGGCAAGCCGGCCCAGAGCGGCTCGTGGACCGACTGGCTGCCGGTGCTGTTCCCGCTTGCCATCATCCTGTTCTTCTTTATCTCCGCGGCACGGCGCTCGGGCGGCTCGCGCATCGTGACGCGCGGGCGCGGCTGGGATGCTGCGGCCGGCGGACTGGGCGGCACCCTTGGCGGTCTCGGGGGCGGCGGCTGGGGACGTGGCGGCGGCGGTGGATTCGGAGGCGGAGGCGGAGGCGGTGGTGGTGGTGGCGGCTTCGGTGGCGGCGGCGGTGGTGGCTTCGACGGAGGCGGCGCCTCCGGCAACTGGTAACGGCATATGCCCCATTTCAAACGCGCACTGCGCCACCTGGGCACGCGCCCCGGTGCCGCCAGCAAGCACTTCCCCGCCGAAGCCCAGCAACAGTTGCAGCAGGCGGTACGCGCCGGCGAACGGCAGCATCGTGGCGAAGTGCGGGTGGTAATCGAATCCAGCCTGCCCGTGGGGCTAGCCTTCTCGGGCGTCAGCCCGCGCGAGCGCGCACGCGCCTTGTTCGGTGCGCTGGAGGTGTGGAACACCGAAGGCCATACCGGCGTGCTGCTGTATATCAACCTGGCCGATCACGCGGTCGAACTTCTGGCCGACCGCGGCATCGATGCCCGTGTGGGCCCGGATACCTGGCGCGCGATCTGCGACGAGCTGGCGAGCGGGCTGGCGCGGGAGCTGTCGGTCAGGCCTGTGCTGGCGGCGGTGGAGAAGATCCATCAGCTGCTGGCTGTGCATTTCCCCGCGGGCGACCGGCCCAATCCCAACGAACTCGACGACCGGCCGGTCATGCTGTAGCGCGCGGCGCGATGAAGCGGGCGCCGCGGCGCATCCCGCTCAGCGCGCCCGCCCGAACCTGCCTGCAGGCACGAGCGGTATTGCCGCAACCCACTGCAGTGGATTGCCTGCGCGCCGCAACGCGCGCACCAGCGCCGCCGTGATCGCCCACACGGCCACGCCTGCCAGTACGTCGGCCAGGTAGTGGCCTCCCTGGGTCGGCGTGGACAGGATCATCACGACATTGAACGGCAACACCACGATCAGCGCCAGGCGTGACCACCACATCGCCTGGATGAACAGCAGCCCCATGACCGTGTGAAACGATGGCATCGAAACCAGGCCCTGCGCCGCTTCAAGATCGAACACACGCAGCGTGCCGTCGCGCAGGGGAATGAAGTGGGACGTCTGCGCCAGCTCCGCCGCCGACACGCCACCGAAATAGTGATAAGCGCCGCTTGCCGGGAACGGCGTCGACACGAGCAGCACCAGTGACAACGAGATGAACAGGCCGGACAGGAACTCCCGCAAGCTGGCTACAGGGCCAAACAAGGCGATCGCCAACGGAACCAGAAACAGCTCCATCCGACCCGAGTTGTAGCACCAGTCCAGCGCTTCGCTCAGCTCGGTCCGCGCACGTACCCAGGCATGCACGGCCGGCCAGTGGAAACCCAGCGCGGCATCCGTGGCGGCAAGCTGGCCATCGATCAGCGGCGGCGCCAGCGTGACCAGCAAATACGAAAGCACGCACATGCTGCTCATGAACACCGTCAGCCAGCAAAGGCTGTGCATCGCCACGGCCAGTTCACCGATGCGCAGCCTGCGCGATGACTGGCGGCTGGCCACAAGGACGAGGAAGCCGCTTATCGCGCCAAGCGCGGCGAAGGCTTGCAACCGCCCCTCGAGCCCCTGCGCGCCGATTGTCCTGCCGCTGCTTTTCAGCCACAGCGCTTCGACGGCCAGCAACAGCAGGACCAGTCCCCACCTTATCGTATCGCCCCGCGTCCAGAGCCTGCTATCCGATGTCATGCTGCCTCCCCGTGCCGGCCAGCGTGCGGCACCGCCGATTAGGCGGTCCTCAATCAAGCCCCATCAAATGACGCCACTCGCTGCCCATGTTGTCATCGGTAACCACCGGCAGCCCTGCCGTGCGAGCCAGGATGCCCGGGCATCCCTCTATCACATTGGAGCGCCCAGCCTCACCGCTGTCCTGGGCAGCTTTCCACTCGCCCAGCATGCCATCCACGATGCGGCGATCGTGGCCGCCGCCTGCGTCGAGCACCGGGCGGCCGTCGATGCGATAGGCGGCCAGCGTCTTGCGCCAGTGCTCGAAATCCCATGCCAGCGGCGCACGCGATACTACGACGTGGTTCTTGAAACGGGCGCCGTGCGGGAATGCCAGGCAAGCCGTGCGCTGGACCCGCGGCGAATCGGTGGTGTTGTAGTAGAGGACGCCCCCCGGAGCCAGATGCGCGTCGGCCAGGCGAAGGAATTCCATGGACAATAGATTGGTGGTATTGGCCCTGAAGTGCCAGGTCGTGTTCGACACGATGGCATCGAAGCGCCGTTCGGGATGCATGCGCAGCCATCGGCGCCCGTCGTCGGTCACGATCCGCACCTTGGGATTGCTGAGCACGGAGGCCTCGGCCGGCATGCGCGCCACCAGGTCGACATAACCAGGGTTGATCTCCACGATGGTGAGCGAGCGCACCTCGGGATTGTTGGCGATCACCTGCGCCCACGAACCGGACGAGAGGCCAATCATCAGAACATCGCGCGAGTGCGGCTGGAACAGGTTCAGTGCATAGGGCCGGATGATGCCGTTGGTGTCATTCCGCAGGTCGACATTGAAACGGCCGTCATACATCCCGCCGCCGTACACGGCGCCCTCGCGGTCCACAGCGATGATGCCGCTGCGATTCTCGATCACGTGGGCAAACGGTCCCTTGGGGTCCGGCGCATCCTTCCACAGCAGCGCCTCGAGCACGCCGCGGCTCGACACCGGCAGCGCCACCACGGCCAGCACCCACAGCGCGGCGGCAGCGCCCGCATGCCAGCGCCGCGTCTGCCGCGACAACGGCAGCCATGCGTTCAGCAGGACGGCGCATGAAAGCCCGGCGCATACCAGCGCCACGCCAATGCCAACCAGGCTGATATGCTCCATCAGGATGAAGCCGGTCAGTATGCTGCCTGAGGCGGAGCCGACGATGTTCGCGAGATACAACAGTGCGGTGCGCATGCCCGCCCGGTGGTCGGCCGCGACACCCCAATGGGCCAGACACGGCAGCAGCGCGCCCCAGCCTCGCGCGACCAGAAACACAACCAGCAACATGGCGCAGAGCAACACGATCCCGGGCACGGCGAGATGCGCCAGCAGGGGCAGGAACAGCAGACCCGCAAGGTTGGCCGTGAGCATCCCGCCAGCCAGCCTGCGCATGCCATGCCCGACCGCGGCACTACACCAGTCCCCGGCCTGGCGCGCTCCCGATGCAATACCGATCAGGAAGATGCCAAGGGTCAGCGCGAATGCGGAGGCGTTGCCCCCGGTGGCATAGGACATCGTGCGAAAGAAGAAGATCTCGTACGACAACGAGATGGCCCCACCGGCGCAGGCAAGTACCAGCACCGCGCCAAAGCGCAGGACGGGCGCGGCAGCCGCCGCCCGCTGCGCGATGGGCGCAACACCATCACGCCCATCGCCTGCGCGCCAGTGCGCCACCAGGGCCCCCAACGCCACCGTGACATTGATGGCAACTGCCACGTACACCGTGGCCCGCATGCCGAGAAAAGGGAACAACCCGAAAGCGCCAATCAGGCAGGCCGCGCCGGCACCCAGGGTATTGACGTAGTACAGAAGCCCGACAGAACTGCCCACATTGCCGGACCGGCGGGCAAGCTGGCCGACGAGCAGCGGCAGCGTCGCGCCCATCAACAAGGTCGGCACCAGTACCAGCGCCAGTGCAAGCGCCGCCGTCGCGCTCAGCGGCAAGCCCAGTGCGAAGGCCCCCACCCGGTCGAAAACGTCGAGCGACACCAGGCCGAAGGCGCCGGTGAGCAACTCGATGGCGGCCAGCAGCGGAAGCAGCGCCAGGCCGCGCCGCCTCGACAACAAGCCGCCTGCCAGGCTGCCGAGTCCCAGCCCCAGCATGAAGGCGGTGACGACGATCGTTACCGATTCGATATTGACGCCGAAGATGCGAAACAGGGCGCGCTGCCACACCAGCTGATAGATCAGTGCCGGGAATCCGGAGAAGAAAAACAGGACGCAGAGGGTGCGTCGCCAGCGCAAGGCCTGTGCGCCAGCCGCTGCCATGCGAATGTCTTCTGGCAGGGCGGCCGCCGGCACGGCGCCAGCAACCGGATTGCTCAGTTTCATGGGACCCCCTTCCCGTTTTCACCTTCCGGTCAGGTACCGCCGAGCCTGCCGGAAAGCCTTTCGAGCCACTGTATGTCATGGCGTCCCGATCCGGGATCGGCTTTTCGGGGGGTCATCCCAATGGACTAGCATGGCCTTGCGGGCCAGCGCGCGACGCCGGGGCGGCGTCTGTCCAGCCTGTCTATATAGAGGTCATTGCGCCGATGCCGCGTGGCCGGCGGCCGCGCGCTTGCGGCCCGTCGCATACCAGATTGCCGCCGCCACCTGCAGCGCCACCAGGCCGCACCATACCGCGAGATGGGCCTGCCGGGGATATTGGCCGCCCGTTGCCGGCCACAGGTCTAGCACCAGCCCCACCCCGACCTGGCAGGCAAACGTCGCCAGGAACACGGTCAAGGTCAGCGCCGTGGTGGCGCGGCCGATCAGTGCATCGGGAAAGCTGCGCGCCAGCACGGCGTAGGCTAGGATGCCGCTCGATCCGAATACGCCGTAGGCCGCCCATGTCAGCGCCGGGGGCAGCGGCGCGCCGGCGATGATCAGGCACTGGATCACGATGAACCCGCTCATGCCGGCGCCGGCGAAGGTGTACAGGCTCACGCCGGCGCGCTCCAGATGCCGTGCGGCCCAACCGGCACACACGCAGCCGCCCATCATGGCAAAGCCGATGACCGACACCAGGCGCGCGCTCTGCTCCGGCGAATAGCCGGCCACGTCACGCAGGAACGCCCCCACCCACAGGGTCTGCACCGCGAGGAAAACCCCCTGGTTAAGCAATGCCAGCGGCACCACGCGCAGGAAGCGCTCATTGCGGAACACCTGCCAGGTGCCGCGCAACTGATCCGCCAGGCGCTGCTTGCCGGCGCGGCTGGTATCGGGGGCGCCGAACCACAGCAGCGCTGCCATGGCCAGCGTCAGCGCGGCCAGGCCGTAGCTGACCGTGCGCCAGTCGGTCCAGGACAGCAGCCAAGCCAGCGGCGCGCCGACCACTACGGCGCCGAGGCCGCCAATCGCCATCACCACGCCATTGAGCAAGGGCATGCGCGACAGCGGGAACCAGATCGACAGGGCCTGGATGGCGGCGCCCAGGCAAACCGAAACGCCAACCCCGATCATCAGGCGCCCTGCCGCCAGCGCCGCCATATTGGGCGCGGAGGCGAATACCAAGGCACCCGCCACGGCAGCCAGCAGCAACGCGGCCTCGGTACGGCGCGGGCCGAAACGGTCGAGCAGCAGCCCGGCCGGCAACTGGGCACAGGCGAAACCCAGGAAATAGAAGCTGGTCAGCAGGCCCAGATCGGCTGCACCCAGGCCCATCTCGCGGGTCAGGTGGGGCGCGAAGCCTAGGTTGACGCCCCGGAAGATATAGGAAACCAGGAAACCGAGCGAAAAAATGCACAGCACGCGCCAGCGTGCGGCGGCTAACGGGGGAGCGCTAGCCCGCGTGGTGGCAGAAGAGGCGGAAGAGGCGGAAGAGGAGGATGAGGAAGCAGAAGTCATGTCTGCATTGTCGCCAGTCGCCCGGCGCAACACCAACGAAAGATACCCGCCGCAATTGTGAGTAGAATTTGACGGCAATGACCTCCAAACACCCAAAAGCCTCCCAGGCCGGCCTGCCGGTCCAGCCCGCCGGGCACGACGAACCCGCCGGACTGGCCCCGCCGCCCGAGCCGCACCGCGCCCAGCGCCTGCCTCACCTGCCCGCGCTGCAGGCCTTGCGCGCGCTCGAGTCAGCGGCGCGCCACCGCAGTTTCTCGCGCGCGGCGGAGGAGCTTGCGCTGACCCACAGCGCCATCAGCCATCATATCCGCGCGCTGGAAGACAACCTGGGTACCAAGCTGTTCCAGCGCACCGGCCACCTGATGATGCCCACCAATGTGGGCGCGCGGCTGGCGCAGCGCGTGCGCGACGGGCTTGGCGAACTGGAAGACGGGCTGCGCGAGGCCAGCAATGGCGGCGCCCCGCAGGTAGTGCGGCTGGAGGTCAGCGTCATGGCCGATCTCGCCAACGCCTGGCTGATCCGCCGCTTGCCGAGCCTGCATGCGGCGCAGCCGGGACTCGACCTGCACCTGCGGCTACACGCCGAGATCACGCCGCCCGATCCGTACTCGGTGGACGTGGGCATCTGGCACCAGCGCGTGGACCTGCCCGGCTTTGCCTGCCACAACCTGATCGAGGACCATGTGATCGCCGTCGCCAGCCCGGCGCTGCTGGCGCGCTATCCCGGCTTCACGCTGGCCGACCTGCCGCGCCTGCCGATGCTGCGCTTCGCCCTGCGGCCCTGGCGCGACTGGCTGGAAAGCGCCGGCCTGCCTGGCACCGAACCCGAGCGCGGGCCGATCTTCCAGGACGCGGGCATGATGCTGCAATCGGCGGTGGCGGGCCTTGGCGTGGCCACGGCCCGCCTGCAACTGGCCCACGATTACCTCGCCAGCGGCGAACTGGTGCAGCTTGGCACCACTAGCATCCCGTCCAGCCTGCACTACTGGGTCACCTGGCGCGAAGGCAATCCGCGCGAGAAGGCGATCCTGCAGTTTCACAGCTGGCTGCAAGGCCAGGTGGCGGCTTCGTCCGGGGACTAGCGCCCCGCCGCGCGCAGCGCTTCGATCCGTTCTCGCGTCAACGGATGGGTGGAGAAGAAGCTGCCGCCATCGTCGTCGTTGCCGGCATCCTCCGCGGCGCGGCGGCTGCGCCGCTCCCGCTTGGTTTCCCGCTCGGCGGAGGCGGCCGACGCGCCGCCCTGCCCTCCGGACCCGGCCTTGGCGGCCTCGTCCTCCGCCTGCTGCTCATGCGCGGACTCCAGCGCTTGCAGCACGTCGGCGAACGCCGACACGGGCAGCCGGTTCTCCTGCATGACCTCCACCGCGTACGCATCCGCGTCGCGCTCGTGCTCGCGTGAATAGCGCAGGGTCAGGATGGCGGCGGGCACCCCCGCCAGCACACTGGAATAATCGCCGAAGAAATACGCCGCCAGCGCACCCACGGCCGAGGCCTGGAGCACCTGCTGCAGGCCATGGCGCTGGGCCACGTGGCCCGCCTCGTGAGCCAGCACGCCCATCAGGCCGGCGCCCGGGCCGGCCAGCTTCACGAGTTCGTCGGTCACCACGATGGTGCCGCCCGGCAAGGCCAACGCATTGGCCCCGAGCTGGCCGCCCCGGCGAAAGAGGATGCGGTACTGGTGGTCCGGATCGGGCGGGCGCCTGAGCGCGGCGAAGCCGGCGCGAATGCGCTCCTGCTCCGCCACCGGCAGGGCCGAGGGCTTGAGCAGGCCGCCGTCGATGCTGCCCAGCGTGGCTTCGCCAATCCGCGCCTCCAGCGCAGCCGGCACGCTGCGCGCCACCACGCCGGCGCCCCACGGCAACACCACGAAATATCCCGCCACCAGCACCGCGGCCAGACCCAGCACGGACAGCGCCGCCAGCCGCCAGCTGTTCTGCGCCCTCACCACCCAGCCCTCCCGGTGGCCGCTGGCCGCCAGCAGCGCGGCAAAGCCGGCGTGGTCCGTGACCTCGCAGAAGGCGCCGTCGGCAAACGTCACCAGGCGCGGCGCGCGCCTGACCCGCTCGGAAACGCGCAACGCCGCCAGCGGCGCGCGGCGCAGCACCGAGCCATCCGCTTCGCGCAACACCGCGTCGCGCCCTTCGATCGATAGCAAGCACGCATGGGCGCGCGACGAGCGGCCGTCGAAGTAAGTGGCCGCAACCGCGGCGGCGGCCGGTGCTTGGGCAGAAGCCTGCATCAGGGTCCTGGGATCGGAGTGAACCGGGTGGTAAGAATGATCATGGCGGCCAGGGGGTATCAAGGTGCCCGGCGCGCTCAGAGTGCGATGTCGATGTCGTACCAGTCCACCGCGGCATCGCCCAGCGCCCCGACCTGCTGCGTCTCGCCGGCCACGAAGGCATCCAGCGGCCCGGCTGCGAGCATGGTCATGCACTCGATACGGTAGCGCATCGAACGCACCCGCGCGAACGGCATGAACAGCCCCAGCGTCAGCACATTGGCGATCATGTTGGTTGCGAAGATAAAGAACAGCCGGCTCGCCTTGACCTCGCTGCGAAACGCGTGCGGCGCCAGCGTGGTGTGGTTCCACACCAGGTTCTGCAGGCGGGCCATGAAGAACGGGCCGACCGCCATCAGCGCCACGTAGAAGCCGATCACGGCCATGCCAATGGCCAGGAACGGCGCGCCATGCGCCACGCCTATCGCGTTGCCAAGCAAAGCGCCGGCAATCGACGTCACCGCCACCACGGCCAGCATCATGCCAAAGGCGCGCAGATAGACGCCATAGAAGTCGCCCGCGGTGGCGTCAATACCAAAGGGCGCCGTGCCGAAGCGGGTGTTGTCATGCTGGTACTGCTTGAAGCGCTGATGCGCCAGCGGCGCCAGCGCATACAGCGTGAACACGCTCAGCACGGGCCAGAGCAGGAAGACCTTGTAAGCCAGGGCGTCGCCGCCGGTGAAGGCAAAGCGCAAGCCACGGTAGCTGGAATTGGCCATGCGAAAGCGCAGCGAGCGCACCAGCAGCAGCGGGAACACCGCTGCCAGCGCCAGGCCCAGCGCCACGGCCAGGAAGGGGGAAACATGACTGCTGAGCTGGAAGACCACGGCAAGGCCAAACACGATGGCGCGGCCCTTGAGGATGGCAGAGGCACGGCCGTGGTAGTCGAAGCTGGCGCCGTCCAGCCGCGTGTTGCGGTAGAAGTACTGCATCGTCCGAACCTTGGCCCAGGCCGAATAGATGCCCAGCGTGACGATGCTCAGCAAGGCATTGACGATCCAGATACGGAAATATTCGGAACCCGAGCCGATGAACTCGAACTGCAGGGGGCGCGGCTGGCCAGCAGGCACCGGCGCTGCGGGTGCTTCGCCTGCCGTCGGCTGAAACGCGTTGTTGTCTTGCTGCATCCTTGTTCTCTCCCGTGAAATCTGCAATTGGCATGACGCCGGCGAATCACATTTGCTTGTAAGCCGTGCGCACGATATTCCTCATCCCCGCATTGCGGCCAGCAATGTATCAGGAATGCAACCAATTCGATCGTAGCCGGCCCGGAATGCAGGAAGTTCCCCCCTCATCCAACTAGGCGAGGAACGCGCCGTGCCAATGTGAGCCGGTCAACATTCGTAACTCACACGGGCTACATCTTTTGTCGCCTGCGCCCCTTCCGGCACGCGCGCCGCACGGCAAAGCTACGGTCCGGGCAAGCCATGTGCTTTGGCGTGCATAAGCTATTTGCACTGCGTTGTATCACGCTTGCAACCATTCATACGGTCGTGCGGCGGCTGCTCCACCACCCGCCACGCCCTGCGCACTTACCCTCATCCCGCTGCCGGGGCATGACCGGCAAACACATCATATGCGTCTATTGATGCACCTGACAAAGCCTGCAGGCCATGAAAACATCACTATTTTGCAGCCTCGCCATATTGCAGTGCACGCAAGACGGGTGCAAGGCAGTAACACCAAGGAAACATCCTGTTACAAGAAATCGAAGATGTAACAAGTGGCAAAAAAACATCACCAATGTAATCAATAACTTAGGTCGACTGGCACGTTCGTCGCTCTTATGCTCGTTACAAAGACCAGAGCGACCGGAACAGACAAGCACGGTACGCCGAGGATGCCGAAGCCAAGGGGGTGCAAACCGCCAGCAAAGACATCACGAGAACAAAGACTTGAACGGGGGGTGGGGTGGTGGCCGTGACAGGCAACTGCTTCGCGGGGAGGTTTGGCGCTGGGTCAGCGCAAATTTTAAGAATCCATGGCCCACGCCGCACACGGTGGAAGGCAAAGCACCGGCGCGACGATCACAAGCAGTCTTGTAGCATTTTCAGGCGCGGGACCGATTCCTGAGGGAGGAAAAGAATCGGCCCGCGGCACCTACCAAGGCGCAATAAGCCGCAAGAAACGGCAACGCGCCAGGTGAGGACCAGATGGTTGGCACGCCAGCCTGACGGGTTCCCTGGAACATGGTGGAGCTGGGAGGCCCGCCTTGTCGAGTTGCGCACCGGGGAGACAGCGGTTCCTAGACCGCTGTAGCGCCAGCGTGTACCCGTCATCGAGGAATCCCCCCTGTCTTGGCCATGGCTGGCACTTCCAGCCGAATCCTGTGCCCGATCTTCAGCGGGCGCTTTTTCCCCTTTAAACCATGACGTGAAGGAGATGGACATGAACACCATGTTCGAAGGCATCAAGCGTTTTGTCCGTGACGAAGATGGCGCCGCTGGCATCGAGTATGCCTTGCTACTCACATTCGTGGCGCTGGCCATGATCGTGGCAGGCCCGACGGTCAAGAGTGCGGTCGGCACCATCTGGACCAATATCAGTAACGCCTTGACCGGCACTGCCGCCACGTGATCGAAAGCAGCATCACGGCCCAGCCGGCTCCTGAAGCCGGTTGGGTCGTGCCAGCGCTGCTACCACGGCAATTTTCGTGCCCCTTGTACTTTTTGCAGGATAGAGCCATGAGCACGTTCGACCCCGTCGCATCTGGACTCGTGCTGGTCATGGTCGCCATTGCCGCCGCCAGTGACCTGCGCAGCCACCGCATTCCCAACTGGCTGGTCGCAACGGGCTTGCTCGCGGCACTCCTGCTGCAGGTTTTCGAACATGGCGCCAGCGGCGGCTCGCGCGCATGGCTAACTGGCGCTCTTGCCGGACTGGCTCCGTTCCTGGTGCTCTATCTCGCGGGCGCCGTCGGCGCCGGCGACGCCAAGCTCATGGCTAGCATCGGTGCCTTCGTGGGCGTACAGCCGGCGCTACAGATTGTCCTGGCGAGCTTTCTGGTCGGAGGCGTGATGGCGCTGGCCATCATGGTGGCGCGCAAAAACGCGCGCCAGACCCTCGCGGGCCTGTCCGCGCTGCTGCTGTGGCTGCCATTCAGCTGGCGCGCCACCGCGGCAGACACGGCCAAAACGCAGACAACTGCGCGCCTGCCCTACGCCGTGGCGCTGGCCGGGGGCGTACTACTGGTGATGACAGGCACGCTCTGAAGCGCGGATCGGTGTGCCCAGAACATAAGTACACAGGCCCCGCGAGCGGGCCGGAAAGGGAGAGAAGAATCATGTACGAGCACACATCGGCTGTCTCGGCCTCATCCGCGCCTGCGCAGCGGCGCCGGTGCAAGACACCTCGGCAAGCTCGCAACACCCTGCCACTGGCGGCATCACGTGGAGCACGACAAGTCCCGCGCCAGCAGGAAAAGACCGGCGTCAACACGCGGCTGGGTGACCGACGACCTCGCCGCCAGGGACACTGCATTTTCGCCCGCCACTGAACACTGCCACACGGTTTGGAAGACATGGAGCTTGGCGTAGCCGCCAAGGGGGCGCGCTCGTGCCTAGCCTGGCCGCGCCGATGCCGCGATTCACACTGGGGAGGACCATCAAATGAGAAACGTACGCGCAATCGTGATGCTGCTGGTGGCGGCCCTGGCCGGCCTGGCCGCGGTCGTGCTGGCCTCGCGCTGGATGATGCAGCAAAGCTCCGGCAGCGTGACCAAGGTCGTGGTGGCAGCCACGGACATCAATCTGGGGCAGCGGCTCGCTCCGGAGTTCGTCAAGACCGTCGACTGGCCGCGCGACAGCCTGCCGCCGGGAGCCCTGACCGAGCAGAAGCTGATCGATGGGCGAGTGACCAAATCCAGCGTCATGCGTGGCGAGCCCATCCTGGAATCCAAGCTAACGCCCGTCGGCACCCGCGGCGGACTCTCGGCGGTGATCGCCGAAGGCAAGCGCGCCATCACCGTGCGCGTCAACGACGTGGTTGGCGTAGCGGGCTTCGCACTGCCCGGCAGCTTCGTCGACATCATCGTGAACACCCAGAAAGATGCGAACAAGGGTGATGCCTCGGCGCAAAACGAGCAGTCCATTTCGAAGATCGTGCTGGAAAAGATCCTGGTCCTTGCCATCGCGCAGGAGGTCAATCGCGATGAGACCAAGCCCAAGGTGGTCAACGCCGTGACGCTGGAAGTCTCGCCCGACGAAGCCGAGAAGCTCGATCTGGCGCGCAGCGTGGGCACGCTCTCGCTGGTATTGCGCAACCAGATCGATCCGCGCCCCGTCGACACCGCGGGCGCCACCAAGCGCAGCCTCCTCAACGAACCCGTGATCAAAGCCGCCGTGGCCGTGCCGGTGGTGGCCAAAGCCGTCCAGGTCGTGCACCGCATAACGGAAAAGAAGATCGCCACCAACTGTGTAGGCGTCATCAGTGGCATGCAGCAAAACCAAGAATGCTTCTGATGCACAGACGTTGAGATTGCAAATTGCCGACCCCTTCACCAGGGTCAACAACCGGGGGGAATTCAAATGGACCGATACCACCACCAGGAGGGCAGCCTTCGCACCTGCGCGGCTCGCAGCGGCCCCACACGACGGAGCCTCATCACGCTGGCCGTGCTGTCGCTATCCAGCATCTGGCTGGCCAGCGAGCAAGCCCAGGCAGCCGATGCCGCGGCTGCCGGCCAGCCGGCAGCCGCCAATCCGCAGGCCATGAAGCTGGCCGCCAACGGCCCGATCCAATTGACCATTGGCGCGGCCAGCGTACCCCCGCCACCCAGCGATACCGGCATTAGCCGCGGACCCAACTGCAGCAGCGCAGCGCGCGAGCCACAACAGGTGATCGTGCCGGTCGGCAAGTCCCGCATGCTGTCTCTGCCGGAGCCCGTTCGTACACGCACGCTAGGCAACCCCAGCGTGGTGCAAGCCATGCTGGTGTCGCCACAAACCCTCTACCTGCTCGGCCTGGACGTTGGCACGACGAACATGATCGTGCAGGGCAAGAGCGGCGGTTGCACGGTGATTGATGTGACCGTGGGCGCAGACCCCGGCGGCTTGCAGTCGACCTTGCACGAACTGCTGCCCCAAGCCAGGCAGGTGCGTGTCGCCTCTGCCGCGGATAGCCTGGTGTTGAGCGGCAACGTGCCCGATTCCACTGTGGCGCAGATGGTAATCGACATCGCCAACGCCTTCGTCGCGCGGCAGACCCGCAGCCCGCTGCAAGCGCCGCAGCAGCAGATAGGCGCCCCCGTGGGCCAGAATCCGATGCTGGCCATGGCCGGCACCAGCATGGGCGGACTCGGCATGCTCGGCGCCGGCGCCAACGGCGGGCAGCCGCTGCGCAGTCCACGCATCATCAATATGATGACGGTGGACTCGCCCCAACAGGTGATGCTGGAAGTCAAGGTCGCTGAGGTGTCGAAGACGCTGATCGACCAACTCGGCGCCGCAGCCAACCTGAACGGCGCCTTCGGCAGCTGGACCTTTGGCCTGCTGGCCAATTTTCTCTCCGGCGGCGCGGGAGTGATCTCCGGCATGAAGTCGAACAACCTGCCCTTCAACTTCCAGATCGATGCGCAGAAGGGCGACAGCTTGTTCAAGATCCTGGCTGAACCCAACCTGATGGCCATCAGCGGCCAGGAGGCGAGCTTCCTCGCAGGCGGCAAGGTGTTTATACCAGTGCCGCAAGCCTCCAGCGCCGGCGGTACCACCATCACCCTGCAAGAGGAAACCTTCGGTGTCGGCCTGCGCTTCACGCCAACCGTGCTTGCCAACGGGCGCATCAACCTGAAGGTGGCCCCGGAAGTCTCCGAGCTCTCGCCGACCGGGGTAGCGCTCACCGCGCCCAACCTTGCCGGCACCACCATCCTGCCGCTGATCACGACCCGCCGCGCGTCCACCACGCTGCAGGTGATGGACGGCCAGAGCTTTGCCATTGGCGGCCTGATCAAGAGCAGCGTCACGGGTAGCCTGAAGGCGCTGCCGGGCGCAGGCGAGCTGCCTGTGCTGGGCAACCTGTTCCGCAGCACCAACTTCCAGCAGGACAAGAGCGAACTGCTGTTCGTGGTCACGCCTCGCCTGGTCAAGCCGCTGCCGGCCAACTTCCCGATGCCGACCGACTCCTTCGGGCCATCGACTCGCGGCGAGGTCTTCATCAACGGCAACATGGAAGGCCATCCTGTGGTCGACAATCCGCAGGGCATGCCGCCGGGAATGCCCGCTCCGCAGACACCGACTGGTGCCCCGACCGCACCGATGGCACCTGCCCCGGTCGCGCCGACCACCAGCACCTCGCCCGCAGGCAGTGGCCGCGACACCGCCGCGGCCCGCGCCCTCGTGCCTTCGAGCAATGCCTTGCCGACAAGGACCGGCAGCGACACGGCATCACCCGCAACCGCCGACGCGCCCTTGCCCACGGCAGCCGCGGCGCCAGCGCCGGCCTCCGGCTCCGCGCTGTGAGCCCGGTACCGGCGGACCGCAATGAACAGGGGAATATCATGAAGATCCGGAACCTCCTTGCCACCTCCACCCGGCTTGCCGCCGTCGCCCTCGTCGCCGGCCTGGCCGGCTGCATGACCACCACGCCGGTGTATGACACGCGCTTCGGCGATGCCGTGCGGACCGTGCGCGCCATGCAGACGCTCAACCCGGACGCCTCGATGAACACGGACCCGGTGACCGGCGTCGACGCACGCAGCGCCACCTACGCCATGGACCGTTACAACACATCGTTCCGCAATCCGCCAGTCGACAGCAATGCCTACGCGGTCGGGGTGGGCAGCTCGGCCTCTGGCTCCGCGCCCTGACCGCGTGGCGGCACGCGCCGGCCCAGGACACCGCCGCATGCCGCCAAGGCAAACCGAAATTTGGGAGAAATCGAGATGGCAAAGCTCATTCTGGTCTCGGCCGACGAGACGCGGGCCCGGCAGATGTCCGCGATGGCAGGACAGGTCATCACGCACCGGCAGGTGCAACTGGTCTGCGCCGACCCGGAGAAGGCGCTCGGCATGGCAGGGCTGATCCACCCATCCGACTTCCTCATCTTGCTGGCCGACGATTTCAGCATCAACGTGCTGGAGCGCTTGCGCCAGCGCTTTCCCGAACCCGGCGATGTTCCCTGCATCCTGGTCACGCCGTCGCCATCCACTGAGCTGCTGATGCGCGCCATGCGAATGGGCGTTCGCAGCGTACTGCGCTGGCCGCTGGATTCGCGCGAATTCAATGAGGAGCTGGAACGACTGGCCGTCAAATCGCAGGGAGGCACCGAGACGGAGGCCCGCACGCTGACCTTCGTCTCATGCAAAGGCGGGAGCGGCACCACGTTCGTTGCGGCCAACCTTGGCTATGCCATCGCAGCCAACCACGGCAAGCGCGTGCTGCTCGTGGACCTGGTTCAGCAGTTCGGGGATGCCGCCTTCCTGGTTACCGACAAGGCACCTCCGGCTACGCTGACGGACATTTGCCAGCAGGTGGACCGGCTGGACCTTGCCCTGCTCGACGCCTGCATCACCCACGCGCATCCGAACTTTGATGTCATCGCTGGTGCCGGCGACCCGGTGAAAGCGGGAGACATCAAGGCTGCCCATATCGAGAGCATCCTCGACCTGGTGAGACCGGTATACGACGTCATCATCTTCGACGTCGGCCAGGACATCAACCCTTCCACGATTATGGTGCTGGACCACAGCGACAGGATTTATCCGGTCATGCAGCTTAGTCTGCCGTACCTGCGCGCCGGACGGCACCTGATGGAGATATTTCACTCGCTAGGCTACCCGTCCGACCGCCTGTACATCGTGATCAACGAGTACGAGAAGCATTCGGCAGTCAGCTTGCGCACGATGGAAGACACGCTTGGCGCAAAAATTGCGCACATGCTGCCGTCCGATCCAAAGGCGGCCCGAGACTCGAGCAACCAGGGCGTGCCCATACTGCAGTTGGCCGAGCGCAACCCGATCTCGCGCGAGTTGCTGCAGATGGCCGATGGCGTCTACCCGAGTGCCGTGAAGAAGAAGGAGGGCCTGCTGCAAAAGCTGCTGGGCCATCGCAACCGCCGGGCCACCCAAGTCCAGTCCATCGAAAAGCATGCATAGCCACGCGGCGGCAACGCTCAGCCCGGTACGATCATAGGCGCACGGCGCCCTGCGGAGAATCAATATGTCACTGCGCGAACAACTCATTGAAAAGGCCGGCGAGACCGTGGCAGAGCGGGTCGGCCCCGTCAGCACCACCGCGAATGCCGCCTACCAGCAGCTAAAGATTGAGATCCACGAGGCCATCATCGAGCGTGTGGAACTGGAAAAGCTGCAGCGCCTCACGCCGGAGCAGGTGCGCCGCGAACTGGCACTGATGGTCGAGCGCATTATCGAAGAGCGCAACGTGCCCATCAATGAGACCGAACGCAAGCGCCTGGTATCGGACGTGCGCGATGAGATGCTGGGCTTCGGACCGCTAGAACCGCTGCTCAGCGATCCCACCGTTTCCGACATCCTGGTCAATACGTCAAAACAAGTCTACGTGGAACGCCGCGGCAAGCTCGAACTGACGGCCGTCACCTTCCACGATGACGCCCACCTGATGAAGATCATCGACAAGATCGTGTCACGCGTGGGGCGGCGCATCGATGAATCCAGCCCGATGGTGGACGCTCGGCTTCCCGATGGCTCGCGTGTCAATGCCATTATCCCGCCCTCGGCGGTAGACGGCCCGCTGTTGTCGATCCGGCGTTTCTCCGTCAATCCGCTGATGGTCAAGGATCTGGTGGAATTGCAGACGCTCACGCCACCGATGGCTCAACTGATCGAAGCCATGGTCAAGGCCAAGCTGAATATCCTCATCTCGGGCGGCACCGGCAGCGGCAAGACCACCATGCTCAATATCCTATCGGGCTTCATCCCGGCGAGCGAACGCATCGTCACCATCGAGGACGCGGCGGAACTGCAGTTGAGGCAAGACCACGTGCTGCGCCTGGAGACACGGCCGCCAAATATCGAGGACAAAGGCGAGATCACACAGCGGGCGCTGGTCAAGAACGCGCTGCGGATGCGCCCGGACCGCATCATCCTTGGCGAAGTCCGTGGCGCCGAAGCACTCGACATGCTGCATGCCATGAACACCGGGCACGAAGGTTCGCTCGCCACCATCCACGCCAACACGCCTCGCGACGCACTGACCCGGCTCGAAAACATGGTCAGCATGTCCGGCCTATCGCTGCCGCCCAAGACCATGCGGCAGCAGATCACTTCGGCCATCACCGTGATCCTGCAGGTGTCGCGGCTGACCGACGGCAGGCGCAAGTTGATGAGCGTGCAGGAGATTACCGGCATGGAAAGCGACATCGTCAATATGCAGGAGATCTTTACGTTCAAGCGCACGGGAGTGGATACGGAGGGGCGTGTCAAAGGGCATTTCTGCGCCACCGGCGTGCGACCCCATTTTTGCGAACGCCTGCAGGCCTTCGGCCTGAGCTTGCCGGATCGGTTGTTCGAGCCCTCACTCCGCTTCGAGGTATGAGCCACCCGCCCTCTGCGCAGGAGATCAAATCATGAACACAACCCTCGCTGGCTTCGCCCTCGCGCTCTTCATCGCCATCGTGCTGCTGATCGTCACCACCTACCTGTGGTGGCAAGGCAAGCACAGCACCGGCGCGCGACGCCTGGGCCGTCGCCTGCGCTCTGTGGCAGAGGCGGCCTGGCAGCATGAGCCTTCGTCCATCATGAAGGAACGCACGCTCAGCCGTTCGGCGTTCGTCGCGAACTTGCTGCGCAAGCTGCCGCGCGTCCGCGCGCTGGACCAGTTGCTGATGCAGTCCGGCCTCTACTGGAACGTGTCAACCTTCCTCGGCTTCACCTTGCTGCCCGCGGCGGCGCTGTATCTCACGGCCATATTCCTGGCCGTGCCCGCCCTGCCGGCGAGTGTCGCGGCCCTTTGCTGGCTGCCGGTACCACTTTGGTTCGTGAACAAGCGCCGCACCCGTCGGCTGCAGCAGATCGAAGCACAGCTTCCAGAGGGAGCCGACCTGATGAGCCGCGCGCTGCGTGCCGGCCACTCCTTCTCCAGTGCGCTCGACATGGCCGGCGATGAATTGCCAGACCCGCTGGGCGCCGAGTTCCGTCTTACCTTCGACGAGATCAACTATGGGGCCTCGATGCAGGACGCCTTGAACAACATGGCCTCCCGCGCGCCACTGCCCGACCTGCGCTACCTGGTGATCGCTGTACTGATCCAGCGCGAGTCCGGCGGCAACCTGGCGGAGATCCTCGGCAACGTCAGCCACATCATCCGCGAGCGGATGAAGCTGATGGGCCAGGTCCGCGTGCTTTCGGCCGAGGGCCGCCTTTCCGGCGTGATCCTGTCGGTGCTGCCCTTTGGCCTGGCTGGCGCAATGTATCTGCTTAACCCGGAGTTCCTCACGCCCCTGGCGACAGATCCCGTAGGCCCGTGGATCGTGGGCTATGCCGTTGGCCTGATGATGCTTGGCCTGATATGGATGCGCAAGATCGTACGCATCCACGTCTAGGCATAGCCGGTTCCAACATGAAAGAGGATGGGCGCCGCCCAGCATAATCATGAGACTCGAGCAAATTCTCATCCTGGTCTTCACTTTCCTGCTAGCCTTTGGCATAACGCTGGCCGCCATGACATTGCTGCAGCGCGACGAACTGCGGCGGCGCATCTCCCAGGTAACCAGGGCCGCTACCGGCAGCGACGGTACGCCGTCAGTGCTGCAGGACAACTGGATGCACAAGCTGGAACGTGTGTCCAAGCCCTTGGCCAAGCTCGCGGTACCCAAGGAGGGTTGGGACGGTTCCGCAATGCGCACGCGCTTCATGAACGCCGGCTGGCGCAACTCCTCTGCCATTCCGCTCTACTTTGCCGCGAAGACGGCGCTGGCCCTGGCGTTCCCGCTGCTGCTGTTCTTGCTGACGGGCGGAGTAATCAGCGAGGACAACCCCCGTCTGCTGCCCACTGCCCTTCTGGCCATCGCCATTGCCGGCTTCTACCTGCCTGACCTGGTCTTGCGCAGGCGCGTCTCGCAACGCAAGCAGCAAATATTCGAGACCTTCCCCGATGCCCTTGACCTGATCACTGTATGTGTCGAGGCAGGACTCGCGCTCGACGCGGCGCTGCTCAAGGTGGTGGACGAACTGCGCGGCCAGCAAGGCGCGCTGGCGGAGGAGCTCGAGTTGCTTGTGCTGGAACTGCGCGCTGGCCTTTCGCGGGAGAAGGCACTGCGCAACCTCGCGCTGCGCACCGGCGTGGAAGACGTCGACATGCTGGTCAGCATGCTGATCCAGGCCGACCGCTTCGGCACCAGCGTCGCCGATTCGCTACGCGTGCATGCCGATACACTACGCGTAAAGCGGCGCCAGTACGCCGAGGAACGTGCAGCGAAAATCTCTGTCAAGCTACTCTTTCCGCTGATCTTCTTTATCCTTCCGTCGCTGTTTGTCGTGCTGCTCGGCTCCCCCGCCATTCAGTTCTATCGATCGCTGTTCCCCTACATGATGGGTACTTCCGGCTGACGGGAACAAGCCATGTGCTCCAGACCGGCAGCGTAGGAACAGACAAGGGGTTAAGCCATGCATACCCAGGGAATCAAGAGATCACGGTGGCAGCGGGGGGCCAGCGCAGTGGAGTTTGCGCTAGTGGCCCCGCTCTTCTTCCTCCTGCTGTTCTCCATCGTCGACTTCAGCGCGATGATGTGGGCCAATCTGACCATGCAGCATGCCGTGCGCGAAGGGGCACGCTACGCCATCACCGGGCAGAGCAGTTCGCCACAGCGCTACCAGGCCGTGCTGGCGAAAATCCATGACAGTTCGCTGGGCGTCTACGACATGTCAAACGCCACGGTCAGCACCTGGGTCAACGGTACCAGCCAGAGCAATGGCAACAGCATGTTTGGCGGCGCCGGCGACATCGTGGTGATCGAAGTCAACTGCTCGTGGCCGCTGCTCACGCCGATGGTCGCAGCCTTCTTCAAATCCACGGGCGGCAAGTACAACTTCAGCGTGGCTGCCACCATGCGCAACGAGGCCTTCTGATGAAACGCACCCGCCCACTGCCCCGCAGGCGCGCCGCGCGCGGCATCGCCAGCATCGAGTTCGGCATCCTGCTGCCCATCTTCATTTTCCTTACGCTACCGGTGATCGACTTCGCGCGGGCGATCCAGGCCAATCTGATCCTGGTCAACCTTACGCGCGAGGGCGCCAACCTGGCTTCGCGCAGTTCGGCTTATACACCGCAGGTCATCATGAACACGCTGGCCCAGACCACGCCGCCTTTGAAGATGAGCCAGCGCGGCATGATCTACATCACCAAGATCATGGGCAATGCCGAGACCTGCGCCGGCAAAGGCTGCGTGCGCAATATCGTGCTTGAGCAGTATCGCTGGACAGGCGGCTGGTCCCTGGGCGGCACGGTACCAGGGAGCCAGGTGTGGAACTGCGGCACCGGCAGCGGCTCATGGGCGAGCGACGGAAGCTGCAGCGGCCTGCCCACCGGCGGCACCTCCTCGCCCACGGCTAATGCGATGGCCGGCCTGCTTAACGACGGCGAAATCGTCTTCGTGGTCGAGTCCTACTACAACTTCGACATGTTCTTCAAGGGACTGACGATGGGTGTGCTGAAGATGCCGGATATCGGCCCCAATTTGTATTCGGCCACCTCATTCTGACGCAACGGCAAGGAGCAACCATGAGGAAGCAACATGCTGGCAAGCAGCGGGGACAAATCACCCTCATCGCTGCCGCGCTAATGATCGCGCTGCTGGGAACCGTCGGGCTCGCCATTGATGCTGGCATGGCCTACGTGATCAAGGCCAGGCTGAACGCAGCAGTCGACTCCGCCGCCGTCGCCGCAGCGAGGGCGGTCACCAGCGGCAGTACGCAGGCCGACCAGACCGCGAACGCCCGACAGGCCGCCCAGGACTTCTTCAACACCAACTTCCCCACAGGCTACCTGCGTGCGACACCGACGCTGGATACGACCTCGGTACAGTTCGACACCCCAACCCTTGGCGCAGTCACCATTGGGGTTTCCGCGACGGCAACCATGCCGCTGACGCTGATGAAGGTGCTCGGCTTCAGCAATATCGCCGTTGCCGCCACTTCACAGTCGATCCGAAAGGATCTCGACCTGATTTTCGTGATTGACTCGTCGGGGTCGATGGGCCCGGTGTGGAGCACGGTGAAGAGCAACGCCAACACGTTCCTGGATCAGTTCAGCCCGACCGAGGACCGGGTGGGCCTGGTACATTTTTCGGCCGGTGCGGTGTCCGATATTGCAATCAAAACGACGCAGCGCGGCTTCGATCGCACAACCATGGAGAGCACGATCAGCAAGCTGACCAGTGGTGGCACCACCAACTATGCGGAAGGGTTGTACCAGGCGCGCGCGCAGCTCGACTTGATTCCGACGGCCAACCGTTCCAGCCTGCGCGTTGTCGTGTTCTTCTCGGATGGCGAACCCAATACGCTGGCCGCCAGCTACAACATGGGTACCCGCACGGACGTGACTACGACAACCAACGTCGTCACCTGCACCAACGGCAAAAACAAGACGTGCACGACCACCCAGACCGTCAACAACACCAGCAACACGGTGAATGCCAACAAGACCTGCGCGGGGGGCGCCAGCGCCTCATCGAACCCGCCCACGGGACTGTATTACCCCGACAAGCAGTCCGCTTCCATGCCGAGCCCATGTGCGATGAGTTCATCAACCGACACCTCGGGAAGCCTCGGGAACGGCAACAAGGCAGGGACCTATACACAAACAACCACGACTGTCGCCTACGGGCCGACCGCCATGACACCGACCTATGACGTACGCCAGGAGACAAATCCGACGCTGAAGTTCAAGGTGGTCGGCAGCGAGGCAAACACCAACTCCGGTTTGCCGGTGGCGGCTACCTTTAACGCGACGAACCTCGGTAACGCTTCACAGAACGTGGCGATGGAGATGGCGTCCTATTTGCGCGACAACAACGTGTACATCTTCACCCTCGGCCTGGATGGCAATGGCGGCTTCAACGAAGCGCTGCTGAAGAACATGGCGAACACACCGGATGCCACTCTGTACAACAGCAAGCAGCCCGCGGGCATCTATTGCTACGCCGCCAACATCAGCGGTCTCAAGCCGTGTTTTTCGAAACTCGCATCAGAAATCCTGCGAATTTCCAAGTAGGCGTTTCCGCAGCGCATTGGGCCAACTGGCAGTGGAACCCGAGGGGCATCATGTTCGACAGTAAAACCGTCCAGCTTGTGAGGGAGCCGGTGGTGCCGATGCTGCTGCGTTTTCGCGAGGCAGCGTTGGAGATCTGCCTGCGAGGCGGTACCGCGTTCCTGTTGGTGATGTTCGCCTGCGTGGCGATCAAGCACTGGCTCGCCGACCCGACGCGTATTACTCTGCTGCTCATCGTGGTGGCGGAGATCCTGACGGTTGGCCTGTCGCTGATAGTACGGATACCTGCCCGGCGTGACTGGAGTCCTGTCGCCATACTCTGCTCGCTGTGCGGCAGCTATTACTTCCTTGCCGTCCAGCTCGCTCCGGGTACGCGGATCGTGCCCGAAGCGGTCGGTGCCGGGCTACAGATCGCGGGGCTTGCGTGGCAGATCTTCGCCAAGATGTCGCTACGTTTGTCGTTCGGCATATTGCCCGCCAATCGCGGGATTGTGTCGCGCGGCGCTTATCGCTTCGTGCGGCATCCGATCTATCTTGGCTACCTCGTTGCAGACATCGGCTTCCTCCTTGTGAACTTTGGGCTGCAGAACCTGCTTGTCTATGCCGGGCAGTTCGTACTGCAGGGGGTCCGGGTCGCGCGCGAGGAAAAACTCCTGTCCGACGATCCCGCGTATCGTTCGTATCGGGACAAGGTACGCTTTCGCATCTTGCCGGGTCTGTTCTGAGCGCAGGGCCCGTGCCTGGCGTTCGCCTAACAGCCCGGCCTTGACCGGGCCCGCTCTTTTCTGAAGAATCCACGCATAACCGTGCCCGGAGCCAGCGCACGGATTGCATGGAGCCAGCATGAGAATCCGCATCCTCAGCGATCTGCACCTCGAGCACGATGTGCCGGCGGCGGTGCCCGCCTGCCCCGCCGACCTGGTGGTGCTGGCCGGCGATATCGCCAACGGCCGTGCCGGCGTCGACTGGGCCGCGCGCACTTTTTCCGGGCCGGTGGTCTATGTGCCGGGCAATCACGAATACTACGAGAGTGCCTTCGGGCCGGTGGATGCGGCAATGGAAGAAGCCGCCCGCGAGGCGCTGCACGTGCGGGTGCTCAACGATACCGTGGCCCATTTCGATAGCCTCGCGGGCAATCCGGTCCGCGTGATCGGCACCACCTGGTGGACCGACTACGCGTTGTTCGGCACCGCCCGGCGCGAAGAGTCGATGCTGGCCTGCGCCGGCGTGATGGTCGACCATCGCCTGATCGAGGTCGAGGACGCTAACGGCCAGCGGCGCCGCTTCACCACCGCCGACGCACTGGCGCGGCACGAGGCGGCCAGCGCCTGGCTGGCCGTGCAACTCGCCACGCCCTTCGAAGGCAAGACGGTGGTGGTGACCCACCACGCCCCCGATCTCGGCAGCCTCGACCCGCGCTTTTCCCACGACCTGGTCTCCAGCGGCTTTATCTCGCGCCGGCCTGACCTGATCGCGCAGGCCGACCTGTGGGTCCACGGACATACCCATACAGGGTTCGACTACCGCCTCGAAAACGCCCGCGTGGTGTGCAACCCACGCGGCTATGTGCGCCGCAAGACCGGCGAACTGGAGAACCCGGCTTTCGACTGGTGCTACACGGTGGAACTCTGACGCCGCCGGAGCGGTCGCCCGCGCGGCAACCGGCGCACAAGCAAAAACCCCCGCCGGCTCGCGCCAGCGGGGGTTTTTGTTACTACAGGTAATGCGGATAAAGCAGGCTGCCAGGTTGGCAGGCCGGCAGATTTACATCATGCCGTCCATGCCGCCCATGCCACCCATGCCGCCCGGCATTGCCGGAGCCGACTCGTCCTTCGGCAGTTCTGCCACGGCGCAATCCGTGGTCAGCATCAGCGAAGCGACCGAAGCAGCGTTCTGCAGCGCGGTGCGGGTCACCTTGGTCGGGTCCAGCACGCCCATTTCCACCAGGTCACCGTACTCGCCGGTGGCGGCGTTGTAGCCGTAGTTGCCCTTGCCTTCGATGACCTTGGCCACGACGACCGAAGCTTCTTCGCCAGCGTTCAGCACGATCTGGCGCAGCGGCTCTTCCATGGCGCGCAGCACGATCTTGATGCCGGCGTTCTGGTCAGCGTTGTCGCCGGTCAGGTTGGCGATGGCAGCGCGAGCGCGCAGCAGGGCCACACCGCCGCCGGGGACGATACCTTCTTCCACGGCTGCGCGGGTTGCGTGGAGTGCGTCTTCCACACGTGCCTTCTTTTCCTTCATTTCGACTTCGGTGGCTGCGCCAACCTTGATCACTGCAACGCCGCCGGCCAGCTTGGCCACGCGCTCTTGCAGCTTTTCACGGTCGTAGTCCGAGGTCGCTTCTTCGATCTGGGCACGGATCTGCTTCACGCGTGCTTCGATCGAGGCTGCGTCGCCGGCGCCGTCGATGATGATGGTGTTTTCCTTGCCGATTTCGATGCGCTTGGCTTGACCCAGTTCTTGCAGGGTTGCCTTTTCCAGCGTCAGGCCGATTTCCTCGGCGATCACTGCGCCGCCGGTCAGGATGGCGATGTCTTCCAGCATGGCCTTGCGGCGGTCGCCGAAGCCCGGAGCCTTGACAGCGGCGGTCTTCAGGATGCCACGGATGTTGTTCACCACCAGGGTCGCCAGGGCTTCGCCTTCGACGTCTTCAGCGATGATCAGCAGCGGGCGGCCCGACTTGGCCACTTGCTCCAGCACCGGCAGCAGGTCGCGGATGTTCGAGATCTTCTTGTCGAACAGCAGCACGAACGGGTTGTCCAGGGCGACAACTTGCTTTTCCGGGTTGTTGATGAAGTACGGCGACAGGTAGCCGCGGTCGAACTGCATGCCTTCCACGACTTCCAGTTCGTCGGCCAGCGACTTGCCGTCTTCCACGGTGATCACGCCTTCCTTGCCGACCTTGTCCATCGCTTCAGCGATCAGCTTGCCGATCACTTCGTCGCTGTTGGCGGAGATCGAGCCAACCTGGGCGATTTCCTTGCTGGTGGTGGTGGTCTTGGTCAGCTTCTTCAGCTCTTCGACCGCGTTCACCACAGCCTTGTCGATGCCGCGCTTCAGGTCCATCGGGTTCATGCCGGCGGCAACGTACTTCATGCCTTCGCGCACGATCGACTGGGCCAGCACGGTTGCGGTGGTGGTACCGTCACCGGCGTTGTCGCTGGTCTTGGAAGCCACTTCCTTGACCATTTGCGCGCCCATGTTCTGCAGCTTGTCCTTCAGCTCGATTTCCTTGGCCACGGACACGCCGTCCTTGGTCACGGTCGGGCCGCCGAAGCTGCGCTCCAGCACAACGTTACGACCCTTCGGGCCCAGGGTAACCTTGACTGCGTTGGCGAGAATGTTCACGCCTTCGACCATCTTGGCACGGGCGGCGTCGCCGAATACTACGTCTTTAGCTGCCATGTTCTGAATCTCCTAAATCGGTACGAATGGGGTGCGTGGATTACTTGTTCACCACAGCCATGATGTCTTCTTCGCGCATGACCAGCAGTTCCTGGCCATCCACCTTCACGGCTTGGCCGGCATACTTGCCGAACAGCACGCGGTCACCCACCTTGACGTCGAGGACGATCGAAGCGCCCTTGTCGTCCTTCTTGCCGGGGCCCACGGCCAGCACTTCACCTTGATCAGGCTTTTCGGCAGCATTGTCGGGAATCACGATGCCGGAAGCGGTCTTGGTTTCATTGTCCAGACGCTTGACGATCACGCGGTCGTGCAAAGGACGCAGATTCATACGGACTCCTTGGTACAAAAAGTGATTTCAGGTTCACAAAATTGGCCGCCAGCACTAACGGCCAGCAGAATTGGTGCGCCGGGCGAGGCCTGTTAGCACTCATGCCCGACGAGTGCTAATTATAGGGACGGGGGTTTACGTTTTCAAGTCAGCGACTTGATACGTGTTTACCCTTCCTCCGGCAAAATTCTTCATGCCGAAGTTCGTTCAACCTTGAACCCGCGCAGCCAGAGGCGCAGCCAGGCTTTCAAGATTCTCATTTAAATACAGAGGCTTATGAGGAATGGCGGCACAGCCGCGCGCTGGCGCCGCCGGGAGGCAACCATGGAATTTCATGTGGACTGGCTGACTGTGGCTTTAATCTCTAGGGCTTCGCCGTCCTGGCATCCTTGTCAGTGAAATCGTAGAGGTGCGTGTTATCCGGCGTTTCCCCGATCCTTGTCCCTCTCTGGCTAAACGGGATGCGGCGGCGGAAATTCTCGCTGTCCGACCTGGCGCTCTGAGTGGCAAGTCTGGCTGCCTCCGGGTAGGCCATTGGTCGCTTGTCCTTCTCAATCTCAAGCAGCCTCGTCTGCTCGTTCACGCGTACGCTGTACTTGCCCAGGTTGTAGAGGAGATACATGGCGAAGAGGTTGTCGAAGTCCTCGTAGGCGCCTTGCTCCCTGCGGAAATCCATGGACAGGACCGAGGGGAAACGATTGGGCAGGTCCTTGAAGGCCACCTTTTCGTCCTCGTGCGGATCCATATAGGTCGAGCCGCCGTATTTCTTGTACAGCACCACGTCCATGCCGTACCCGCGCTTGCCCCACTCCTTGATGAGCTTCATCGCCATCTCGGTGGGGAGGTTGGCCGTGGCGGCCGCCACCACCCGCCGTCCGGACAGGACCTTGGCACTGGTGACCTCCAGGTCCTTGTAGCCCGCCCCGAACTTGAATGCGGCGCCGACGGTTTTGGCGCAGTTGAGGCGCATGTAGTCGTACTTGATCTCGCCGCGGTGATACTCGGTATTCCTGGCGCGCTGGTGATAGTCGTCATTGATGCGCCTGAAGTAAGCCACCAAGGCCTCCTTGTCGCTGGCCGGTATGCCACGGACGCGCACGCCGATGACCGAGCGCTTGTAGATCTCGCCGAAGTCCAGGCCAAACGAGGCCGTTTCCGCGATCGAGGAGACAGTCTTGAACAAGTACTCTTTCTTCGGGATGCCAACCATCAGATCCGAGGTGTAGAAGCCGCTCTGGTGCTTACGTGTACGGTCGGCATAGAAGTTGGCCGAGTAGACCAGATCGTCGCCAGGCGCATCGTCCCGGATCGCCAAGGCGAGATGGCCAGCCGACCCGCCCTTGGAGGTGCCAAAACTGATCAGCAACTCCAGATCATAGGGATCCTCGCGAAGGAGATCGGTCAGTTTGTCGATGTTGGCAGGCTCAGGCCCGCCCTTGCTGCCGAAGTCGACGGCGACGGCCCCCTCCGGCAACAGAACGGCTATCACTACGAGCCAAATCGCTAACCTCATCCTCATTGCACTCATTGCTCCATTCACGCCCCTGGATACTGTAATGCGAATCGGCGCCCCCCGAAACACCGCAGGCAACGCGGGAATGACGCGCCGCAAGGTAACGGTAGGAGGCGGTACACGGGACAGTTTGATTGGGATCAACAGAATGACAGGACGTACGCGGGTGATGAGTCAGCCATGCCTGTGCAAGTCCGAATGATTGCCTCCGCACGCAAGCCTGTGCCCGGAGGCGTGAGGTTGAGCGGCAACGCCCTGATTCAGCCCCGAGCCGCACCCACAGTCATGCAGATACGCATGAAACATGTGCAAATTAGTTGATTTACGAAAATTTGCGCATAACCAAGAATGGTGACACCAACCCACGACATTCCTTTCGGGAGTTCACCATGTCACAAGCCTCCATGCTGGCCCTCATCGTCGAAGCCGCCGGCTCGCCGTTCTCGACCGTCCGGCTGACCAGGCCGGAGGCCGGCCCCGGCCAAGTGCTGGTGCGCATCCTCGCCAGCGGCGTCAACCCGCTCGACACCAAGATCCGCGCCGGCAATGCGGCGCACGCCCGCCACCCCTTGCCGGCCGTGCTGGGGCTGGATATGGCTGGCGTGGTCGAAGCCGTCGGACCGGGTGTGACGGCCTTTGCCCCCGGCGACGAGGTCTATGGCATGACCGGCGGCGTGGGCGGCCTGCAAGGCTCGCTCGCGCAGTACGCGGCGGTGGATGCCGACCTGCTGGCGCCCAAGCCCGTCAATTTATCGATGCGCGAAGCCGCCGCGTTGCCGCTGGTGTTCATCACCGCGTGGGAAGGCCTGGTCGACCGGGCGCGGGTGCAGGCCGGGCAGAAGGTGCTGGTGCATGGCGGTGCGGGCGGCGTCGGGCACATCGCGGTACAGATCGCACGCGCGCTCGGCGCGCAGGTCTATGCCACCGGATCGGCCCGCCATCGGGAGATCATCGAAAGCTATGGCGCCACCGCGATCGACTTCGCGACGGCATCGGTCGAACAGTATGTCGGTGAACATACGGCAGGCGAAGGCTTCGACGTGGTCTACGACACCGTGGGCGGCGCGGTGCTGGACAGTGCCTTCCGGGCCGCGCGCACCTATGGCGGCCATGTGGTCAGTTGCCTGGGCTGGGGCACGCACTCGCTGGCGCCGCTGTCGTTCCGCGCCGCCACGTATTCGGGCGTGTTCACACTGATGCCTTTGCTGACCGGCAAGGGCCGCGCCCATCATGGCGAAATCCTGCGCGAAGCCACCCGGCTGGCCGAAGCCGGCAAGCTCACCATGCGGCTCGACCCGCGCGAGTTGCATCTCGGCAACGCGATCGAAGCGCACCAGGCCATCGAAAACGGTACGGCCAGCGGCAAGCTGGTGGTGGAAATTGCGAAGGACTGAGCGCGCGCCGCGCTAGCCACCGCCGAGGCGCTCGATGGTGGCATCGAGGAAGGCACGCAGCCGTCCGAGCCGGCGCAGGTCGCGGTGATAGCCGACCCATACATCGCGCCGCGGCGGCGGCTCGCCCATATCGATGGCCTGCAGGCCTCCGACGCGCTCGGCCAGCAGGCAGGGCAATACCGCCAGCCCGGCGCCGGCCGCGCACATCTTTGCCTGCGCCTCGCGGCTGTTGCTGCCGAACGCCACCCTGGCCCCGGGCAGGAGCTTGCGCATCCAGGCCACGTCGGGCAGGTCGGCCAGGCCGGTATCCAGGGTCAGCAGGGCATGGCCCTCGCCATCGCCGGGGCGCGGCGGCGCCACACCGGGCGCCGAGTAGAGCGCGTAGTCCATCTGCATCAGCTTGCGTTGCACGACATCGGGTTCGTCGAACGCGCGGATGCGGAACACCAGGTCGGCCTCGCGGCGTGCCAGGCTGAGCAGGCGCGCATCGGTCACCAGTTCCACCGCGACGCGCGGATGGGCGCGGATAAAGTCCGCGATCACTGGCGTCAGCATGTGCACGCCAAACCAGTCCGACGACGAAATCCGCAACATGCCATCGAGTTCCCGCGCCTGGCCCGACAACTGGCGCTCGAAGGCAATGGCCTCCTCCTCGATGCGCTCCGCGTGGGCGAGCACGGCAGCGCCCTCGTCGGTCAGCACGAAACCCTCGCTGGTGCGCTGGAACAAGGCGTGCCCGACGGCCTCCTCCAGCGCCTTGAGCCTGCGCCCCATGGTCGGCTGGGTCTGCCCGGTCATGCGCGCGGCGCCGCCGAGGGTGCCGGCGCGGGCAATCGCCAGGAAGACTTTGATATCGCTCCAATCCATCTGCGGAATTTGCCGGCCTTGAAGTTGAGAGGCAGTTGAATGCGGCGCGGCAAGGACATCGCCCGCGGCTGCGCGATGATGGCACGGCGCCGCGGCGCCAACAACAGGGTGAGCGGCGGCCCTGCCGACAGGCGCTCAGGCGCTGGGCGCCTCGTCGCCGCCCAGCGCCCAATAGTCCGGCACTTCCGGGCTGGGGCTGCGCAGCACCATGGTATGGCCGCACTGGCGGCATCGATAGACATAGGCCGCGCCACCCACCGCCGGCGCGTCTGTCCGCGCGGCCTCCAGGTCCGGGTGGGGCGGCAGGTGTCCTGGCCTGCCGGCCTGGCGCTCGCATCGCTCACACGGCAACATTGCGCTCCTCTTGCTGATTGTTGATCGCTAATTGCTGATGGACGGCCAAGGTCCGGATGGTCGGCCACGGCCGCGGAACGGGTCTTGTGGAGACCGGCGGGCGTCACATTGCGGCGATGGGCGATGGAAACCGGCACACGCAGGCCGCCGGCACTGCCATGGCGTGTAGTGGCCATGCGCGCATGCATGAACAAGCCGGGAGGACGGAAAACCAGTGGCTTCGTGCCGCGCTCCATCCTGGCTTCCGAGGGTCGCATGCGAACTGCTGCGACGCACAATAATTATAGGCGCTGGATACCGTATCGCGTTATATAAAGGCCAACGGGACACATTTTGCGGTGCAATAAAACAACCGTCAGAAAACGCAACAATCCCGGGACCGCGGACGATCGCCAATAGGCCGGCGCGCAACTCCCATCTTCGAAATAGCGCGCAACAGCAAGGAGGGCGGGGCCAGGCAGACACGGATTTCGTCAAAAAACCTGCCATCCCCGTGAGGGAGAAGTATCTGCTGGCCCCGCCGGATCTTAGCCGCCGGTTATTTCAATGTTGCGACGATGCGCGATGCCGGTTGCGGATGCGCACCGCACATGCCGCCCATGCCGCCCACGCCTATGGTGCCGGCGCGGCCTCGCTGCCGATGGCCTGCAGCGCTGCTTTGTCGCACAGGATCAGGCGTCCGTATTCCAGGCGCAGCACCCCCTGCTTCTCCCAGTCCTTGAGTTGCCGGTTGACGCTCTGGCGAGACACGCCGAGCATGTGGCTCAGCTCCTCCTGGGACAGCTTCAGCGCGGGGCGCCCGCCCTGCGTTTGCATGCCTTGCGCCGACAGCGCGTGCGCGTGCTCGACGGCAAGCAGGCGCCGCGCCAGGCGCACCGGGAACGGCATCAGGATCACCTCATCGATCCATTCCAGCGCGCTACGGTAGCGCCGGCAGATCAGTTGCGTGAATTCCATCAGCAAGCGCGGTTCCCGTGCAATCAGCGCATGGAAGGTGGCCGCGGGAATCACCAGCACTTCGCTCGCCTCGGCGGCGCGGGTGTCGTACACGCGATGCGCATCGATAAACAGCGAGACCTCGCCAAACCACTGCCCCGCTTCGAGCAGGCTGAGGACAGCCTCGCGCCCGTTTTGCGCCGTGCTGCTGACCTTGATGGCGCCGCGCTCGACGCAGAAGAGCGCATCCGGGTTGGAGCCGTAGGTGAACAGCACCTCGCCCTTCGCCAACTGGCGGCGCATGGCATGCGATCTGAGCAGGGCTTCCAGCCCGGCGGAAAACTGCCCGCTGGCGGCGGCATGGCCTTCGTGCGACTGCGGGTGTGGGCTCATGTGCATGGGCTCGGATTGGACACTTGCTGGCGGGACGGCAGCCCCTGGAACATAAAGCGCGTTCTACGCGGGATCGGTGCGAAACCAGCCGGTCAGCGCCCAGCGGGTCTTGTGGCAGGGCAGCACCTCATGCGGGACCAGGTCGCTGCGAAACACCACCAGCCGCGCGCGCTTCGGCAGCACGCGGTGCAGTGCGGCGGCATCGCCGTCCCGGGCGTAGAGAGCGAGTTCGCCGCCGTCGTGCTCGTCCCATTGCGGATTGAGATACAGCACCAGCGAAATCTTCCGGTGGAGGGTCGCACGATGCTGGTCGATGTGCTTCTTGTAGGCCGTGCCCACGGGATAGTGAGAGAAGTGAAATTCCTCGCGCTTCAAACCCAGGAAGTACCTGGCGTTCAAATCCGCGCGAAAGTCCACCGCCCACGCCTGGAAATCCTGCCTGGCCGTGCCGGCAGGCGCATCGTCGAGCCACAGGATCGAATCGCCGCGAATGCCGGCGTCGCGTGCCGTCTCTTCGCCTCGCCCGATCCGGGCCGGGTGGAACAGGCCGGCCTCCCACGCAGCGCGGCTCTCGTCATGCAGCCGCGCGGCCAGCGTGCTGTCGATAAGGTCGTCGGAAACAGCCCAGCCCCGCTCTTCGAGGGCGACAAACAGACTTTCCAGTGCGGACATAGATACCTGATTTCAATACGGAACAACATAAACAACGAGACAAAAAACCAAAGCGCGCCGCACGCGCTTGCCCGCGAGACGGCGCGCGAATTCGGCACGCATCCTGCGCCGGACAGCTTGACCGGCGCCGGCTGAACAACTGGTGTGGGCCGGGAGCGACTAGAGTCCGCTACTGTCGAGATACTCCAGCGCCAGGCTCACCGCGCGCCGTGCCTTGAGTGCATAGATCACCTGCCGGTCCCGGATGATGAGCGCCAGCACGTCGGCCTGCGTCAGCTCCTGGAAGTGATGGCTGGCGCGCGGCAGGCTCAGCCCGGCCACGACGGCCAGTTCGGAGGCCGGCATGCCAGCGTCACCCGCATCCAGCAGCGCGCGGCAGATGGCGGCGCGCGCCGGCACCGCCAGCAGCGCGTAGGTCAGTGTGCTTTCTTGATCGGTCTCCATGGCCACGTCTTCCCGCTCGTCGTCCAGATATCGTTATTGTGCGTCGCCGGCCGTCGGGATTGCTGCAGCTCGCCCGCCGCGACCGCCTGACATCTACTTTCTACGCGGCAGGCGCGGCAAAAGCAACCAGCCAGGGCATGCCGGCGCACAATGACACAAGATTACAACAGGCCGCGACACGCGCGTGCAGGCCGCGCCCGCTCGCACAAGCCGCGGCTGAGGGATGCGCACAAGCGATCCGGCGCGTGGTCGCGCAACGGTCGTCACTGCGCTCATGGGACGAACTACCGCACTGCACAAATCGGCGAGATTTGACTTTATGCCTTTGACGCTGAGTCGCGCCCCCCTACGTCACTTCAATCACCCCATTCATCGTCTCGTGCCCCGACCCGCAGAAAATATCGCACAGGAACCCGAATGTCCCGGCCGTCTTCGCCATCGCCGGAACCCGTACCACCTTGCCGGGAGGCAAGTCGGCACGAATACCGAAATCCGGCACGCTAAACCCCATCATCGCATCCTGCGCCGTCAACTCGAACACCACCGGCTCACCGGCGCGCAGCGCAATCCGGTCCGGCGTGAAGACAAACTTCCGCGCATGCACCTTGATCACCCGCGGTTCGGCAGCCGCGCCATGCAATAGCGGCACGCCGCCCGCCAGGGCAAGCAGGCAGCACAGCGCCCGCCTGCGGCTGATTCCTTCCCGTAGTGTCAGTGTTGCCGGCATGATCCACTCCTGATTGTTTCCCCGGCACGATGGACGGACCACCGCGCCTCAGCCCGTGACTGGCTTTTCCTCGATCCCGAGATCGCCCGACGCGCGGCGCGCCTCCACCTCTCGCCACCCCAGCCCGCGATAAGGCTGCGCCGGATCCCACGGCAGCGGCAAACGCTGCGCCTGCGACCCCGCCGCCGGCAGCGGGAACATCAGCGAACGCGCCGCGTGATGCGCGATATGCCCGGTCATATGGTGATGCTCCTGGTGGATGTGTCCATAGAACACCGTCACGTTGGGATGCGGCATCAACCGCTCGATCACCTGCGCGCCATCGCGCGTCGCCCAGTCCCATTGCGGATAGAGGTCGAACAAAGGCCGATGGGTGAACACCACGATCCGGGCCGACTGCGGCTGCCGTGCAAGATCGGCGGCGAGCCAGTCGAGTTGCGCCGCGCCGACCCGGCCGGCGGGATCCGACACGTTGTCCAGCACGATGAAATGCACGCCCTTGTGGTCGAACACATAGTGCGTGGGCCCGAACAACTCGCGGTAGGCGGCGCCCTCGTCCAGGCCGGCATCGTGCTCGCCCGGCATCAGGTGCACAACCGGTACCTTGAGCGCGGCGATGATGGACTGGAACTCGCGCATGCGCCGGCGGCGCTCGGCGGGATCGTCGGTGGTATGCGTGAGATCGCCAGTGAACATCAGGAAATCCGGCGGCTCCGCCAGCGCGTTGACCGCCGCGACCGCCTTGGGCAAGGTGCCGCGCGCATCCGGGTTGGGCGGCCCCTGGAAACCCCAGTGCGCGTCCGACAGCTGGACAAAGTAAAAGGCTTCATCGCGCCCGGCCGCCCATCCGGGCAAGGCCGACGCAAATACCGCACCGCCGGCGCAGGCGGCAAGCCCGAGGAAATCGCGCCGTTTCCATGCTCGCTTCATGTTGGCTCCATCCGTGGCTTGGGGGATGTCTGTCATACCGAAGCGAAGCCGTGTTTATTCCCGCCGCCCGCGCTATTTTTTTCCGCGGTGGGACACGGCGATCGGGAATAAACTCGGGGCGTCACAGGTATACGCTGACAAGCAGGCACGCAGGACGAGCGGCACCGACGCGCACGCTCGGCCGTCGGGCCGAAGGAGTGACGTGAACGCAGCCGACCGGCGCCGCCGATTCAACGATCTGGTGCTTCCGCATCTCGACGCCGCCTACAACCTGGCGCGCTGGCTGTCGGGCAATCCCGCCGAGGCGGATGACGTGGTACAGGAAGCCTGCCTGCGTGCCTTCTGTTTTTTCGACAGTTTCCGGGGCGACCAGCCGCGCGCATGGTTGCTGGCAATCGTGCGCAATACCTGGTTCACCGCCTGGCGCAAGCGGCATCAGCCTGGCCAGGGCGACGGCGCGGGCTACGACGACGCGCATTACGATGGCACGCCCCTGCCCGGCTGGCAGGACGGCCACGGCGACGGCCCGGAGCAGTGGCTGTTGCGCGCCGAGGATGTCCGCCTGCTGCATCTCGCGCTGGAGCAACTCCCGCTGGCCTTCCGCGAAGTCCTGGTGCTGCGCGAACTGGAGGATCTGCCTTATCGCGACATCGCCACCATCGCGGATATCCCGCTGGGCACCGTGATGTCGCGACTGGCCCGTGCGCGCAAGCTGCTGGCGGTGACGGTGATCGCCCTGCGCGCGCAGGGGACGCGAACCGCCAGCGGCAACACCGGCGCGGCAAGCACCCTGTCCGCCGCGCCGGCAACGGGCAGGACAGCCACGGCAACCGGCATGCACGGAACGCCGCCGCAACCTGCCGGGGAGACAGGCCATGAACTGCACTGACGCGCGCTTGCTGCTGCACGCCTGTGCCGACGGCGAACTCGGCGCGGGCGATGCCTTGCGTCTGGAACGGCACCTGGCGCAATGCGCGGGCTGTACCGCCGAACTAGCCCAACTGCGCGAGCTGGGCACCGCCTTGCGCGCGCATGCGCCCTACCATCGTGCCGGCCCGGCGCTACGCGCGAGCCTGAGCGCCGCACTGGCCCAGGCGCAGGCCACCAGCCCCGCGGAGCCGGCGCAGCGTTTTGCCGGCAGCGGTGGCGTCACGGCATCCTCCGGCAACGCCAGCGCCTGGTGGCAACGGATACGGCGCTATTTCGAATGGAGCCCGGTCGCCAATGCCGCCATGGCGACACTCACGGTGGCGACGCTGGGCGTCAGCATGGTCCGGTACGCACTAAACGACGGGCCTGAGCAATCGGTGCAAGGCGAGACGGTCAGCAGCCATGTGCGCGCGCTGCTCTCGGGGCACACGATCGATGTCGCCTCATCGGACCGGCACACGGTCAAGCCCTGGTTCAACGGCAGGATCGACTACGCGCCGACCGTGCGGGATCTGGCCGCGCAAGGCTTTCCGCTGGTCGGGGGGCGGCTTGACTACGTGCACGGAAGGGCGGTCGCCGTGCTGGTCTACCGCCGCAACCAGCACCCCATCGATGTCTTCGTGCTGCCGTTGCAGACTGACGACAAACCGGACAGGACAAACACCGGCGCTCGCGGCAACCGCGCGCCGCCCGAGATGACGGCACGCAACGGCTACCAGCTCGCCACCTGGGACGCGGACGGCATGCGTTACGCCGCCGTCACCGATGCGTCCGCCGACGACTTGCTGCGCTTCACGCAGGCCTGGCGCGCGGCCGGCGACAGCCACGCGCCCTGAGCCCGCGCCCGCTCAGCCCAGCACAAAAGGCAGCTGCCGCTGGCGCTTGCCGGTCAGCGTAAACAACGCGTTCGCCACTGCCGGCGCAATCGCCGGCACGCCCGGCTCGCCCAGCCCGGTGGGCGGATCCCCGGAGGGCACGAAGAACACATCCACCACCGGCGCATCGGTGATGCGCGGCGGCGGATAGTCGGGGAAATTGCTGTTCTTCACCGCGCCGTTTTCGATCTCGATGGCAAAGCCCGGCCGCGTCATCGCCAGTCCGAACACGCACGCGCCCTGCACCTGCGCCTCGGCGGACATGGGATTGACCACGCGGTTGGCATGCACCCCGGCCGTCACGCGATGCACGCGCGGCTCGTTCTTCACCAGCGACACTTCCACCACATAGGCCACCACCGTATTGAACGACTCGTGCACCGCCACGCCCCAGGCCTGGCCCTTGGGCAGCTTGCGCTTGCCGTAGCCGGATTTTTGCACCGCCAGCTCCAGCGCCGCGCGATGGCGCGCGTGCTTTGCCCCGTCCAGCCGGGAAAGGCGGTACGCCACCGGATCCTGCCTGGCGTTCACCGCGATTTCGTCGACCAGCGTTTCCTTGACGAAGGCGGTATGCGTGTTGCCTACCGAGCGCCACCACAGCACCGGCACGTCCACCTGCGGGTGGTGCACCGACAACTGCAGCGGGAAGCCGTAGTCGTTCTCGACGATGCCCTCGACCATGGTCGCGTCCACCCCGCCCTTGACCATGAAGGCCTCGAACGGCGTGCCCGCGAGGATCGACTGGCCAACGACGGTGTGTTGCCAGCCGAGCACCTGCCCTTTCGCGTCCATGCCGATGCGCGCGCGATGCACATGCAGCGGCCGGTAGTAGCCGCCGCGGATATCGTCCTCGCGGCTCCACATCACCTTGAGCGGCTCGTCATGGCCGTTCTTGACCCAGGCCAGCAGGACGTTGGCGGCCTCTACCAGATAGTCGGAGGTGGGCACGGCGCGCCGGCCGAAGCCGCCACCCGCCATCATGGTATTGAGCGTGACCTTGGCCGGGGGCAGCCCGAGCACGCGCCCGATGGCGGCCTGGTCCACGGTCTGGAACTGCGACCCCACCCATACCTTGACGCTTTGCACTGTCTTGCCGGTCAGCTCCGCCTGCATGGTGCAGTTCAGCGGCTCCATCGGCGCGTGCGCCAGGTAGGGGAATTCATAGTCCGCCTCGATGGTGCGCGCGGCGCCCGACATGGCGCCGGTATCGCCCCGCAGCGCGACCGTGCCGGGCGATGCGGCGAGCGTCTTGTATTGCGCGAACAGCGCCTTGGTGGAAGCGCGGGAGCCGGCGTCCTCCCATACGAGCTCCAGCGCATCGCGCCCCTGCTTGGCCGGCCAGTAGCCGTCCGCCACTACCGCCACGCCGGTGCCGCCGCGATCCACGGGCACCAGCATCACATCGGCCACGCCTTTGATCGCGCGCGCCTTGTCGGCATTAAAAGACTTCACCTTGCCGCCAAAGCGCGGCGGACGGGCCACTACGGCCACGACCATGTCCTTGAGGCGCACGTCGATGCCGAAGGCGGTGCTGGCATCCAGCTTGCCGCGCGCGTCCAGGCGCCGCGTGGGCTTGCCGATCAGCTTGAACTGCGCCGGATCCTTGAGCGTCACCTGCTGCGGCACCGGCAGCGCCATGGCCGCCTTTGCCAGTTCGCCGAAGGTGGCGCGATGGCTGCCGGAGCTGACCACGCCCAGCGCCACCTGGCAGCTCGACGGATCGACCTCCCATTGCTTTGCCGCCGCGGATACCAGCATGGCGCGGGCGCGCGCGCCCAGCTCCCGGTATTGCTGGAAGGAGTGATTGAGCGCGGTGGAGCCGCCGGTCATCTGCATGCCGAAAGCGGGATCCTTGTAGGCGTCGCCGGCGGGCGCCAGCGTGGCGCGCACATTGCGCCAGTCCACGTCGAGTTCCTCGGCCAGCGCCATCGGCAACGCGGTATGCACGCCCTGGCCGAATTCGAGCCGGTTGACCGCTACCGTGACCGTATTGTCCGGCGCGATCAGCAGGAAAGCCTGTGGCGGAGAAGGCGGCGCCTTGGGCGCCCCGCCTTCCTGCGCCAGCGCGGCCGGCACGGGCAGCACGCCCAGCGCCAGCCCGCCGCCGGCAAAGCCGGTCAGCTTGAGAAAGCCGCGGCGGTCCAGCGTGGCGGCGGCCCCGGCAGCCTCGGTGCCCCGGGGGTTGCCGCCGGCCAGCGCTTCGAGTTGTCTGATTCGCATGGTGTCGTCCCCTTGTCCCCTTAAGCCAGCGCGCGCGCCGCGTCCTTGATGGCCGCGCGGATGCGCTGGTAGGTGCCGCAGCGGCACAGGTTGCCGGCCATCGCCTGGTCGATGTCGGCGTCGCTCGGGTGCTTCTTGGTGCGCAGCAGCCCTATCGCGCTCATGACCTGGCCGTTCTGGCAGTAGCCGCACTGGGCCACGTCATGCTTGATCCAGGCATCGAGCACCGCGCGGCCGACCTTGTCGCCGGAAACGCCTTCGATGGTAGTGATGCGCCCGCCCTGCGCGGCCGAGACGGGTGTCACGCAACTGCGCGTGGCCTGGCCGTTTACGTGCACCGTGCATGCGCCGCACGCGGCCATGCCGCAACCGAACTTGGTGCCGGTCATGCCGAGGTTGTCGCGCAACGCCCACAGCAGGGGCGTGGAAGGATCAACGTCTACCTGCACAGGCTTGCCGTTGATAACTAGCGTGGTCATGGGGGAAGCTCCTTGGGTCTGTTTGCCCTGGTCCGCCCCGGCATGGTGCAGAGGTTGACTCCTGCCGCACCGGGCCGCCGGCGGCCGGTGAGCGGCGTCCGCCCATGCCTCGGCGCGGGCGCCATGCAACTTTCTGAGAATAGTGCAAAAAGGGCGTACGCGTGCAGTACGGGGCACCGGCCCCAGGGACGCAGCGAACTTGGCTGCGAGGCTGGCAGTCAGCTTCTTATCGGCAGCCAGCCACACGGAAGCCCGGACTCGTGCCCGAATCATCCACCACCATGTTGCCTTCCGGATCGCGCCCCCCTCTTGAGCCCGCTCCGGCCGCAGCACTCCCGGCACCCAGCCGCGCCAGCCGCCCGGTGGCGAATGCGGCGCCCGCCACGCTCGACAGCATCCAGGCGCTGCGCGGGCTGGCCGCGGCCTACGTGCTGGTCTATCACTCGGGCCTGCGCCTGGGCGGCGAACAGTTCCCGCTGCTGGCGTGGCTCACCGAACATGTGATCAAGCGCGGCCATGTCGGCGTGGATGTGTTCTTCGTCATCAGCGGATTCATCATCGCCTGGGTGGCGGTGCTCGGGCGCACCGAGCCCGAACCGGCGCTGGTTTTCTCCATCCGCCGCGCCTGCCGGCTTGCGCCGCCGTACTGGATCATGTCGGCACTGCACGCGCTCACGCTCAATCCGGTGAGCCTGGCGGTGTTCGCCGGTTCGCTGGCCTTCCTGCCGGTCGCGCACGAGGACCCGCCTTATTTCGGCTATCCGGCGCTGTACGTGGGCTGGTCGCTCAACTACGAGATGGCCTTCTATGCGATCTTCGCGCTCGGCCTGCTGGTGGCACGGCGCCGGGCGCTGCTGGTGGTGGCCGCAGTGCTGGGGTGCACCACGCTGTTGTTGCCCTGGTGGCGCTTCGGCGCGGTGGACCCCGACCCGGCGCATCTCTACCCGTTCACCTCGACGTGGGTGGCCATGATCGCAAATCCGCTGGTGCTGGAATTCGCGCTCGGCTGCGCGCTGGCATGGGTCTACGCGCGCGCGCGCCATCGATTCACGCGCCGCGTGGCCATCGCCTTGCTGGCAATCGGTGTGGGCAGCTTCGCCCTTTCGCTGTGGCTGGTGGAGCCGGAGTTCAGCCTGGCGGGACGCGGCTTGCCCGCGGGCGCGCTGCTGTTCGGCGCGGTGGCGGCCGAGCACGCAGGCCTGCTGCGCGTGCCGCGCTCGCTGGTATGGCTGGGCGAGCTATCGTACGCGCTCTACCTGACCCATCCCACGGTGATCGAAGCCGTGAAGCGGCTGATGCCGGAGCTGGCGCCGGAACAAGTGGGCCTGCAGCTCACGCGTTTCGCCATCGACGCGGCGCTGGCGCTCGGCCTTGCCATGCTGCTGCATCGCTGGGTGGAGTTGCCGGCGATGGCAACAGGCAGGCGCCTCGCCGGCCGCTTCGCCACGCGCCGCCCAAGGGCAGGCGCGTGAGGGCGTGACAGACAGAGACAGCGCAGGCTGCCTCACGCTCACGCCAGGCCTTCCGGCGCGCGATCGATAAAGCCGGTCATGCTCTGCAGCCGGCCATCGGCCGCCACCGTGGCAAAGTCAGTGCCTACCACCACCGCGGCCGCCCCCGCCGGCGCCAGCTCCCACGTAAAACGCAGGTTGCCGCCGTGCGCATCGACAGGCGTAACGCGCGTAAAGCGAAAGCCGGGAAAGCGCTGCTGCACGGCGGCGATCATGGCGTCGATGCCCGCGTGGCCATCGCCGCGCATCAGCGGGTCGGCGTAGCTGGCGGACTCGGTCCACGTGCTGCCGATCAGCGCGCGCCGGCGCGCCGCATCGGTTTCGTTCCAGGCCGCGAGATAGCGGTCGGCCAGCGCGGCAAGGTCGGGGGCGGCGAAAGTGGCTGCAGCGGCGGTGCGATCCGATTCGGACATGGCGTTCTCCTTGGGTTGAGTGAGGAAGCTGTCCATATCATCGGCGCGCGCAGCGCCGTGCGCGATTACGCGCGAGGTAATCGTGGATGAAGTCTTCCGCGATACCCCTCCTCAGGGGGGCATTAACCGAAATGGCCGCGGGACCTGGACGATACGCGCCGTGCATCACGGCGCCAGCCTGGCCGCCGGCGCCGTTCGGGAGCCACTGCGCCGGCTTGCATACCGCAAAACCGCGCGGCGCGCTAGTGCGAACAGCGGGAACACACCTGGGCTTATCGCCTCGTGCTCCCGGCATATCGCCGCTATATTGGTCGATTAGGCTGGGCCGCGCGTGCAACTTGCCGCAACACCCCGCCATCGCTCCCCTTTTCAGAACGCAGCTGCAGGCTGACGCGACATGACGCCAGATTTGGAAGTCCGCCCCTTGCCCATTCACTGCCCGCGCTGGCAGCGTGTGTTGCTGGCCGCCCTCGGCTTCTTCCTGCTGGCCCTGGCCGGCCTTGCCGTGTCTCGTTATCCGGGCAATGTGGCCATGCTCTGGCTGGCCAATGCGTTCGGCCTCGGCATCCTGCTGCATCAGCGGCACGGCGATGCGCCCTGGCTGCTGGCCGGCATGCTGGTGGCCGGCGTGCTGGCCAATGCGGCCATGGGCGACTTCCCCGCCGTTGCGGTGGCGCTGGCGCTGGGCAACGTGGCCGAAATCGCCTTCTCGGCCTGGCTGGTGCGCGCCATGACCAGCGGCGCCACGCTATCCCGGCCAGGTCCGCTGGCGCGCTTCGGGCTGACCCTCGGCGCCGCCGGCACGCTGGGGCCGGCGGTAGGCGCCACGATCGGCGCCGCCACCATCAGCACCGCCCACCACAGCGGCTTTGCTTCGGTGTGGTGGACCTGGTGGACGGCGGACTCGATGGGCATCGTGATGCTGCTGCCGCTGATGGTGTCGGTCACGCGCGAGCGCGTCGGCGATACCTTCCGCCGCGCGCGGTTGCCCCGCTTCGCCGCGCTGCTGGCGCTGTGCCTGGCCGTCGGCGCCGTGGCGCTATACAAGAGCAACGAGCCCTTCGTGGTAATGGCGCTGCCGCTGGTGCTGGCGGCGCTGATGACCAATCCCTTCGCTACCGCCCTGCTCACGCTGCTGGCAATCTGCGCCACGGTGGCGCTGGGGCTGGTGACGGCCTCGCTGGGGCAGGGCCCGAACGAGCCCTTCCTGTTGCAGTCGGTGCAACTGTCGACCGCGCTGATCATGGTGTTCCCGGTCTGCATCGCCTTCTTGCTGGAGCAGAACCGGCGCGACCGCAGCGAGCTGCGCGGCAGCGAACGGCGCTTTCGCCAGGCCATGGAGCACTCGGCCATCGGCATGGCGCTGGTAGGGCTGGACGGCCGCTGGCTGCAGGTCAACCGCGCCATCTGCGACCTGTTCGGCTACGAGGCCGGCGAACTCGCCGAACTGCCCTTCCCGATGATCACCCACCCGGACGATCTCGCCCCCGACATGCACCAGGTCGAACGGCTGCTGGCCGGCGAAATCGAGTCCTACCGGATAGAAAAGCGCTTCCGCCACAAGGACGGCAGCTACCGCTGGACCTTGCTGGCGGTATCCCTGGTGCATGACGAGGTCAGCGGCAAGCCGCTGCATTTCATCTCGCAGGTGGAGGACATCGACGAACGCAAGACCGCGCAGGAAAAGCTCGAGGCGCTGTCGCGCCGGACCCAGCTGGCCGTGGAAGCGGGTGGCGTGGGGATCTGGGAGTGGGACATCGCCAGCGGCGCCATCGAGTGGGATGCGCGCATGCACGCGTTGCACTGCGTCGATCCCGCGCGCGGCACGCCGGACATCAAGCGCTGGATCGCCATGGTGCATCCGGAGGACGTCGAGCAGGCGCGCAGCGAAATGCGCGACGCCGTGCGTGGCGTGCGCTCCTTCGATACCGAATACCGCATCCTGCTCCCCGACGGCGAGGTGCGGCATATCCGCGCCATGGCGATGGTATTGCGCGAGGACGACGGCACCGCGCTGACCATGATCGGCACCAACTGGGACATCACCGAACAGCACCGGCTCACCGACGCGCTGTTCGAGGAGAAGGAGCGCCTGCATATCACGCTGCGCTCGATCGGCGACGCGGTGATCTGCACCGACGCCGCCATGGGCGTGACGTTCATGAACCCCATCGCCGAGCAGCTTACCGGCTGGACCATGCAGTCCGCCGCCGGCCAGCCGCTCGAATCCATCTTCCGCATCGTCGACGAGCACAGCAACCTGCCGATCCCGAGCCCGGTGGCGCAGTGCCTGCAGACCTTGCGCCCGGTCTACCTGCAGGACGGCGCGGTGCTGCAAAGCCTGACCGGCGACCGCCACGACGTGCAGGACTCGGCCGCGCCCGTGCGCACCGCGTCCGGCGAGGTCATCGGCGCGGTGCTGGTGTTCCAGGACATCACCAGCGCCCGCGCGCTGCAGCGCGAGCTGGCCCATTCGGCCTCGCACGATGCGCTGACCGGCCTGCCCAACCGAATCTGGTTCGAGAAGCGGCTGCGCGAGGCCTGCGAGGCCGCGCGCATGCAGCAACGCCATCACGCGCTGTGCTTTATCGACCTGGACCGCTTCAAGATCGTCAACGACACCGCCGGCCACGCCGCCGGCGACGTGCTGCTGCGCGAGCTTGGCCATGTGATCCGCCACCATGTGCGACCCGACGACCTGCTCGCGCGCCTGGGCGGCGACGAGTTCGCGCTGCTGCTCAAGGACTGCAGCGTGGACCAGGCCGAGCACGTGTGCCAGAAGATCATCGATGCCGTCCGCAGCCAGCGCTTCCCCTGGGAAGGGCGCGTCTACGATGTGGGGGCCAGCATCGGCATCACCGCCATCGACGACGAGACGCCACCGATGGGCGAACTGATGAGCCGCGCCGACGTGGCCTGCTACGCCGCCAAGGCGGCCGGGCGCAACCGCGTCTCGGTGTACCGCCGCGACGAAAGCGATGCCCAGCGCCACCACCAGGAACTGCAGGTCGCGGCCGGCATCCACTCCGCGCTGGATGCCAACCGTTTCCGCCTGTTCGCGCAGGAGATCCGCGCGCTGCAGGATGACAGCGCGCCAGGCAGCCATATCGAGATACTGGTGCGGATGGTCGACGAACAGGGCAAGCTGGTCATGCCGGGGGCGTTCATCCCCGCCGCCGAGCGCTACGACCTGATGGGCCACGTGGACCGCTGGGTGATCCACCACGTGCTAAGCGAATTCGGCGAGCGCCTGGCCGCGGTGCCCTCGCTCACGGTGGCCATCAACCTGTCCGCCAACTCGCTGGGCGAGCCCTTCCTGCTGCCGTTCCTGCATGCGGAGCTGCACGAATCGGTGCTGCCGGCCACCCGGATCCAGCTGGAGATCACCGAGACCGCGCTGATCAACAACATGGCGGCGGCCAATCGCCTGGTGACCGAAATGCGCACCGCCGGCTGCACCGTCGCGCTGGACGACTTCGGCGCGGGCCTGTCCTCGTTCTCCTATCTCAAGCAGTTCCCGGTCGACTACCTCAAGATCGACGGCAGCTTCATCCGGCATCTCGCCGGCAGCGCGGTGGACCGCGAGATCGTCAGCTCCATCAACGACATCGGCCATCGCCTGGGCATGCTCACGGTGGCCGAATCCGTGGAGGACGAACTGACCCTGCAGGCTTTGCGCGCCATCGGCGTGGATTACGCCCAGGGCTATGTGATCGGGCGGCCGATGCCGCTGGAACAGTTCCTGGAAAGCTGCCCGACCCAGCCGGTGAATAACGGCTAGATCACTCGCGCGGATGGGTTGCCGGCGGCTCACACGCCGCCACATGCCCCCTTCACCACTTGTCACCCGTGATCGCGTTCGGATTTCCGAACGCGATTTGCGCCAGCACGCACGGAAAACCGAACCGCGCGCCGGGATCACATTAATTTCCCCTTGTTTTTCAGTGGCTTAGCCGGTGCCGGCGGCGCCGCTGGCCTGGCACGCCTCGTGCAATGTATGCGCCCGCCCCAAGTGGCGATACAGGTTGACGGTCGGCTCCCCCGCGCCGCCCCGAGCCAAAAACAATGGAGGAAACATTGTCAGACCCCGCCTTGCCAATCTTGCCCGCCCTCGCGGCGGGCACCGGGCACGCACTGCCCCGCTGATCGGCTGGCCCCCGGATGCCAGGCTCGCCTGGATTCCCGGACGCCCCGATTCGCTGATTTTCCCGGCTGAGGCCGTATGGCGCCCCCCCCAAGGACCGCGGCGCCATGCCAGAAGGCTGCCAGCCACCCCCCGCAAAATAGCCGTCCGGCCACTGGCTGGACGCATCGGCCTGAATTCTGATGAAACTGAACCGACTGCCCACCCTGATTTTCATTGCGATGCTGCTCGGCGTGCTGGCCGGCACGGCGGCCCACAACCTGGCTCCTGACCCTGCCGCGGCCAAATCCATCGCCAACAACCTGTCCATCCTCACCGATGTATTCCTGCGCATGATCAAGATGATCATCGGGCCGCTGGTGTTCGCCACCCTGGTCAGCGGCATCGCCAGCATGGGCGACGGCAGGGCTGTCGGACGCATCGGCATGAAGGCGATGGCATGGTTTATCGCCGCCTCCATCACCTCGCTGCTGCTGGGCCTGTTGATGGCCAATGTGCTGCGGCCGGGCGACGGGATGAACCTGGCGCTGCCGGCGGCCGATGCCGCCTCCAACCTGAAGACCGGGGCGCTCAACCTGCGCGATTTCATCTCGCACATGTTCCCCAAGAGCTTCGTCGAGGCCATGGCCACCAATGAGATCCTGCAGATCGTGGTGTTCTCGCTGTTCTTCGGCTTTGCGCTCGGCACGCTCAAGGACGGCGTGGGCAAACCCGTGCTGGCCGGCATCGAGGGCCTCTCGCACGTGATGCTGAAGATCACCAACTACGTGATGGCCTTCGCCCCGGTCGGCGTATTCGGCGCGGTCGCGGCGGTGATCACCGCCGAAGGCCTGGGCGTGCTGGTCGTGTACGCCAAGCTGCTGGGCGCGGTCTACCTGTCGCTGGCGCTCCTGTGGGTGGCGCTGATCGCCGGGGGCTACTACTTCCTGGGCCGCGATGTGTTCCGCCTGCTCAAGATGGTGCGCGCGCCCCTGATGATCGGTTTCGCCACCGCCAGCAGCGAATCGGCCTACCCGAAGGTGATCGAGCAACTGGGCCGCTTTGGCGTCAAGGAGCGCATCACCGGCTTCGTGCTGCCGCTGGGCTACTCGTTCAACCTGGACGGCTCGATCATGTACACCTCCTTCGCCGCGCTGTTCGTGGCGCAGGTGTACGGCATCCACCTGTCGCTCTCGCAACAGATCACCATGCTGCTGGTGCTGCTGGTCACCAGCAAGGGCATCGCCGGCGTGCCGCGCGCCTCGCTGGTGGTGGTCGCCGCCGTGCTGCCGATGTTCGGCCTGCCTGAAGCGGGCATCCTGCTGGTGCTGGGCATCGACCATGTGCTGGACATGGGCCGCACCGTTACCAATGTGCTTGGCAATGCCATTGCCACAACCGTCGTCGCCAAAAGCGAAGGCGCCATCGGCGCGCCGGTGCCCGAAGAAGCGGATGAACCCGCTGCCGACGGCAACCGCGGCCTGACACCCGTTCAGGTCCTGGCCGGCAAGTAACACTGCCAGCGCGCCAAGGCCCGGCCACCGATCAGGTGGCCGGGCCTTTTTGCTTTCAGGCGCCCGGATTGCGCGGTGTGGTAAAAGACGGGGTTGCCGCGGGCGCCGCCACTGCACTTTTGCACGCGTGCGCTTTTTCCCGCGCCTCGTCTTAACCCGTCGGGTTCATTGCCCGCGATTCATCGCCCGCTTATCCGCGCCCGAGATTCTTCGCCTTCGCTTTGCGCATTGCGCCCGCCCCATGACCGGCCCACTCCCCTCGCACGCACCACCGCAAGGTGCCCAGCAAGCCACCCCGCCCCGCGCCGGCCGCCTGCGTCAGTGGATACCGCTGTTGGCGATGCTGGCCCTGGCGGCGCTGGTCGGGCTGGCCGGCTCGCTGGGCTACCGCTACAGCTACGGCAACGCGCTGGCTCGCCAGAGCGAACGCGGCCAGGTGCAGTTGCGCCTGTACGGCCAGGCCCTGACGAGCGAGCTGGCACGCTACGACTACGTGCCCAGCCTGCTCTCGCTGGACGACAAGATCGACGCCCTGCTGGCCCGCCCCGGCCACGCGGCGCGGGTCGATGCCGCCAACCATTACCTGGCCGCCATCAATGCCCGCGCCGGCACCCGCGCGGTGTTCGTGCTCGATGCGCGCGGCCGCGTGCTCGCCACCAGCAACTGGCAGCGTCCCGACAGCTACCTCGGCGAAGACCTGAGCTTCCGGCCCTACTTCCGCGACGCTGTCGATGGCCAGCTCGGCCGTTTCTACGGGGTCGGCACCACCCGCAGCGAGTCCGGCTACTACCTGTCCGCGCCACTGGGCGACCGTAGCCGCCCGATCGGGGTGGCGGTGGTCAAGGTCGGCCTGGAGCCCCTGGAGAACCGCTGGCAAGGCGCCGATACCCAGATGCTGCTGACCGACGAGAACGGCGTGGTGATCCTGGCTTCCGACCCCTCCCTGAAACTAACCACGATCAAACCGCTCGCGCCCGAACTGCGCGAGCGGCTGCTGCGCAACCTGCAATACAACCGCGCCACGCTGCCCCCGCTGGAGCTGACGCCGGTGCGCAAGCTGTCCGACAGCGACGCCCTGGTGCGCCTGCGGCGCGGCCCGCCCATGCTCTCGCAGGAGGCCGAACTGGTCGGCACCGACTGGCACCTGACGCTGCTATCGAATACCTCCCAGGCGCGCGTTGCCGCGCTCAACACGGCCGCGCTGGCGGGCGTGCTGACTGCCTTCGTACTGCTGCTGGGCGCGGCGTGGAATGTGCGCCGGCGCATCGCCGGCGAGCGGCTGGCCGCACGCGCCGCGCTGGAGGCCGCCAACGGCGAACTCGAACGCAAGGTGGCGGAACGCACGGCCGACCTGTCCGCCGCCAACCAGCAGTTGCAGGCGGAAGTCGGCGAGCGCATCCGCGCCGAGGCAACCCTGCGCCAGGCCCAGGACGGGCTGCTGCAGGCCGGCAAGCTGGCCGCCGTGGGGCAGATGTCGACCGGCATCGCCCACGAACTCAACCAGCCGCTGGCGGCCCTGCGCACACTGTCGGGCAATACCCAGAAATTCCTGGAGCGCGGCGACACCGCCACCGCGCAGGCCAACCTCGGCACCATCATCGGCCTGGTGGAACGCATGGGGCGCATCACCGGCGCGCTCAAGTCGTTCGCGCGCAAGCCCGGCAACGGCGGGCGCGCGGCGCAGCTGGACGACGCCGTCGACAACGCCCTGTTCCTGCTCGATACGCGCCTGCAGGCAGTGCATCCCGAGTTGGTCCGGCAGATCGAGCCGGGCCTGGTGGTGGCGTGCGACCCCAACCGGCTGGAGCAGGTGCTGGTCAACCTGATCGGCAATGCGGTCGATGCGCTTGCCGGCAACGCCGGTCCGCGCCTGGAACTGCGCAGCCACCTGGCCGGCGGCAAGCTGCGCCTGACCATTCGCGACAACGGCCCCGGGCTGTCCGAGGAAGCCTTCGCACGCCTGTTCGAGCCGTTCTTCACCACCAAGCCGGCAGGACAGGGACTGGGCCTGGGCCTGACGCTGTCGGCCGGCATCCTGGACGAGTTTGGCGGCAGCCTCGACGCCAGCAATCACCCCGACGGCGGCGCCTGCTTCACGCTGGTGCTGCCGCTGGCCAGGCCGCAAACGCCGCAGACGCCGCAGACGCCGCATACGAACAAGGAGAGTAGCCATGGCGGCTAGCCCGACGGGCCTGACCGTACTGATCGTCGAGGACGATCCCGATGTGCGCCTGGGCTGCGAGCAGGCCCTGCGCCTTGAGGGCATCCCCACGCGCGCCGTGGCCAGCGCCGAAGCCGCGCTGCGCGAAGTCGGCGACGGTTTTCCCGGCGTGGTGATCAGCGATATCCGCCTGCCCGGCATCGACGGCATGGCGCTGCTCAACGCGCTCCGGGCGCGCGACGACGAGTTGCCGGTGGTCATGGTGACGGGCCACGGCGATGTGAACCTGGCCGTGCAGGCGATGAAGGCGGGCGCCTACCATTTTCTCGAGAAACCGTTCTCGCCGGAGCGGCTGGTCGAAGTCGCGCAGCGTGCCCTGGAAAAGCGCCGGCTGGTGCTGGAAGTTGCCGAACTGCGCCGCAAGCTGGCCGGGCGCGATACGCTGGATGCGCGCCTGATCGGGCATTCGCCATCCATCGAACGCCTGCGCAAGCTGATCGCCGACCTGGCCGATACCGCCGCCAACGTGCTGATCCACGGCGAAACCGGCACCGGCAAGGAACTGGTGGCGCGTTGCCTGCACGAAGCCAGCTCGCGCCGCGCGCGCCACTTCGTCGCCATCAATTGCGGCGGGCTGCCCGAGCAGTTGTTCGAGAGCGAGATCTTCGGCCACGAAGCCGGGTCGTTTACGGGCGCGGCGCGGCGCCGCATCGGCAAGATCGAACACGCCGAAGGCGGCACGCTCTTCCTCGACGAGATCGAGAGCATGCCGATGCAGATGCAGATCAAGCTGCTGCGCGTGCTGCAGGAGCGCGTGGTGGAGCGGCTCGGGTCCAACACGCCGGTGCCGGTCAATACCCGCGTGGTGGCGGCCACCAAGGCGGACCTGAAGGCGCTGTCCCAGGCCGGGCAGTTTCGTGCCGACCTTTATTACCGCCTCAATGTGGTGACGCTGGAACTGCCGCCGCTGCGCGAGCGGCGCGAGGATGTGCCGCCGCTGTTCGAGCATTTCGTCGCACAGGCGGCGCTGCGGTTCGAGCGCGAGGCCCTGCCCGCCACTCCGACGGAGCTGGCCGCGCTGATGGCCTATCCGTGGCCGGGCAATGTGCGGGAACTGCGCAACCTGGCCGAGCGGCATGTGCTGGGGCTGGGATGCAACCCGAACCAGGGGACGGCGGAGCCTGCGGCGCTGCCGCTGGCGCAAGCGGTGGAGCAGTTCGAGCGGGCCATGATTGCCGAGGCCATGCGCCGGCACGAGGGGAATCTGAGCCGGGCCAGCGATGCGCTGGGGATTGCCAAGACCACCTTGTTCGATAAGGTGCGAAAGTACAAGCTCTGAAGGCTGGCCAGCCTCGGGGGCGACTGAACTGCACCTGCACCTGCACCTGCAATTGCATCTCCCCTGGCCTCTCTGCTCTTCGCCGCGCTCCCTCGGTGTTCCCGTCACTCCGCTATGTGATTTGCCGCACCGAAGCGGCGCGTGCGCCGCGCCAACATAGGCTCACCCCTTCCCGCGCGCCTTCTTGTCCTCGCGACGGCTGGCGCGGCCGGTGCGGGGCGACGCCTGGCTTGCTGCCGGGACAGGCGGCCGCGGTGCAGGCCCGTACCGCAGTCGCCTCCTTTTTGCACGCGGGCCCCGCCGCACCGGAGAAAACGTCCCCGGTGCGGCGGCGGCAAATCCCGGGCTGCGCGTAGTTGCCGGAGGAGTCATTTCTAGCATTCGTGTTGCATCTGGCGATCTCGCCTTTCCCGCCGCTTGCCAGGAAACGCCGCGCGCCGCTGGCGATCCTGTCTGCCAGGCGGCTGCGCCTCAGATGTCTGCAATGTTTGCGATGAATTCCGCGGCGCACGTGTCTGCCAAAACGCTTCGATATGCGTTTAAAGCCAGAAGTGGGAGCGTTCGAGGCGATTTCGAAATATTTGCCAAGCCGTCTGGCAGCTTATGTTCGTTAGCGCATATGATTGGACCCCGGCTCTTCCGTTGGGAGAAGATGGCACCTGTGACACAGATCACGCCATTGCAAGGTCGAGGAGCGCCTGCGCTCCCGCCGCCCGATTTACCGGGCCAAGCCAAGCTAGAGGCTGAATGGTGCCGGCAGACAACTGTCGTCGTTGCATGCGTTGTCTCATAGCCAGGGTCCAAACCGGCGCGGGAGGTTCGCGCCGTCGCTGCGTGTTTATCTTGCAGTGCGGTGTTATTAGTTAACGGGTGAACGGATGAAACTGGATTCAGAACTGGCTGAGAAGCCTTACTACAGCACGCGTACCGCCGCGAAGCTGCTCAATGTGTCATTGGGCACGGTGCAGAAGATGGTGGAACGCGGCGAACTCGGAGCCTGGAAGACCAACGGCGGCCACCGCCGCATACACAAGGAGACGGTGCATCGCCTGCTGGCCACGCGCGTGGGGCAGGAACTGCCATCGGTGCATGAACTCGACCTGGTGGTGTTCCACCCGAATCACCAGGAAGCGCAGCGCATCCACGCGCAACTCGGCAAATGGGGCCTGCCCCTCAAAAGCGTGGTGGTGGAGGACGTGGTGGATACCATCATTACTTCGGTCAGCCAGCATCCGCGCGTGGTGCTGTACTACGTGGAAGAACTCAGCGATGCCGAGTCGGCCACCATCGAGAAGCTGCAGAATTTCTTTGCCCGCCAGAATGTCATCTTTGCCGTGATCACCAACCGGCAAGCCTATGACGGCGTGGCCGACGCACTGCAGCAATGGGGCATCATGGTTTTCCTGAAGACGCCCTCGCTGGAAGAAGTCAAAGGCTTCCTGCGCGCCCAGCTGATGATGACCCGCGGCGCCGCAGGCTGATCCTCCCAGGCATCGCGCAGGCCGCTGCCCGGCGCAGTGGCCCGGCCATCATCCGGCCGCCCGGCTTGCCTGGCCCGCTACCCGCGGGCGTGGCCCCGCCCCATGCCGCACGCTTTTACGCCGCAGTTTCGTGACCGAACGACTGCGGCGTTTTTGCGTGTGCGCTCTCAGGCCAGCGCCACGAGCGGTTCCCGTTCGGGTTGCTGCGCCGCCGCATCCATCATCCAGCCGTAGAGATTACGAGGATCCGGCGGCATCGCCACCAGTTCGACATGGCCGCCCCGGTGATGTGCGTGCGCCGCGGCGTATAGCCAGCGCAGCGCAGCGTAGTCCTCCAGCGCAAACCCCACCGAGTCAAACACCGTCACCTGCCCCATCTCGGTGCGCCCCGGCGCGCGGCCCGACAGGATCTCCCATAGTTCCGTCACCGGCGTATCCGGCGGAAGCTGCTGGATCTCGCCTTCGATGCGGGTCTGCGGCGCGTACTCCACCACGATGCGCGCCTGGCGCAGGATGTCCGGGTGCAGTTCGGTCTTGCCCGGACAATCGCCGCCCACCGCGTTGATATGCGCGCCTGCCGGGACCAGGTCGGGGGTGAGGATGGTGGCGCGCGTCTTGTCGGCGGTCACCGTGCTGACGATATCCGCGCCCTGCACCGCCGCACGCACGGAGTCCACCGGCACTACCTTCAGCCCGTGCACGCCGGCCAGGTTGCGCGCCAGCCGCGCTGTCGCGGCAGGGTCGATGTCGTAGGCGCGAATCTCGCGGATACCCACCATGCCGTGGAAGGCCAGTGCCTGGAACTCCGCCTGCGCGCCATTGCCGATCAGCGCCAGCGTGGCGGCGCCCGGCCGCGCCATCGCCTGCGCTGCCAGCGCGGAGGTGGCGGCGGTGCGCAGCGCGGTCGCCAGGGTCATGTCGCACAACAGCAAGGGAAAGCCGCTCGCCACCTCGGCCAGCACGCCGAAGGCCATTACCGTTGGCATGGCGTTCTGCGCGTTGCGCGGATGGCCGTTGACGTACTTGAACGCATACTGCACGCCGTCGCTCACCGGCATCAGCTCGATCACGCCGTCGACCGAGTGCGAAGCCAGGCGCGCGGATTTATCGAATGCGTCCCAGCGCGCGAAGTCCTGGCGGATATGGTGCGCCATCTGCGCGATGGCGTTGGCAACGCCCGTCTCGCGCACCAGCGCCGCGACATCGGCGGCGTCCAGAAAGCGGGTCATGGCGATCTCCTTCATGGTGTTCTCCCTGTGTGGTTCGGTCCTGTTCCGTTCTTCTTGCCGGGCACCAGGCCTCATGCCTCATGCGGCGACCGCGGCCTGCGCGGCGCCGTCGGCCACACCGCCCGCCTGGACCGCCGTACTGGTGCGATCGAGTCGCAGCGTCATGCAGTAGGCGCCGCCGCCGGAGAGCATGTACGGCGACAGGTCCACCTCGCGCAACTGATAGCCGCGCTGCCCCAGTTCGGCGCGCAGGTGCGGTGTGGTGCGCGTCATCACCACCTGGTCGTGCAGGTTGACCGCATTGACGCTGAAATGGCGCAGGTCGTCCTCGCTCGCCTCGATGCGCAGGCTGGCCGGCACGCGCTCGCGCAGCGTGCGCAGCGCATCCTGGGTAAAGGCAGGCGGATAGTAGAGAATCTCCCCGCCGGACAGCGGGCAGAAACACACGTCGAGGTGATAGCTTTGCTCGGTGGCCAGTTCCAGCGCCACCACTTCGCGCCCGAACTCGCTGGCCATCACATCGGCCGCAGCGCGCGACGAGCGCGGGCCGAAGCCGGCCCAGAAGTGGCCACGCACCGCATCCCAGATACAGTCGCCGGCGCCTTCCTGGTAGCAGCCCTCGGGCAGCAGGCTGATGGAGTCGATCAGGCCGCGCTCGCGCAGCCCTTCGAAGATGCGGGCAAAGGGCGCTTCCTCGCCGGCGCGTTGCGGATAGCGAAAGCGCGCCAGCACGGCGCGGCCATCCAGCACCACGGCCGCATTGGCGGGAAACACCATGTCGGGCAGGCCGGGCGCGCCGGGCGCGGTCTCCACCGCGAAGCCAGCCGCCTGCAGGGCCGCGTGCAAGGACGCGAAGGAGCGCACCGCGTCGCGGTGCATGCCACGCGGGTCGCGCGCCCAGAGGCCGGGGTCCATCCACGGGTTGATGCTGTAGGACACATCGTAGTAGGTGGGCTCGACAAGCAGGATGGTGGGCTGGTTGGTCACGCTGGCTCCTTTGGGATGGTTGGTTGCGGGGTCAGTGAATGACTGCATTCTGGTGCAGTGCGGCGCTAACTAAAAGCCAGCAAATTGTGCAATTTGCTTGCCGCGCTTCTCAAATCGCCAGCTAAAATTAGCGAATTGCCAACCCCGAAGCGTGCCTCGTCAAAGCGACGCACAGGAACCCCATGGACGACACCGACCGACAGTTGCTCGCCCTGCTGCGCGACAACGCCCGCATGCCGGCTACCGCGCTCGCCAAGGCGCTGCGCGTCTCGCGCGCCACCGTGCAGAACCGCATCGACAAACTGGAAAAGGAAGGGCTGATTGTTGGCTATACGGTGCGGCTGAAGCCGGAAGCCGAGGCGCACCGCATCCGCGCCTGGATGACCATCGCCGTGGAAGGCAACAAAGCCCGCGCGGTGCTGCAGGCGCTGCGCGGCGAACCGAACGTGCAGGCCATGCACACCACCAACGGGCGCTGGGACATCATTGCCGAGCTGCGCGCGGATTCGCTGGAAGCGTTCGACCGTACGCTGGACCGCATCCGCCTGATTGACGGCATCGCCGCGACGGAGACCAGCATCCTGCTGTCCAGTTACAAGTTGTGAAGGTGCGCCTTCAGCGTCTTCAGCGCCGTCATGCCGCGGCACCGCGCAGGCGCTCGCGCCGGGTCTCCTCATGCAGCACCTGGCCGCTGGGGCGCAGCAGGTCGCGCAGCGAGACCACGCCGACCAGCCGCATGGACTCCGGGTCCGCCACCACAGGCAGGCGGCTGACGCCGAGTTCAGCCATGCGCCCGGCCGCAATGCGCGCGGTCTGCGCCGGCAGCAGCACCTGGTGCGGCTGCAGCGGCGCCATCAGCGTGCGCCCTGTCTGCATGGATGCCTCGCGCCCGCGCAGGGCATTGCGCTCCAGCATGCCGACCACACGCCCCCCGCACACCACGGGATAGCCGCGATGCGGCGCGTGCTCGCCGAAATGCTGCCGCCACAGCGCGCCGACCGGCTGCTCGCCATCCACGCTCAGCACGGCAGTGGTCATCAGGTCGGCAACGTGCTGGCGCTCCAGCGGATCGACGCCGTACTCGCGGTAGATATGCAGGCCGCGGCGCGCGATCTTTTCCGTCATGATCGAGCGCTTCATGGTCAGCACCGTGAATCCGTGCGCCACGGCCGTGGTCAGCAACAGCGGCAGCAAGGCATTGCTGTCATGGGTCAGGCCAAAGGCAAAGACGATGGCGGTCAGCGGCGCGCCAAGCACGCTGCCCAGCACGCCCGCCATGCACACCAGCGCCCATAGTTCGGGCGAGCCGCCGGGCAGCAGCGGCGCCAGCGCCACACCGAGGCCCGCGCCCAGCATCAGCAGCGGTGCCAGCACGCCGCCGGAGGTGCCCGAGCCCAGCGCGGCGACCCAGATGATCGCCTTGACCGTCAGCAACGCCACCACCACGCCGATCGCCATCCTGTTATGCAGCAGGTCGGCAATCACGTCATAGCCCACACCCAGCGCGCGCGGCTCGAAAAAGCCACCGATGCCTACCGCCAGCCCGCCGATCGCCGGCCACCACATCCAGTGCAGCCTGAGCTTCGAGAACTGGTCCTCGGTGCGGTACAGCGCCAGCGTCAGCAAGGCGCCCAGCACGCCGCAAAGCAGACCCGCGATCACGCATGAGCCCAGCGCCGTCGTTGTGGCCGGCTGGGTATGCAGGGCGAACAAGGGGCCGGGTTCGAACACCCACGGGCGCAGGAAGCCCGCCACCGCGCACGCCAGTGCGACCGGCAGCAGGCTGCGCGGGCGCAGTTCGAACAGCAACAACTCCACCGCCAGCAGCACCGCCGCCACCGGCGTGCCGAAGATCGCCGTCATCCCTGCGCACGCACCCGCCACCAGCAGCGTCTTGCGCTCGGCCGCCGTGAGATGGAAATACTGCGCCAGCAGCGAAGCGATCGAGCCGCCGGTCATGATGATCGGCCCTTCCGCGCCGAACGGCCCGCCGCTGCCGATCACGATACCCGAGGACAGCGGCTTGAGCACGGCCACCCGCGGCGACATCTTGCTCTTGCCGAACAGCACCGCCTCGATGGCCTCCGGAATGCCATGGCCGCGGATCTTGTCGCTGCCGTAGCGTGCCATCAGCCCGACCAGCAAACCGCCGATCACCGGCACCGCGATCACCCACGGCCCCAGCGCATGCTGCGCCGGCGAGCGGTCCGCCAGCGACAGCGTCTGGTAGAAAAACAGATTGGTGAAGAACCGGATCAGGTTCAGCAGGAGCACCGCCGCCGCCGTGCTGAGGGCGCCGATGACGGGTGCCAGCGCAGCTAGCAAGAGCAGACGGCGGCTGACCGAATAATCGCGTTTTTCAAAGTGCATGGTGAGGCTCGTGCAAAGGGCGGGGGTGCAGCGCGGATCGGCTGTGGACCGTTTTCCGCCGGAAACGAAATGTATCACGTCATGATATATTTGCGCGCTGGATGACGGGATGTGATCGCAAGACGGGAAGGCTGCACTTTGGCCTCCTTTTCCTGCTTTGCCCTTCTCCGCTTTCCGCCTTTCCGCCCCCACCAACATCAGGCCCAGAACCGATGCCCCCATCCCAGGCCCATTCCCCAGCCGGCTTCCAGCCGGAGCGCGCACGCGCGTGGCTGCGCGCGTTTGTTCCCACGCCGATCGCCGCAGGCAAGCGCGAGCGCGTCAAAAGCTGTCTTGGCGCCCTGCTTGGCCTGTTGATGACGGAATGGATCAGCCATCACCTGCTTGGCGGCTTCAACCCCTGGTTCGTCGCACCGATGGGCGCCTCCGCCGTGCTCCTGTTCGCGGTGCCGGCGAGCCCGCTGGCGCAGCCGTGGTCCATCATCGGCGGCAACCTGGTGGCGGCGCTGATCGGCGTAGCCTGCGCCCGCTGGATTCCCGGACAGGGGCTGGCCGCCGCCGTGGCGGTAGCACTGGCCATCGCCGTCATGTTCCAGCTGCATTGCGTGCACCCGCCCAGCGGCGCGGTGGCGATCACCGCGGTGTTTGGCGGCCCCGCGGTGACGCAGCTTGGCTTTGGCTTCGTGGTGGTGCCGGTGGCGGTCAACTCGATGCTGTTGCTGCTGGTGGCGCTGCTGTTCAACAACCTGCTGCGGCGGCGCTATCCGCACCGGCCGGCCGAGCACGCCAACCCGCACCGCACCGCCGATCCGCTGCCGAGCGAGCGCGTGGGTTTCAACCGGAGCGACCTTGACGAAGTACTGAAGGCACGCGGCGAATTCCTCGACATCGAGGAAGACGATCTGGAGGAAATCCTGGTGGCCGCGCAATTGCGGGCCTATCGGCGGCGCTTTGGCGACGTGCGTTGCGCGGATATCATGTCGCGCGACATGGTGACCGTGCTGCCGGGACAGAGTGGGAGCGAAGCGCGGGCCTTGCTGCTCAGGCACGGCATCCAGGCATTGCCGGTGGTGGATGGGCAGCGACGCTTGCTTGGGATGCTCGGCCTGGCGGATCTGCTGGCCGCGCGCGCCGGGGCAGCGGGCCAGTTGCGCGCCGGCACCGCCGACGACCTGATGCACACCGGCATGGCTACGGCCCGGCCCGAGCAGCCCATGGTGGAGTTGGCGCGAGCGTTTTCGGATGGCGGGCTGCATCAGATGCCGGTGGTGGATGCGCAGCAGCGACTGTTGGGCATCGTCACGCAATCGGACCTGATCGCTGCGTTGCTGGAGCGTGGACCGGAGCAGGTAGCGGGGTAAGCTGGCACGCGGCAGCGTGGCCGACGGGCTGGAGGGCTGGAGGGCTGGAGGGCTATCTGCGCTTCGGCGTCGTCGATGCCGTGATATTCGGCTCCCCTTCCCCCCTGCACCATGCAGCTATTCCAGACCCGTAACCCGGCGGTGGAATGGAACGGTGCTGAGCCTGGTCGGCGCGGACTTGGGCGTGCGCGCACTGCCGCGGCCACGGCCTGCCAGCGCCGGACCGCTTTCTGGCCCCGCTGGAAGATGTGTCCGCGGCATGGCATCGTGCGGCGTTCGGCGAGGGCCCGCGGCCACGGTAGCGGCCGCTTGTGTGCCGCAACGCAACATTTTCCCGCCTTGCCTGGCTGCCCGCCTCCGGCACCCCGTGCGTTTTCCTATATATTGTCGGCGTTCACGTCACACGGCAGTCCAGGAGATGCACCCGATGAATTCCGGCCAACTGATTGAAAAACTCGCTGCGATTTTCGCGCTGATCGTCCTGATCGGTGGCTCGCTGCTGGTGCTCGCGCCCTTCACCACCGCGCTGCTGTGGAGCTCCATCCTGGCCTTCAGCTCGTGGTACCCCTATACCGTGCTGGCGCGCTGGCTGGGCAACCGGCGCAGCCTGGCCGCCGTGATCTGCGTGCTGCTGGCCGCCGTGATCGTGCTGGGCCCCTTTGTCTATGCCGGCGCCAGCATCTCCGCGCATATCGACGAGCTGTCCGGCCTGGCCGACCGCGTCATGGATCATGGCCTGCCGCCGTTGCCGGAATGGATCACCGGCCTGCCTTACGTGGGCAGCTACCTGCAAAACTCCTGGGACAAGCTGATCCACGCCGACTCGGAAATGGTGGCCAACCTGCGCAAGCTGATCGCGCCCGTGGGCCATGTAATACTCGGCGCGGGGCTGTCGATCGGCGCCGGGCTGGGCCAGCTGGCGCTGTCCATCGTGCTGGCGTTCTTCTTCTATACCGGCGGCGAATTCGCGGTGGCCTGGCTACGCGCCGGCATGCGCCGCATTGCGGGCGAGCGCGCCGACTACCTGCTGGCGCTGGCCGGCAACACGGTCAAGGGCGTGGTCTACGGCGTGCTGGGCACGGCCTTCGTGCAGGCCGTGCTGGCCGGCATCGGTTTCTGGATCGCCGGCGTGCCCGGCGCCGCCATCCTCGGCTTCGTCACCTTCTTCCTGTCCGTGATCCCGGTCGGGCCGCCGCTGGTATGGATTCCCGCCGCACTGTGGCTGTATCACACCGGCTCGCTGGGTTGGGCCATTTTCATGGTGGTGTGGGGCGTGGGCGTGGTCAGCATGGCCGACAACGTCATCAAGCCCCTGCTGATCAGCAAGGGCACCAACATGCCATTGATCTGGGTGATGCTGGGCGTGTTCGGCGGTGCGCTGGCGTTTGGCTTCCTCGGTGTATTTATCGGCCCGACCCTGCTGGCGGTGGCCTACGCGCTGCTGCGCGACTGGACCATCGGCTCGGAGAACCTGCTCAACCCGCCGCCCGCGCTGGCCCAGGGCAAGCCCCTCACTACCGCCGAAGACGTGGCGGGTTCCGGCAAGGCATGAGCGACGCCTGCCGTTCCGACCCGCACCACGCAGAGCCCGCCCCGCCGGCCGACCTCAGCCGGCTGGTGGCCTGCGAATATTGCGACGCGGTCTACCAGCGCGCAGAACTGGACCCGGGCGAGCGCGCGCTGTGCCTGCGCTGCGGCGGCCAGCTCTACCGCGAAAGCTTGCGCGCCTATACCCGGCTGCTGCCGCTGGTGATGACCGCGCTGATCCTGTTCCTGGTGTCCAACGCCTATCCCATCGTCGAGATGGATCTCAAGGGCGTGCGCACCCAAACCACGCTGTGGGGCGCGGTGCAGGCGCTCTACGCGGACCATATGACGCTGGTGGCGGTCCTGGTGTTCGCCACCACCATCCTGTTTCCCCTGTCCGAGATGCTGATGATGCTTTACCTGCTGGTACCGATGGCGCGGCGCCGCATGCCGCCCGGCTTCGAGCGCATCGTGCGCGGTATCCGGCAAACCCGGCCGTGGGGCATGATCGAAGTCTTCATGATCGGCGTGCTGGTGACGCTGGTGAAGCTCTCGACCATGGCCCAGGTGCTGCCTGGTGTCGCGCTGTGGTCGTTCGCCGCGCTGGTCATCGTGCTGGCCGCGATGCTGTCGTTCGACCCGCGCGAGCTCTGGCAATACCTGGACGAGGAGCCGCCCAGATGAGCGTCCCGCCGAACGACAAGAGCGTCGGCCTCAGGGACTCCCGCCTGGCCCGCTCGCGCCGGCTCGCGGCCAACGTGGTGGCGGAACTGACCGACGACGACGAAAGCAAGCCGCTGGCGCAGGTGCCCACGGCCACCGCGATGGGCCTGCTGTCGTGCCACGCCTGCGATGCGCTCAGCCCGCGCACGCTGGAGGGCGAGCCCTGCCCGCGCTGCGGCGCCACCCTGCATCACCGCAAGCCGCAAAGCCTGACCCGCACCTGGGCCTTCCTGCTGGCAGCCTACATCCTGTATATCCCCGCCAACCTGCTGCCGGTGATGGTGACGCAGTCCATCCTCGGCACGCAGCGGGACACCATCCTGTCCGGCGTGATCTACCTGTGGCTGTCCGGCTCCAACCTGCTGGCCATCGTGGTCCTGATCGCCAGCATCGTGGTGCCGCTGCTGAAGATGATGATCCTCACCATGCTGCTGCTCTCGGTGCACTTCCGCTCGACCTGGCGGATCCGCCAGCAGACCAGGCTGTACGGACTGGTGGAAGTGATCGGCCGCTGGTCGATGCTCGATATTTTCGTGGTGGCGCTGCTGGCTTCGCTGGTGCGTGCCGGGGCGCTCGCCACCATCATCCCCGGAGCCGGCGCCGTCGCCTTCGGCTCCGTGGTGGTGCTCACCATGATGGCCTCGCTAAGTTTCGACCCCCGCCTGCTGTGGGATTCGCTGGATACAAAAGATGCCCGACCTTGATCAGTCCTCCCCCTCCTCCCCACCGCCCACGCCCGAGCGGCGGCGCCGCGCGCGCTGGCTGCCCTCGCTGGTATGGCTGATTCCGATCGTGGCGGCGGTGGTTGGCCTGTCGCTGCTGATCCGCACGCTCTCCGAGCGCGGCCCCGAAATCACGGTCACATTCCGCACCGCCGAGGGCCTGGTCCCGGGCAAGACGGCCGTGCGCTACAAGGACGTGGACATCGGCCTGGTGAAGTCGGTCCGGCTGGCGTCGGACCGCTCGCACGTGATCGCCAAGATCGACCTGACCCAGGATGCGGAGAGCTTCTCCACCAAGGACACGCGCTTCTGGGTGGTACGCCCGCGCTTTGCCACCAGCGGCATCTCCGGGCTGGAGACGCTGCTGTCCGGTGCCTATATCGGCGTTGACGCCGGCAAGTCGGAAGAGCGCGTGCGCGTGTTCACGGGCCTGGAAGTACCGCCCGCGGTCACTACCGATGCCTCCGGCAAGCAGTTCGTGCTGCGCGCCGCCGACCTCGGCTCGCTCGATATCGGCTCGCCGGTCTACTACCGCCGCGTGCAGGTGGGCCAGGTGGTGGCCTACCAGCTTGAACCCAACGGACGCGATCTCTCGCTGCGCGTGTTCGTCAACAAGCCTTACGACAAGCTGGTCACCGCCGACTCCCGCTTCTGGCATGCCAGCGGCGTGGACATCAAGCTCGATGCCGGCGGCCTCAAGATCAATACGCAATCGATGGTCACGGTGATGCTGGGGGGGGTTGCCTTCCAGGCGCCGGACGATTCCAAGGCGACCGACGCCGCCAACGAGAACACCCAGTTCCTGCTGGCCAGCGACCAGACCGAGGCCATGAAGGAGCCCGAGGAACTCGTGCCCTCGCTCGCCGTGCTCAACTTCGATCAGTCGGTGCGCGGTTTGTCGCCCGGCGCGCCGGTGGACTTCCGCGGGGTGGTGGTGGGCCAGGTGCGCTCGATCGGCATCGAATACCAGAGTGCGAAGAAGGCATTCCGCCTGCCGGTGGTGGTGGAACTGTATCCCGCGCGCATGGGCTTCCGGCCGCAGGACATCGAGGACATCAACCGGGCCCGCAACATCGTCCAGACCCTGATCAAGCGCGGCATGCGCGCGCAGTTGCGCACCGGCAACCTGCTGACGGGCCAGCTCTACGTGGCGCTCGACTTCTTCCCCAAGGCGCCGCCGGCCAGCGTCAACCTGGATGGCGCGCTGCCTGAACTGGCCACCACGCCAGGTGCCTTCGACGAATTGCAAGCCAAGCTTGGCGACATCGTCAACAAGATCGACAAGGTGCCGTTCGAACAGATCGGCCAGGACCTGCGCACGTCGATGGCGACGCTCAACGCCATGATGACCAGCGCCGACAAGCTGGTGGCGCAGCTCAATGGCGATGTGGCGCCGCAGGTGCTGGCGGCGCTGCAGGACGCGCGCAAGACGCTGAGCGCCGCCAACGGCACGCTCGCCTCCGATGCGCCGCTGCAGCAAGACACGCGCCGCATGATGCAGGAGCTGACACGCACCGCGGTGTCGCTGCGCACACTGACCGAATACCTCGAACGCCATCCCGAAGCGCTGGTGCGCGGCAAGCCGGAGAAATAATCATGACCCGCTCGAACCTGATGCTGCCCCTGTTGCCGCCGCTCGCCCTGGCCGCCGCGCTGCTGACCGGCTGCGCCTCGCCCGATCCGCGCTACTACACGCTGGCCCAGGGCCCCGACGCCACCGTGCCCGCCGCCGGACAGGCCGCCACGCCGGCGCGTGCGGCCCAGGCACAACCGGTGTGGATCGAAGTCGCGCCGGTGCGCGTGCCCGAGCGCCTGAACCGCCCGCAACTGGTCGTGCGTGACGGCAAGGACGGCGGCGAACTGAAGCTGCTGGACCTGTCGCGCTGGTCCGCGCCCCTGCCCGACGAACTGCGCGACGCACTGTCGCAGCAACTGCAAGCCAGGCTGGGCGCGGTCGATACCTACCAGCAAGGCTTGTCGGAAGTGGAACCCGTGTACCGCATCACCACCGAAGTGGTCCGCCTGGACGCCGAAGTCGGCCAGCGCGCCGGCGCCGTCATCAACTGGACCGTGCGGCGCCTGCCAGACGGCAAGGTCAACGCCGGCCGCACGCAGGCCGAGCTGCCCGCGCCGGGCGCGGTCGACGGCGTCGTGGCGGCATATCGCCAGATCGTGGCAAACACGGCGACGGACATCGCCGCCGGCGTGGAATCGCTGCGCCGCTGAACGGCCGCGAGGCGATGCGGCGGGACGCCAGTCCCGCCCTTGCCGACCTCAGTCCTCGGCCGGCGCGCCGTTCCCCCGGCAACTGCGCCGCCGCTCCGCTTCCGCCATTGCCGCCAGGCAAGCCTCGGCATCGCCTGCCACCAGCTTCACCGAACAGGCCAGCATCAGGTTCTTGCCCAGGCCGAAATCCTCCACCACGAAACCGCGCGCATCGAGCCGCTCGCCCTTGTCGCCTGTCGCCACCGCGGCGCGGTCGAGCAAGGTACCGGGATCGCTGCTGTAGCCCCAGACCGGCTTTTGCAGCGCGATGGCAAATCCCGCTTCAAACGCCGTGCCGGAATCCGGCTCACCCGGCCCGCGGAAATCGTCGAGGTTAGCCATCACCATGTCGGCGCGGCGGATCAGGTTGATGTTGGCTTCGTAGATCCAGCGGGCAGTGTCGGGGCCGGACAAGCCGGCCGGAGCGGATTTGTCGAGGGGATACAAACCTTGGAAGCCGTGCCGCGCGCAAAGCGCCTTCAGCGTCTCGCCATAGGCGATGGCGTCCTTGCGAAACACGTCGAAACCGGCGAGGTAAATGGTTTTCATTTTCAGGCGGAGATTGGTGGCTGGCGGCGCATAGCTTATCCGTTCGAGGTTAAGGTTTGAGGTTAAGTCGAAGATTCGGGATCAATGTGAACGGCTTGAGCAACGATTAGGCGTAGCTGTGTGGAACTGACATCGCCCTGGTGGGGGGGGCGCTGTTTTTTTTGTGCGGCGATGGTTATTGCACCCAACAGCCATACGACATCCGCCTGCTGGGGTGGGCGTTGTTTCTTTGAGCGGTGGTGGTATGTTGCACTCAAAGGAATACGACATCCCCCTGCGGGGGACGCCGGTCACTCTTCTTTGCTTCGGCAAAGAAGACTAACGAGAAGAAAGCCGACCCTGCCGGGGGCAGAGCAATAAGGCTTTCGGATATCGGTGGTTTCGTCGTACGGCCCAAAGTGCCGGCGGGCTTCTGCCGGTACCGGCTTGAGCGGCCACGGATCTGCCAGCCTCCGGGATTCGTGGTGGGGCCCCCGGTAGCAGACATCACAGACTTCGAGCCGTCTGTCGCTCGCGAAGTGGGCGGCCACGAAGTTGCAGGCGGTCCGGTTCCGTCGTGGGCGCGGTGGCACCGGGTGATATGCCCGAGGCCTTCACCACCGCGCCCGCCCCACCACGAAACCATGGGCATGTGATGTGTCGTGGTGGTCCGTGCCGGTAGCGGCAGATGTGGGAATGGTCACTGCGCACGAGGTCGGGGGCATCACCACGAAACCCATGGGTCGTGCCATTGCGATGCCCTGCAAGCTGGCAACGGCAGATGCCAGCAGAACTGTGGCCGTACGACGAAACCAGCGTCCCTCGCACTCGCGATTGCTCTGCTCCCGGCAGGGTCGGCTTTCTTCTCGTTAGTCTTCTTTGCCGAGGCAAAGAAGAGTGACCGGCGTCCCCCGCAGGGGGATGTCGTACGCACTTGGGTGCAACA